>CAZDEF010000020.1:0-36825 GCA_964504385.1 uncultured Oscillospiraceae bacterium
AGGTTGAGTACCGCGTGGACAAGACCGCTATCATCCACTGCCCCATCGGCAAGGCCTCCTTTGGCGCCGAAAAGCTGGGCGAGAACCTGCAGGTTCTGATGGATGCGATCAACAAGGCCAAGCCCGCTGCTGCCAAGGGTACTTATATCAAGTCCCTGTACCTGACCGCCACCATGGGCCCCGCCATCAAGGTCAACCCCCTGAAGTTCTAATTTCGGGATTTGCCCTTCAAACCTCTTCGCAGAAATGCGGAGAGGTTTTCTGCATCGCTCGGGAAGAAATGGAAATGCAAAACCGTTATATAAGTGAATGCAGTATGAGGAGGGAAAAGGGATGCGAAAGATCGCCGTGCTGGTGATGGTACTGTGTACGCTGCTGGGCAGTGCGCTGGCGGAAGAATGGGTCGAGGTGGATGTCTGCGTGAACGAAGGTTCGATTGCAGGTGTCGGGCTGCGCGCAGGGGTCAGCAAAACGCTGGATGAAATGTGTATTCAGGATTTCGACGGCGATGGTGAAGTGACGCTGTCGGAGATCGACGAGCGGATCAAAGCAGTGTTTCACAGCGAAGATGAAACGATCAACGTGGAACAGGATACTGGCTTCATGCAGTGGTTCGAAGGCAAGAGATCCGGTTTCGAATACCCGACAGCGCATATTGCGCAGAAGATCCCCGCTTCGGCTGATGGAAAACGGATCTGGTGTGATCTGACGGACACAGTTACCGGAGAAACCCGTACGATCCAGTATACGCTGCATCTCGGCCCCATCATCGTCGAAACGCCGGATATCAGCCCGGAGCCGATCGACATTGGCGCAAACAGCTGGGAGCTTCAGGTGGAGGAAGGCACAGAGGTCAGCATCGTGCTGAAGGATCATCTGCGCGAAGGCTGGAATGGCGAATGGGAGTATAGCTGGTACAAGAGCAAGTTCACGGCAGAGGGCGGCTGGGAAGATGACATCCGCTTTGCCAACAATGGAAACAGCCTGACATACACAGCAGGGGTGGAGGACAATGGGTGGACGTACGAATGCCACCTGGTAACGAAGGATGAGGCAACGGGCGAGTACATCAGCCACACATGGCAGGTACTGATGTATGTCTTCCCACAAGGGGAAATAAAACCTTTCAAGCCTTTGAACGCTGCCGGTGAGATCGCTTACGAAAACGGCATGGTTCTGCACTCGGTCTATGGTGAGATCATGGAGAAAGCCGACCTTCCCTACAGCGAACAGAGAAAGTGGCGAGAACGGCTGATCTGGAACAGCTGCGAGGGACTGACGTTCACATGGTACAGTGAGGACGAAGCTTTGCAGGAAAAACTGGAGCATCAGCGAGGCGCGGGCGTGGGGCAGCACCTGATGTTTGAATTGGAGGAGGAGGAAGCCAAACGCCTGATCGAGCAAGGCGAGCCCTTCTACTGTATCATCGCTGACGAGAGCACAGGCGAGATGCTTGCAGAGATCCGCTATACGATTGTGGAACCGTAAATAAAAAGAAAAGCGAGAAGAACTGACCGTTCTTCTCGCTTTTGCTTGTGTAAATCCGGCTTCAGCAGCACAGCTTTTGGATCAGCTTGGCGGCTAGATCGATCTGCTGGGGCATCAGGCTGATGACACCGTATTCCTCCACGGTGTGCATTTTGCCGCCGAGCATTCCCAGCCCGTCCAGCACACCCACGCCGGTCTGCCCGGCGATAGCGATATCGCCCGCGCCTCCGACACGCTCGTGCGGCAGCTCGCGGCCCTGCTCCCGTGCGATCGCCTGCGCAGCCTCCAGCAGCACCTGACTTTGGGGATTCAGGTCAATGGCAGGATGCGAAGCGCCGAAGGCAACGGTGGTGTGGCAGCCGGGGACGGGTTCTTCAGAACACAGCTCCACGATCTTGTCCATCAGAATCTTCTGATAGCGCTGATCGTAATAGCGGAATTCCCCTTTACAGCTGGCACTGGGCGCAACCACGTTTTCCGCCGTACCGCCCGAGATGACGCCGGCATTGAAGGAAAGATCGCGCGTATCGTCGCGCAGAGTGTACAGCTTCATCAGCTGGGCGCACAGGTTTTGAATAGCCGAGGCGCATTCCTTGTACTGCGCGCCTGCATGCCCGGGAATGCCCGTGCAGGAAACGGTCACATTCGTTACCCCCTTGCGCGCGCAGGTGAGGCGCTGCGGCACACCGGACGGTTCAAAACTCAACACGCCAAAGCTGGCGGCAGCGTTCTGTAGGATGAGTCCTTCACTGTCGCAGGAACCGGCTTCCTCATCCGGGTTGAGAAGGACGCGGATGGTATAGCGGCTCAGGTCGATCGCGGGCAGCGCTTGCTGCAGCGCATAGAGCATGATGACGATGCCGCCCTTCATGTCGCTTACGCCGGAGCCCATCGCTGTGCCGTCGCCATTGTCATGGAAAGGCACATGAAGCGCGTGGGGAAACACTGTGTCCATGTGGCCAAGCAGCATGAGTTGCTTTTCGCCGGTTCCAATGGTGCATTCCAGCGCAGGGCCGAACTTGGGACCTTGATGCTTTTGCACCTGAAAACCGAGCGATTCGAAATCAGCCTGAAACATTGCGGCCACTGCAGCCACGTCATCGGTATCAAACGAACCGCTGGGCTGGTCGATGTATTTTTTCAGGGTATCGAGGGGAGAAGTCAGCATGGGGAGCCTCCTTTACAGCACCTTCTGCAGGAAATCCTGCGTGCGTTTCTCTTTGGGATGATCGAACAGTTCTTCCGGCGTGCCTGCTTCCAGGATCACACCATCGTCCAAGAACAGCACATAGCTGCCCACCTCGCGGGCAAAACGCATCTCGTGCGTCACCACCACCATGGTCATGCCCTCCTGCGCAAGGTGCTTCATCACGTCCAGCACCTCGCCCACCATTTCGGGATCGAGCGCGCTGGTGGGCTCGTCAAAAAGCATCATGTCCGGATCCATGGCCAGTGCACGCACGATGGCAACGCGCTGCTTCTGCCCGCCGGAGAGCTTATCAGGCCATTCATCCCATTTGTCTGCCAGCCCGACACGTTCCAGCAGCTTGCGCGCTTTGGCTTCCGCATCGGCTGGAGATACCTTGCTCACCTTGCGGGGAGAAATGGTCAGGTTGTCCTTTACCTTGAGATGCGGAAACAGGTTGAACTGCTGAAACACCATGCCCATGCGCTCGCGCATGCTGCACAGCTCGGCCGTTTTGGCCTTGGTCAGGTCTTTGCCTTCAAACAGGATCTGTCCATCAGTGGGTTTTTCCAGCAGGTTGAGCGAGCGCAACAGGGTGGATTTTCCGCTGCCGGACGGGCCGATCAGCACGATCACGTCGCCCTTGTGTACGTTCAGGTCGATCCCCTTCAGAACCCTCAGTTTGCCAAAATCCTTTTTCAGGCCGCGCACCTGCACCAGCACATCGGTGCGGGAACCGGAATCAAAGCACTTTGTTGTCACCACGGCGCATTCTCCTCTCCAGCAGCTTCAGCAGACCCGTCGCGGCGTAGGTCAGGATGAAATAAATGAAGGCCGCCACGATCAGCGTTTCAATGTAGTAATAGTTCACACTGGCCAGCTTATAGGCCTGATAGGTCAGCTCGTACACGCCCACGGCATACAGAATGGACGATTCCTTGATGATCGCAACGAATTCATTGCCCATGGCCGGCAGCGTGACCTTGATGGCTTGCGGCAGAATGATGTGTACCATGCACTGGGTGTTGGTCATTCCCAGCGATTCAGCAGCCTCCACCTGCCCACGTTCCACGGACTGCAGGCCGGCGCGGATGAGCTCGGCCATATAAGCGCCGGAGTTGATGACCAGCGCCAGCACGCACATGGTCATGCGGGGCAGCTTCACGCCCAGCTGGGGCAAGCCGTATACGATGAGCAGCACCTGCACCAGCAGCGGCGTGCCACGGATGAAGGCAACATATGCATTCATGATCCAGCGCAGGGGCAGGATGCGCGTGCGGCGGAAAACAGCCACCACCAGCCCCAGCAGCGAACCGAACAGAACTGTAAAAAACGCGAGCTCCAAAGTGACGCTCACGCCTTCCAGAAACGCCGGATATTTGGTTGTGAGGATCTGCCAAATCTTGGCGAAATTGATCATGGGTCTCTTCCTTTCCTTCATGAGCGGCGTTTCCCGCCCCATCCCGCTCAGGGGAAGGGGCGGGGCATGAGCCGTTATTCATCCAGCAGAGAGGCGTTCTGAGCAACGGAGGTCTCGATCCAGCTGTCGAAGGTGCCGTCCGCTTTTACCTGCGCAATGTAGGCATTCACTTCAGCCAGCAGGGCTTCGTTATCACCCTTGGCTACGGCTACGCCGCAACCGCCGGTGGTGTCGTAGCTGATGGGGCATCCGCTGATGGCCAGCTTGCCGGGATTGAGAGTCATGTAGGTTTTGGCGACCAGATCGGTGATCAGCACGCCGTCCACCGTACCCTGGACCAGATCAAGGATCATCAGGGGGATCTTCTCCATAACGACCTGCTGCGCCATGGCGAACTGTTCTTCCATGATGCCCACCTGCAGCGATCCCATCTGGCAGGCTATGGTCTTACCGGTCATGTCCTCAGGCGTTTTAATGGAAGGCTCATCCTCAGCGCGCACCATCAGGATCTGGCCGCCGGTGTAGTAGGGATCGGAGAAATCCACCACTTCCAGACGGTCGGGCCGGATAGCCATGCCGGAAATGATCATGTCGATCTCACCAGCGCGCAGGGCGGTGATCAGACCGGCAAAGCTCTGATCGGCAACCACCAGTTCCACACCCAGATGATCGGCAATGCCCTGCGCCAGCTTCATGTCAAAGCCGGCCAGCTCTTCTGCACCGGTTTCGGGATCGGTATAGTAAAATTCATACGGGGGAAAGGCCACAGAGGCGCCAACGATCAACTGGCCTTTTTCCTTAATGTCGCTCAGCGAGTCAGCGTTTGCGGCGCACATCATGCTCAGTACCAGTACCATGGACAGGAGAACCGCGGTCAGTTTCTTCATCGTTCTTACCTCCGTCTAAATGATGATTCTTAGGATGTGAATAATTATACACAAAATAAGAATAAAGTCAACCTTTTATGCATGAAACAAATGTTTTTTGAATGTTTGTATGATTTGACTGCACAAAGAACACATCGAGACGGGTCTTTTGCATTCAGAAGAGTTATGATATACTATTTAATGGCTGTATGCAGCCATTTCAGCATGTTGCGAAGGGGAACGACGCCGATGATTCTCATTTCGGTTCAGGATATTATCAAGGGCTTTGGCTCGCATGAAGTGCTCAAGGGCGTTTCTTTCAGCCTGCAGGAGGGCGAGAAGATGGGGCTGGTGGGCGTGAACGGCTGCGGCAAGACCACGCTCATGCGCATCATCACCGGCGAAGTGGAAGCCGATGGCGGCATGATCCACCGCAACCGCGACCTGCGCGTAGGCTATCTGGCACAGGTGGATGATATCGCCCTCACTGATACGGTGTGGGGCGCGCTGCTGCGCATTTTTGAAAACGAGATCGCCATGGAAAAACGCCTGCGTGAGCTGGAAAAGCAGATGGAGGCCAACAACGATCCCGATGAAGCGCTGCGCCTGACGCAGGATTATCAAAAGCTGCTGGATCGCTTCAACGAGGCGGAGGGTTACGCTTATGAAGGCAAGATGCTGGGCGTGCTCAATGGTCTAGGGTTGGGGCAGGACATGCACGACCGTGTGGTGGGCACCCTGTCCGGCGGCGAGCGCACAAGGCTTTCGCTGGCTAAGCTGCTGCTGCAGAAGCCGGATATCATTCTGATGGACGAACCCACCAACCATCTGGATCTCGAAGCGATCGAGTGGCTGCAGGATTATTTGACGGAATATAAAGGATCGCTGCTGCTCATCAGCCATGACCGCTATTTTCTGGACCATGTGTGCAACACCATGGGCGAGATCTTGGGCGGCAAGATGATCAAGTTTTCGGGCAACTATACCGAGTATATGCGCAAGCGCACCGCAGATTTTGAAACGCGCATGAAGGCGTATCATCTGCAGCAGAAGGAAATCGAGCGCGAAAAGGCCATCATCGAGCGTTACCGCAGCTTCAACCGCGAAAAGAGCATCAAGGCGGCTGAAAGCCGTCAGAAACGGCTGGATCGCATTGAACGGCTGGAAAAGCCCGTGGAGGAGCATCAGGTGCATTTCAGCTTTGACGCGCGCAGACGCAGCGGCGAGGATGCGCTGGAGGTGAAGGATCTGCAAAAGACCTTCGAGGGCAGGCCGGTGTTTGAAAATGTGTCCTTCAAAATGCGCACGGGCGATCGGGTGGCGTTGATCGGCCCCAACGGCGTGGGCAAGAGCACGCTGTTCAAGATCCTCATGAACCAGATGGCGCCGGATTGCGGCAGCGTCAAGTACGGCACCAACATCGATGTGGGTTACTACGATCAGCATCAGCAATCGCTCGATCCTGCCAATACTGTGCTGGATGAAGTGTGGAACAGCTTTCCCACCATGGAGCAGAGCAAGGTGCGCGGCGCGTTGGGCATGTTCCTGTTCAGCGGAGACGATGTGTTCGACACCATTCAGAGCCTCTCCGGCGGCGAGCGCGGGCGCGTGGCGCTGACCAAGCTGATGCTGAAGAAGGACAATTTTCTGCTGCTGGACGAGCCGACCAACCACCTCGACATGGACAGCCGCGAAGTGCTGGAGGACGCTCTGCAGGATTTCCCCGGCACAATTCTGGCCATCAGCCACGACCGTTATTTTATCAACCGTTTTGCAGACCGTGTGATGGTGATGAACGCCGATGGCATGACGGAATACTTGGGCAATTTCGATGATTACATTGAAAAGCGCAACCGCCCTGTTCCGCCTGTGGCAGCCAGCGGCGAGGTGACGAAGACCGCCATCCTACGCGAGCGCAAGCGCGACCGGCAGTTTTCTGCCCGCATCCGCGAGCTGAAGGCTCAGGTGAAAAAAGCAGAGGAAGCCATCGAGCAGAACGAGCAGCGCATCGCTGAAATGGAAGCGCTGCTGGCGGATCCCGCTACTTACGGCGATAATGAAAAAGCACTGCGCATCGGCGAGGCGTATCGTGCCGAGCAGGAGCGGACCGACGCGCTCTACGAGGCCCTGGAAGCCGCCGAAGCAGCAGTGGAGGAAGCGCAGCAGGAATGATCACGGACAGGAGATGATTTCGACTATGCCCGTGACAAGTGGGGCAGAAAGCTAGTGTAATTGATGAGATGGCGAAACTCCTATACGGGAAAAGACTCAACTTGACCGGGTGAAGTCCATTATAGCGGCACATCCGTGACTATATGCTCTGACATTTTTCTGTCCAGCATGGAAAACATCACAATACGAAACCCCGCCCTCATTCCTCAGCGCGGGCGGAGGGGGGCGGGGTTGTGTTGGATGATGTGAAAATGCGGCTGTGAAGGAGGGGTCAGCGCCGTTCGGCCAGCGCTTCCAGACAGGTCTGTTTGCTGCGCTCGATGTGCTTGCGCATCAGTGCGGTGAAGCCTTCCAGATCGCGCGCCTCCACCAGATCCATCAGCTGATGGTGCTCGGCGTGGGCGGCGGAGCGGCGGTTTTCCTTGGCGATGGCCAGCGCCGAAAAGCGGGTGATGTATTCGTCCTGGCCTTCGATGGCGCGGATGGTGCGCTTGAGGCCGGAGATCGCGGTCAATTCGGAGTGAAATTTGCGGGCGCGGGGCGACAGCGCGGCCACGTCGTTGTTGGCGTCCAGAGGATCCATCTCGTCCAGAATGGCGCGCAGCCGGCGGATATCCTCTGCGGTGGCGTTTTTGATGATGGCGGGCAGGGTGAGCATTTCCAGCGCGTTGCGGATGGTGTAGATCTCCTCCACATCGGCCAGCGTAAAGGCGCGCACCACTACGCCGCGGCGCAGCATGTATTCCACCAGTCCGTCGCGTTCCAGCTTACGCAGCGCCTCGCGCAAGGGCGTGCGGCTGATATGCATGCGCTCGGCGTATTCGGTTTCCACAATGCGGGAGCCGGCGGGCAGCTCGCCGGTGATGATGGCGTGCTTGAGCGTTTCGTAAGCGATTTCGCGGATGGGCTTGCTTTCCACCGCAGGGCCAAGGGACATGGGCAACATGCGAACCACTCCTGTACTTTTTCTGCATTTTTTATTTTACTCGGTCATACGCCCGCTTGTCAACCCGCTTGTATCCAAAAAACATTTTGGCGGACGAATGGTGACCGAATGGTGCAGCCTGCAAAGACATGGTTAAGAATCTGTCCATTCTTTGCTTTTCCAGTGCGTTATGCTATAATGCTGGACGGGAATTTGTTCCTTTCTGATCGAATTTTGAAATCTTTCTGGAGGAAGACATTATGCGAATCCTTGTGGTGGGCGACGGCAAGGTTGGCCATACCATTGCGGAGCATCTGGCCCGCGAAGCGCACGATGTGGTGATCGTGGACCGCAGCGATGAGGTGCTCAAGCGTAGCGAGGACACGCTGGATGTGATGTGCGTGCGCGGCAACGGCGCCAATGCTTCCACGCTGGTGGAGGCCGGCGCGGACAAGGCGGATATCATCATCGCGGCGACGGCGGGCGATGAGATCAATATGCTGTGCTGCCTCATGGCCAAGCGGCTGGGCACCAAGTATGCCATCGCCCGCATCCGCGACCCCGAATACAACGAAAGCCTCACCATGCTGCAGCGCGATCTGGGCATCGATCTGGCGGTCAACCCGGAGCGCGCCACCGCGCTGGAGATCAGCCGCCTGCTGCGTTTCCCCTTTGCCAGCAATATCGAAAGCTTCGCCAAGGGCCGCGTGGAAATGGTGGAGTTCCGCGCCCATGAAAAGGACGCCGTGGTAGGGCTTCCGCTGCGGGAGATCAGCCACAAGCTGCGTGGCATTCCGCAGGTGCTGTATGCTGCGGTGGAGCGTGGGGGAGAGGTGTTCATCCCCAATGGCGATTTTGTGATCCAGGCGGACGACCGTGTGCATGTGGCCGCCGATATGGTCACTATCACGGCTTATTTCCGCTACCTGGGCAAGAATTCGCTGCGCGTGAAGAATGTGATGCTGCTGGGTGGCGGGCGGATCAGCTACTACCTGTCGCGCATGATCGTGCCCATGGGGATCCATGTGAGCATGACGGAGATCAACGAACAGAAGGCGCAGAGCCTGAGCGAGGCGCTGCCGGATGTGAACGTGATCTATGGCGACGGCACCGATCAGGAGCTGCTGTCGCAGGAGGGCCTGAACCAGATGGATGCCTTTGTGGCGCTGAGCAACCGCGACGAGGAAAACCTGATGACCGGCTTGTACGCCGTGCGGCAGGGGGTGCCGAAAGTGGTGGTGAAAAACAACCGCGTGGCATATGCGGATATCATCAGCGCCATGGGGCTGGATTCCATCGTCAGCCCCAAGGAGATCACCTGCGCCAACATCCTGCGCTATGTGCGCGCCAGAGAAAACGCAACCGGCACCAAGGTGGAGCGGCTGTATAAACTGGTGGGCGGCAAGGCGGAGGCGCTGGAGTTTATCGCCCGCCATACGGATCCGTATATCGGCATCACGCTCAAGGATCTCACCATGCGCCCCGGCACACTGGTGGCCGTGATCGTGCGGCACGGCAGGGTGATCGTTCCGTTCGGCAACGACCACATCGAGAGCGGCGACAGCGTGGTGATCATCGCCTGCGAAAGCGGCATCAGCGATTTGAATGAGGTCATTCACAAATGAACAGAAGACTGCTTGTGCGCCTGCTGGGCGCGATCCTGCTGATCGAGGCGGCGGCCATGGCCCCGTCTCTGCTTGTTTCCTTTCTTTATGGCGATGGCGATAGCGCGGCGCTGGGGGCGACGATGCTGCTGCTGGCGGCGTTCGGGCTGCCTGCATGGCTGCTGGCGCGTCCGCGCGATACCAACCTGCGCGCGAGGGAAGGCTTTGTGACGGTGGCGCTGGGGTGGGTGCTGCTCAGCGCCTTCGGCGCGCTGCCGTTTCTGTTCAGCGGTGTGATCCCGCATTTTGCCGACGCTTACTTCGAGGCTGTCAGCGGCTTTACCACCACGGGCGCGACCGTTATGCCGGTGGTGGATGACATGCCGCACGGCATCATGTTCTGGCGCAGCTTCACCCACTGGATCGGCGGCATGGGCGTGCTGGTGCTCACGCTGGCGCTGCTGCCCAAAATGACGGGGCGCACGTCCCACCTGATGAGGGCGGAAAGCCCCGGCCCCAGCTTTAGCAAGATCGTGCCCAAACTAGGCGACAGCGCCAAGATCCTCTACGTCATTTATGGCGTGATGACGATGATTGAATTCGTGGCGCTGCTGCTGTGCGGCATGAATGCCTACGATGCCGCCATTCACGCCCTTGGCACGGCCGGCACCGGCGGCTTCAGCAATTACGGCGCGAGTGTTGGCGCGTTTAACAGCGCTGCGGTGGATATCGTCATCACGGTGTTCATGGTGCTGTTCGGCGTGAACTTTGCCCTGTTCTACCGCGTGCTGATCGGCGACTGGAAGGGCGCGCTGAAAAGTGAGGAGCTGCACTGGTTCCTGGGCATCTACGGCGGCGCGACGCTGCTGGTGGCGCTGGTCATCCTGCCGCAATACGGCGGCTTCTTCCGCGCGCTGCGCTACGGCGCATTCCAAACGGCGTCCATCATGTCCACCACCGGCTATGCTACGACCAATTTTGACCTGTGGCCGGAGGCGGCAAAAACGGTGCTGGTGCTGCTGATGTTTGTGGGCTCGTGCGCGGGCTCCACTGCAGGCGGCATGAAGGTGGTGCGCGTGGCGCTGCTGTGCAAGATCACCCGCCGGGAGATCCGCCACACATTCCAGCCGCGCAAGGTGCAGGTGGTGCGCTTTGAGGGCAAGGGCGTGGAGGAGAGCATGCTGGCGCAGGTGCTCACATTTGGCATGACCTACATGCTGCTGGTGCTGCTGGGCATGCTGGCGGTATCGCTGGATGGTACGAACGGCTTTGTGGAGAACTTCACGGGCGTGGTGACCTGCGTGTGCAACGTGGGGCCCGGCCTCGGCGCGCTGGGGCCTGCGGGGAATTTTTCATCCTTCAGCCCGGTGTCCAAGATCATTCTGAGCATACTGATGCTGTGCGGCCGTCTGGAACTGTTCCCCATTCTGGTGCTGTTCCACCCCGCCATCTGGCGCAGAGGCTGACTGGTATGCAAGTTGGCTGTGTAAAAATGCAGCATTTTGCCGTCTCTGGGATCGAAACGGGATGTTTTTTTCCTGTTTTTCCAAAACAATCTTTCTGCAAAAAACCGCCAACCCTTTTCAAATAAAGGGTTTGGCGGTTTTGACGCTTTCAAAACAGTTCATGCATATTCACTTGTGCTGCTGCGATAAAGTGTGGTATAATAGCAACATTCCATCCGCCGCAAAGAGGGCCGGCCCTCTTTGGCAATGATATGATCATTGCCAAATGGTCCCTCTCGTTTGCAACGGACGGCAACGTTCGATTCCATTATAACAAGGAGGAACCATTATGAAGAAACTGTTGAGCATGATTCTGGCTGTCGCCATGCTGCTCTCCATGACCGCCGTGGCCATGGCTGATGAAGGCACCTGGAAGATCGCCATCCTGACCGGCACCGTGTCTCAGGGCGAGGAAGAATTCCGCGCTGCTGAAAAGGCCGTCGCCACTTGGGGCGCCGATCACATCGTGACCGATACCTATCCCGACAACTTCATGTCCGAGCAGGAAACCACCGTTTCCAAGCTGGTCGCCTTTGCCGCCGATCCTGACGTGAAGGCCATCGTGATGTGCCAGGCCGTGCCCGGCGCTACCCCCGCCATCCAGAAGATCCGTGAGATGGGCCGCGAGGACCTGCTGTTCATCGCCGGTACTCCTCAGGAAGACCCCGCCGTCATCGCCGGCGCTGCTGACATTGTCATGTATGCCGACGAAGTGGCCCAGGGCGATTCCATCATGGAAAAGTGCGCCGAGTGGGGCATTGACGTGTTCATCCACTACTCCTTCCCCCGTCACATGGCGATGGAGCTGATCGTGGGCCGTCATGAGCTGCTGCAGGCCAACGCCGATGCTCTGGGCATCGAGCTGGTCGACGTGACCGCTCCCGACCCCACTGCTGAAGCCGGCCTGTCCGCTTCTCAGCAGTTCATCCTGGAGGATGTGCCCCAGCAGATGGCCAAGTACGAAGGCAAGAAGGTTGCTTTCTTCACCACCAACTGCGGCATGCAGCCCTCTCTGCAGACCGCCGTGCTGGATCAGCCCAATGCGTACTATCCGCAGCCCTGCTGCCCCAGCCCCTATCATGCCTTCCCCGCCACGCTGGGCCTTGAACTGGCCATCGGCGGCGACGATGAGGCTGCTCTGAAGGCCATCGCTGCCAAGCTGGCTGAGCATGACGCCGTGGGCCGCTTCTCCACTTGGGCTTCCCCCGTTGCCATGACCATCATCGAGATCGGCGTTGAGTATGCCAAGGCTTACATCGACGGCGAGATCACTGATCGCAACGACGGCGCCAAGCTGGCTGCCATGTTCGACGCCAAGATCCCCGGCGCGAAGGTTGCCAACTACACCAACGCCGAAGGCACCACCTTCGACAACTACTACACCATCCTGCTGGCTCCCATCGATTTCAACGATTACCTGTAATCTGTAAGCAGTCAGCTTTCAGGCTTCAGGCCCGCCCGCATCCCGGGCGGGCCTATCCCTGTCTATGTTAGCCTTTTTGAATGCTTGAAAAAGAATCGTCAGAGGGGCTATGCTTTCGACCCCTGCGACGATCCTTTTTTCCATTTTACACCAAAGGAGGTTCTCAGATTGAGCGCAGAGTATGTACTGCAAATGAAAAACATCAGCAAGCGCTATGGTGAGAACACCGTTCTGAGCGATGTATCCCTGTCTGTGCGCCCCGGCGAGATCCATGCCCTGCTGGGCGAAAACGGCGCGGGCAAATCCACGCTGATGAACGTGCTGTTTGGCATGCCTGTTATCCACAGCACCGGCGGCTTCGAGGGCGAAGTGCTGCTGAACGACGAAGCGACCCGCGTGATGTCTCCCCACGATGCCATGCTCAAGGGCATCGGCATGGTGCATCAGGAGTTTATGCTGCTGCCCGGTTTCACCGTGACGGAAAACATCAAGCTGAACCGTGAGATCACCCACCCCAACCTGTTCAGCCGCATTCTGGGCAAGAACTTGGAAACGCTGGATACCAAGGCCATGGCGAGCGATGCGCGCAAGGCGCTGGACAGCGTGGGAATGAATATTGACGAATACACCCGCGTGCATGGCATGCCCGTGGGCTACATGCAGTTTGTGGAGATCGCCCGCGAGATCGACAAGACCGGCGTGAAGCTGCTAGTGTTTGACGAGCCCACGGCTGTGCTGACTGAGAGCGAGGCCACGCAGCTGATCTCCGTGATGAAGCAGATCGCCGCCAGCGGTATCGCCATCATCTTCATCACCCACCGTCTGGACGAGGTAATGGCCGCCTCCGATTCCATCACCATTCTGCGCGATGGCAAGCTGGCCGCCACCCGTCAAACGAAGGACACCACCATCACCGAGCTGGCGGAGCTGATGATCGGCCGCAAGGGCGAGGCCATGGTGGAGCACGACAACCGCCCCGCCCCGAAGGGCAACGTGGCCATGAAGGTGCGAGACTTGCACGTGGATATGGCCGGTGAAGAAGTACACGGTGTGGATTTTGATGTGTACGAGGGCGAGATCCTTGGCATTGGCGGCTTGGCCGGTCAGGGCAAGCTGGGCATTCCCAACGGCATCATGAGCCTGTATGATGCGCAGGGCGATGTGGAGCTGTTTGGCGAGAAGCTGAAGCTGGGTTCTGCGGGCGACGCGCTGCGCGCCGGCATCGCCATGGTGAGCGAGGACCGCAAAGGCGTGGGCCTGCTGCTGGATCAGCCCATCGAGGACAACATCGTTTTCAACGCCATGCAGATCAAGGATGAATACCTGAAGAAGTATGGCATCTTTACCCTGAAGGACAGCAAAGCCATCCGCGATGTGGCCAACCAGATGATCGAGGAGCTGGACATCCGCTGCTTCGGCCCCACGCAGCATGCGGGCACGCTGTCCGGCGGCAACCAGCAGAAGGTGTGCATCGCACGCGCGCTGGTGATGAATCCGCGCTTCCTGTTCGTGTCCGAGCCGACGCGCGGCATCGACATCGGCGCGAAGAAGCTGGTGCTGGAAACGCTCATCCGGCTCAACCGCGAAAGGGGCATGACCATCGTGATGGTCTCCTCCGAGCTGCAGGAGCTGCGCAGCGTAGCCGACCGCATCGCCATCGTGAGCGAGGGCAAGCTGGTGGATATCCTTGCGCCCGACGCTTCCGATGCGGACTTCGGTCTGGCCATGAGCGGCATCAAGCCCTCTGAACATGTGGAGAAAGGAGATGGCGAAGCATGACCCAGTCCAAGACCAAACGCATCATTGCACTGGTGCTGGCCATCGCCTCTGTGGTGCTGCTGGCGCTGGGCGCTGTGAATCTGCCCCGCCGCGAAGCGCAGCAGGGTCAGGCCATTCTCAACACGCTGCGCATCCGCATGCTGCTGGACGCTACAGGCGAAGGCGTGGTGGAAAGCTATGTTGCCATCGCCAAGAAGGAAGCTACCGCCAAGGCCAAGGCTGAGGGCGGCGGCATGAGCGCCATCCGCGAGGCGGTTGCCAAAGCGGAGGAGGAGACCCGCGCCAAGTATTCCAGCACGTCAACGGATTACTCCGCCATCGATACCGCGGCGCTGGAGACCGCGGTGGACGGATACGCCGAAGCACTCAAGGCCTATGAGGATGAGCGCGTTGCTGCGGAACAGGCGTATATCGATGCAAACTATGAAGCTGCGCTGGCTGCGGAAGAAGCCGAGCGCGAAGAAAAGATCGCCGCCGGTCAGGACGTGAGCGAGGAGATCAGCGTCACGGTGGATATGTCCGGCTTTACGGCAACGGAAAGCATGCTCGCCCTGAACCAGAAAGCTGACGAAGCATATCTGGCCGTGGGCGAAGCGCTCAAGGGCATCTACCCTGTGATGGACGACGAGGCGCTGACGACCCTGAAGGGCACCATCGCCAATATCGTCTATCAGGCGGGCGACGATTTTACCGTGCAGTATGACCGCTACACCGATGCCGGCAGCGGCAGCGCGCTGGACAACAAGGTGTCCGCCTTCATGGTGCGCTACGCCGATGACCTGATCTTTGGCGGCGTGGGCCTGCTGGTGGCGGCGCTGACGGTGCTGTTCAGCGAGCTGCTCATCGCCAAGCTGGGCGTGCCGCGCGTCATCATCGGCCTGTTCTTCATCCTGCTGTGCTTCATGAGCCTGCTGTATGATCTGGATCTGCCCACGCTGCTCAGCAACACGGTGGTGCGCATGGGCATGAACTCCATCATGGTGCTGGCCATGGTGCCGGGCATCCAGTGCGGCATCGCGCTGAACTTGGGCCTGCCCATCGGTCTGGTGGCCGGCCTGATCGGCGGCCTGCTGACCATCGAGCTGGGCATCCCCGGCTGGGGTGGCTTCCTGTTCGCCATTCTGGTGGGCGTGCTGATCGCCGCTGTGGCTGGCTGGCTGTACGCACAGCTGCTCAACCGCCTCAAGGGCGAGGAGATGGGCGTGACCACCTATGTGGGCTTCTCCATCGTCAGCCTGATGTGCATCGCGTGGCTGGTGCTTCCCTTCAAGAGCCTGAAGCTGCGCTGGCCGCTGGGCACGGGTCTGCGCAACACCATCGGTCTGGATTCCACCAACTTCCGTCACATTCTGGATGACCTGCTGGCCTTCAACATCGGCAACTTCACGGTGCCGACGGGCCTGATCCTGTTCATGCTGCTGATGTGCCTGCTGGTGTGGCTGTTCAGCCGCTCCAAGACCGGCGTCGCCATGCAGGCGGTCGGTAATAATCCCCGCTTTGCCGAGGCTACAGGCATCAATGTGGATCGCATGCGCATCGTGGGCACGGTGCTGTCCACCATGCTGGGCGCCGTGGGTATTCTGGTGTATTCACAGTCCTACGGCTTCATGCAGCTGTATACCGCGCCGCGTCAGATGGGCTTCATTGCTGCTTCGGCCATTCTCATCGGCGGTGCTTCCACCACCCGCTGCAAGATCAGCCATGTGTTGATCGGTACATTCCTGTTCCAGGGCGTGCTGACGCTGGGCATGCCCGTGGCCAATGTGCTGGTGCCCGGCTCCACCATTTCCGAAACGCTGCGCATCCTGATCTCCAACGGTATCATTCTGTATGCGCTGACCAAGTCTGGAGGTGGCTCGCGTGGATAAGCAAAAGAGAACGTTTGATCTGCGCACCTTTGCGCGCAACAACGCTGTAACCATCATGTTTGTGGTGCTGTGCGTGGTGTGCATGGCCTTTTCCGGCCAGTCCGTGGCCTATGTCATCTATGAACTGTTCGGCCGTTTGAGCCGCAATGCCTTCATCGTGCTGGCGCTCATCATTCCCATCGTGGCCGGCATGGGTATCAACTTTGCCATCACCATCGGCGCCATGGCTGCGCAGATCAGCGTGCTGTGGGTGATCGAGTGGGGCGTGGGCGGCGTGCCCGGCTTCCTGCTGGCGATGCTCATGACGGTGCCGATCGCTGGGATCTTCGGCTTCCTGATCGGCAAGCTGCTCAACAAGATGAAGGGGCAGGAAATGATCGGCGGCCTGATCCTTGGCTACTTTGCCAACGGCCTGTATCAGCTGCTGTTCCTGTTCATCTTCGGCAACCTGATCCCGCTGAATACGCCCGGTCTGGTCATCAAGGGCTCCACCGGCGTTGCCAATACCATCGACCTCACCAGCGGCTCTGGCGGCGGCATCAAGTACGCGCTGGATGGCATCTGGCGCACGGACTTCGGCACCGCGCTGTATGTGGTGTGCGCGGCCATCGCCGTGGCGGTCGTTGTGATGATGGCGCGCAAGAAGATGAAGGCCGCCAAGGGCGGCGCGGTTTTGGGCGCAATGGCGGCCTGCTGCCTGCTGTACCAGATCCCCGTTGTGGCCAACCTGTTCTCCATGGTGAAGGTGCCCATGATCACCTTTGGCGTGGTGGGGCTGCTGTGCCTGTTCAACGTAGCCATCATGAAGACCCGCTTGGGCCAGCAGTTCCGCGCTGTCGGCCAGAACCGCGTGGTGGCCAATGCGTCCGGTATTCATGTGGATCGCGTTCGCCTGATCGCCATCATGATCTCCACGGTGCTGGCGGGCTGGGGACAGCTCATCTTCGTGCAGAACATGGGCGCGTTCCAGACCTACGGCGCGCATGAACAGGTGGGCCTCTACGCCGGCGCGGCCATTCTGGTGGGCGGTGCGTCCATCCGCAAGGCCACCAATGCGCAGGCCATTCTGGGCTGCATCCTGTTCCATCTGCTGTTCATCGTTGCGCCACCTGCCGCCAAGTATCTGTTCGGTGACGCGGCCATCGGCGAATACTTCCGCGTGTTCATCTCCTACGGCGTTATCGCCATGGCGCTGGTAATGCATGCGTGGAGCGGTGTTCAAAAGAAAAAGGCGAAGGCCTGATCAAGCAGATGGGAGATCAAACTGTTCTTTGAATATCGCCAGAACCGCCCGAACGAAAACAGTTCGGGCGGTTCTTGTATAGACGGTAATCAGTTTTTTGGATACCAGACTTCGCCAAACAATACGTCGTCATTCAGCTCTGCAAATTCCGGTGCAAAGCTGCCTAATTGATTTCTTCCTGCGGTTTGCCTGATCATCGTGATCCTCTCCCGTCTTTAGAAATGATCGGCCCGTTTTTCAGTTGTTTTTGATCGACCATATGTGCTTCTGATGGGCGGTTTCTCGTGTGTTTTGAGCCATAACACCGACCAGTTTGTGGGGAGTGTACAGTTCCTCCAAATAAGCGATCTCTTTGTCGGAAAGAACAACATCCACTGCTTTTACCGCTCCGTCAACATGGTGCAGTTTCGTAGCCCCTACGACCGGAGCCGTCACTTTCGTAAGCAGCCACGCAAGCGATACCTCCGTCATCGACACGTTGCGGTTCTCCGCCACCTCGGTTACCCTTTGAATGATCGATGCATCCTGCTGGGCAGATGCATCATACTTCAGCTTTGCATAATGATCCTGTTCCAGACGAATGGAAGTTTCTCCGGGAACTCTGGAGAGTCGGCCGGAAGCCAGAGAACTATACGGCGTCATGGCAATCTGATCTTCCATGCACAGCTCTGCCATTTCTCGTTCTTCCTCTCGGAAGATCAGATTGTAATGATTCTGCACCGATATGAATTTTGCAAACCCTTCTTTTTGGGCAAGCGCGTTTGCCTTCGCAAGCTGATAGGCATAACAGTTGGCGATCCCCACATATCGGGCTTTGCCCGCTTTTACGACCAGATCCAGCCCTTCCATGATCTCATAGAGAGGCGTGTTGTAATCCCACATATGATAAATGTATAGATCCACATAGTCCATCCCGAGATTTTGCAGGCTTCTGTCCAGCATCCTTTGAATGTGCTGCTGGCCGCTGATTCCTGCTTCGATCTCTTCGGTGGAACGCGGGATGAATTTGGTTGCGATGACCACCTCATCCCGCTTTGCGCATTCCCGGATGGTTCTTCCCAGATACTGTTCGCTGGTGCCGCCTTGATAGCCTATCGCTGTGTCAAAGAAATTGATGCCCAGTTCCAAGCCGTGCTTTATGATCCGGCGGGAACCTTCTTCATCGATCGCCCATGGATGATGCCCTTTGGATGCATCGCCAAATCCCATGCAGCCCATACAGATACGGGACACATTCAAATCTGAGTTTCCAAGCTTTGTATAGTTCATGTTTGTGCAGCCTCCTTTAGGCGGATCGCTCATAGCTGATCCTTTTGCTGACCTTTTTTGATTTGATCAATGGTGTAATCCACCTGATCCAGCAGCTGTTGTTTCAGGTGGATCTTACATACCATGGGTGTTTTTTCAACAAACTGAGGTGCAGGAAAAGCAGGTCTGCTGCATTTCCTGCACCTATAGTATAGACACATTCTTCAGTTATAACAAATACTTGTTTTCTATTCGTTGGCTATGCCCAAAAAGCATTGGATGTGGTCGATGAATTTGGCTGTGGCCAAACTGAGCGGCATCTGCCTTTTCCATGCAAAGACACAACTGGCTGTCAGCTCTGGATCCAATGGACGGCAAACGATTTGCTGCTTATCCCAAAAGGGGAGCGAGCCTTCGATCACGATCGAGTAGCCCAGACCTTTCTGAACAAGCAGCGTGCCGTTTGTGCTGAGATTGCTTGTCAGGAGCACCTGCCGATCGTGAAGCGCTCCGCCGAACCAATGATGAAGCTCATTTTGCACGTTCAGCCGTCTGGGAAGGATCAGCGGTCGACCCGTCAGGTCTTCAGGACGGATGGCTGTTTGGGCTGCCAACGGATCATCCGCCCGCATGGCAACGACCCAACGCTCTTTTTGCTGCAAACGAATGAATGCGAGTTTTTCAATATCGATCGGCTCCAACAGAACACCGATATCGACCAGCCCTTTTTCCATATGCTCCTTCACCAGATCCGCGTTTGCGGTAAACAGGTCAAAGCTGACCAGCGGGTACTTTTGGTGAAAAGAGTCGATGATGTCCGATAAAACCTGAACCGCTGCCAATTCACCACTTCCGATGACGATCCGCCCGCCCGCAAGCTCATCCTGCTCGATGAGCTCTTGCTCAGTCCGATCGACCAAAGACAGGATTTCTTCCGCACGCCGCCTTAACAAGATCCCCTCATTGGTGAGCGTTATTTTTCTTGAACCTCTGTGAAAGAGCTTTACGCCTACTTCATCCTCCAATTGTGAAAGCTGGCGGCTCAAGGTAGGCTGCGTGATGTGCAAAACCTCAGCAGCTTTATGGATGCTTTCTTCCCGTGCTACGGTCAGGAAATAGCGAAGAACCCGTATTTCCATTCGATACCCTCCGATGGTTTCTGTTGGAGAACTGGTTTGTGATCGCTTTACAAACGAAACGGTCTTTGTTAGTATAGAGAAGCAGCAAAGTGCTGTCAAGCAAGTGATTCAAACGAATGGAGGGTGTCGTCATGGAAAGAGTATGCGAATTTTTGAAGAACGCTCAAACGTATTATCTGGCAACGGTGGAGGGGGATCAGCCGCGCGTGCGCCCTTTTGGCACGGCTCACATTTTTGAAGGAAAGCTGTACATCCAGACCGGCAAGAGCAAAGCGGTCTCAAAACAGCTGACGGCCAATCCCAAGGCGGAGATCTGCGCGTTCAAGGACGGCGCGTGGCTGCGCGTTGCGGGCGAATTGGCGGAGGACGACCGCGCGGAGGCACGAAAGTCCATGCTGGATGCCTATCCCGATCTGCGCACCATGTATGACGAAAACGACGGCAACACGCAGGTGTGGTACTTCAAGCACGCAGTAGCGACGTTTTCTTCTTTCGCCGCGCCTGCGGAAACGGTTACGTTCTGAAGCGGAGCCTGCTGCGGTTTTGTGACAACCTGAAGCGTGCTGCCGTACGCCTTTTTACGGGATGTTACTCATGTATGCTGGAATGGGAATAGATGAAGAATTCCTCCTGACAGGGTAGCAGCTTCTTTTCCTTGCGGGGGAACAGCTGGTCATAGGCTTGCGCGGCGCTGCTGTCAATGCTGCAGACCGGGCTTTCCCTGAAGCTCCAGCGCCGCCCGTCAAAGGCGTTGTCCGTCAGCGGCTTCACCAGCAGGGCAGTTGGAAAATAGCCGTCGCCGATGCATACATTCACCCGGATGCAGCTGATAAAGCCGCGGGCAACGTAATTCGACGGATGACCGAAGATCACAACGCTGTCATACCCCAGCTCTTTGGCCGCTGCAAAGGTCGTTTCGATCAGCGCCTTGCCGATGCCCTTGCGCTGCACATCGGGATGTACGGCAATGGGGCCAAAGGTCAGACATTTCTTGACTTCGCCGTCTTCCGCTACCAGCTCGCTGATGGTATACATGATGCTGCCGACGATCCGGCCGTCCAATTCGGCCACCATGTTCAGCTCGGGCACAAAGTCCTTGTGATCTCGCATCTGATGGGCTAAGTAATGCTCGGTTGCGCCGGGTTCCTGCACATTCCAGAATGCATCACGGATCAGGTTTTCAACGGCCCACTGTTCCTCGGGACGTTCCTTTCGAATGATCATTGATTTTTGCCTCCTTTCGCCCACGGCTTTCGGATCAGCCGTGGGCGTTGCGATTGCAAATCTGCACAAGAGCGATCACAGGTTTTTCTGCAGCCATTCGCGCACGATGGTGCTGTCGGCTTCTTCCATGAAGGGATGATCGCTGTTTTCAGCAACGGTGACGGAGCAGGCAAAGCGTTGCGCAAAGGCGCGGATCACCGGCAGCGATTGCAGCTGATCCCGGCCTCCGAAAAGGATCTGCGTGGGGATATTCCATTTTTCGATCGGATGCTTCAGAACGTATTGATAGTATTTCCACGTCATCAGATCAACGGGGGTACTGATCTCTTTTTCCTGCGCCAGCCGCTCTTCCGTGATGGAAAACCAGCGCAGCATCTGACGGATGAGATAGTGCATATCCACGATGGGCGACTGGAAAAGGCACTTTTCAAAGGGGCGATCCGGATAGGTCTGCAGGCTGAAATAAGCGCCCAGACTACAGGCATACAGGGAAACCCGCTGCCATTGCTGAAACGCGTGATCACCGATGATGGCAAGATCGCGCATGCCGTTCCAGATGTCGCAGCGCTCGGAGCTGTTCGCGCGCTGCCCGTGCTGCGGCAGATCAAAGCTCAGGGTTTGCCAGCCCTTTTCCCAAGCGATGGATGCCAGTTCTTCAAAAGCCTCCTTGGAGGACTGCTTTCCATGGACGCATAGCCACACCTTGTCGGAAGCATTGCCCCAGACGATCGCCGGGATGTGCTGGATCTCGATTCTGTTTTGGATCATGGTTTGCTCCTTACTGCGGAGAAACCCTCCGCGGTCGTTTTTTCTGAAATGCTAACATATTTGTATAACCTCCTTTCTGGATTGATAAGACTGATTATACCGCAAATTGCAAAAAAACGCCAGATGGGTTCTGGCGTTTTTATAGCGCATATCGAGGGCTTAGGCTGTCAAGCGCTTCAGATAGGGCAGCGTTAGCGCGGCGGAAACGATCAGCGCCAGCGCGTCCGCCAAGGGCGTGGCCCATGCAATGCCGTTGACGCCGACAAGGCTGTTGAAAAGAAGCATCAGCGGAATATCCAGCCCGCCCTTGCGCAGCAGGGACAAAATCAGCGGCTGCACCTTTTTGCCCGTGGCCTGAAAGATGGTGATGGCAAGGAAATTCAGAGCCGTGGTCGGACAGGCGATGCAGACGATGCGCAGGAAAGTCCGCCCGAATGCCATGGTGGCTGCATCGTTGATGAAGCAGCGGGTAATAGGCGTGGCTGCGAGAAACATGAGCGCCATGCCGCCAAAGGCGATCACAAGGCAATCGGCCAGCAGTACCTTCAGCGCAGCCAGCATTCGCCGATGGTTGCGCGCACTGTAATTGTAGCCGATCAGCGGAAGGGTGCCCTGCGTCATGCCCTGCGCAATGGCGAAGGCCATCAGGTCGATCTTCTTGGCAATGCCCATTCCGGCCACTGCTTCGTTGGAGTAGCTGGCGATCGTCTTGTTCAGGGTCAGATTGGACAGGGTGCTCATCAGCGTCATCAGAAAGCTGGGCAGACCCACAGATAGCACCTCTGCGGGAATGCCCTTGCCAAGGGTGAAGCATTTGGGCGAAGGCGTGATGGCGCTGCGTTTGCGGATCCTGTACAGGAAAAGGAAAAAGTAGACGGTTGCCGCCGCGTTGGAAAGCATGGTCGCGATGGCTGCGCCCGCAATTTCCATTTTGAACAGGAAGATGAACAATGGATCGAGGAGCATGTTCAGCACGCCGCCAAAAGCAACGCCAAAACTGGCCTGACCGGAATACCCTTCGGAACGGATGAGATGCGCGAGCGCGGCGTTCAAAACCGTGGGCACTGCGCCCACGCAGACTGTCCAGAAGATGTAGGAGGAGCAGAAGCCCAGGGTGGTCGCATCCGTCCCCAGCAGCGGCAGAAGCGTATCCCGCAGCAGAAGCACAGCGATGCCGTAGCACAGTGCCAGCAGCGCGGCAGACCAGATGCAGAAAGAAGAAGTCTGTCTGGCGCGTTCC
Organism: uncultured Oscillospiraceae bacterium; assembly: GCA_964504385.1. Classification (GTDB taxonomy): domain Bacteria; phylum Bacillota; class Clostridia; order Christensenellales; family Aristaeellaceae; genus Limiplasma. The sequence goes on from CAZDEF010000020.1 coordinate 23,099, forward strand.
CGGTCGCCAGCGCCGAGACAGCGGGAGATCATGCTGGCCCCGCCAATGCCGAACAGGTTGGCAAAGGCGGTCAGGAAGATGAACAGCGGCATGGCCAGCGTGGCGGCCGCCACCTGATTCGGGTCGCCCAGCTGGCCGATGAAGAAAGTATCCGCTATGTTGTAGATGACGGTGATCAACTGGGCGATCACCGTGGGGATCGCCAGCGAAATGACCGCCCTGCTTACGGGGAGAGTGGTAAACAGCTGTTCTTTTTCCATGCTTGCATTCATGCCTGCTTCCTCTTTTCTGCCTGTTCCAGACCATCGATATAGCAGCCGATGGCGGTTTGAAAGCTGTCGTCTGCAGATGCCGAAAGGTGCGAGAAGAAGCCCGCGTCTTCCTGCGAAACAAAACCGTGAACGATGCCGCGCAGCACGCGCTGCCAGTGATCCTTTTCATCGTCGTCCAGCACCGTGTTTGCCAGCACACTCCGAAAAGGCACAACCATATAATCGGAGATCTCGCGGAGCTGTTCGCCGCAGACTGCAGCCGTGCTCATGATCAACCGGTAAAGCTGACGGTGCTCTTTGGCAAATTGCCGGTAGGCATGCGCCAGCGCGGTGATGGCGGCGGTTCCCGTTTTCCCCTCAATGGCGGTCATTTCCTGTTGGCACTGCATTTGCAGGGCGCGGGCGCAGACCGCCGCCATCAGCGTTTCCATGCTGTCCACATGGTTGTAGAGCGATGCAGTTCGCACATTCAGCGTTTCGGCCAAAGCGCGCATGGAAAAGCCGGAAACGCCGCGCTGCTCGATCAGCGCGACCGATGCTTCTACGACTTTCTCCGTGGTCAGTCCGTTCCGCGGCATAGGGATCTCACCTCGCAAAAACTAACGGCGTTAGTTTTTGCGATTATATACCCATCCTGTTCGTTTGTCAATGCGGATCGGCAAAGAAAGACCGCAGACCTGTGTGCGGCAGGTCTGCGGTCAGGCTGAGATCAACGGTAGATATAAAAATCGCACTCAAAGCGCCCATTGTACAGGCGGCGCTTTTTATCGGCACGGCGGCCGAAGGAACGCTCGAAGGCAGGGTCGGCTGTGATGACGGCTAGCTGCCAGCCGGGGTGACGTTTGAGCATCAGCCCGATCTCGCGGTAAAGCTCGCGGGCGGACTTCTGATCGCTCAGCCGCTCGCCATAGGGGGGATTGAGCAGGAACACGCCCGGTTCGCCTTCAAGCTGCAGGCTGCGCAGATCCTGCACGCGGGTGTGGATGCGCCCGTCAAAGCCAGCCTGACGGATGTGGCGGCGGCACAGCTCCAGCGCCGCCGGATCCACATCGCTGCCGCAGATGGAGAAGGGTGCGTTCTCATCATAAGAGGCCTGCAGTTCGCTGCGAAGCGCCTTCATTTCGGCCCGCGGCATAAAGGCATACTGTTCACAGGCAAAAGCGCGGCGGAGACCTGCCGGACGCTCCACGGCCTTGATGGCCGCCTCGATCAGCAGCGTGCCGGTGCCGCAGCAGGGGTCATACAGCCGCATGCCTTTGCGCCACGGGCTCAGATCCACCAGCGCGGCAGCCAGCGTTTCGCGCAGCGGCGCTTCGCCGTTCCATGTGCGGTAACCGCGGCGGTTCAGCGCATCGCCGCTCAGATCCAGCGTGACGCGCGCACGATCGTTTACCACGGCAATGTCGATGGGGTAGATCACGCCGGTCTCGGGCAGCCGGTCTGTATGCAGCTTTTGCATCAGGCGCTGCACGATGGCTTTTTTGCTGACGGACTGACAGTCGCGCACGCTCATCAGACGGCTGCGCACGCATTTGCCGCTCACATGAATGCCTGCGTCGCGGGGAAGGTACTTTTCCCACGGAATGCGGTTGACCAGCTGAAACAGATCCTCAAAGGTGGAAACGGTCTGCTCGGCCAGCACCAGCAGCACACGGTCTGCCGTGCGCAGGCACAGGTTGGCGCGGTAAGCGTCCAGCAGCGTTCCCTGAAAACGGGCGCCGCCGTTTTCAGCGCGGGCGGGCAGATCCATGCGCTTGAGCTCGTTGGCAGCCACGCCCTCCAGCCCGAAGGCTGCGGTGGCCAGAAAGGTATATTCCATCATGCGTTAGCTCCTGTCGTGTCAATGGGGCAAAGCCCAGTTGGGATTATACCATGCCGCCTGTCGGCGCACAAGCTTTGCATGCCGGGGAGGCAAATGGTTCATCCTGTACGGGGAGGCGGAGGCAATGTATTTTTGGATCGGCGCGCTGGGCTATCCAGCGCTGGAATGGTGCTGGCGCGGGCGCACACACCCGTCCATGGCGCTGGCGGGCGGGCTGAGCATGCTGTGGCTGGGCCGTGTGCATCACATGGGGAAAGGCCGCCCCGTCTGGCAGCTGGCGCTGTTGGGCGGCCTTGGCATTACGGGCATCGAGTACGCGGCTGGGCGGATATTCAACCGCAGCTACCGCGTGTGGGACTATCGGGACACGCCGCTGAACCTGCACGGGCAGATCTGTCTGCCGTATGCGCTGGCATGGTGCGGCCTGAGCGCGGCGGCGCTAGCCGTTATGCGCCGGCGCGCTTCCAACGCTCCAGCATCTGCTGCATCTGGCGGAGGGGCTCATCGCCCTCCATGGAAGAAAGAAACGTGATGTGCCCGCCGGGGCCTGCGCTTTCCAGCCCTTCTTCCGCCAGCCTGCGCCCCAGCTGCCGCACGGTTCCTAGGTTGCCGTCGATCAGCGCCACGCCGGGGGAAAAGAAGCGGGCAATGGTCTTCTTCAAAAAGGGATAATGCGTGCAGCCCAGCACCACGGCCTTGATCGGTTCATTGGCATAGGGCGCCAGCAGGCGGGACAGCAGCGTCTCCACGCGCGGACCCTCCAGCTCTCCGGCCTCCACGCATTCCATCAGGCCGGGGCAGGGCAGGGGGATCGCATCGCTGCCATAGCGTTCCATCAGCCGCTGAAACTTGGGCAGAGCAAGCGTGTTGCGGGTGGCCAGCACCAGCACCTTGCCTTCGCCGGGCAGCAGCGATGCAGGCTTGAGCGCAGGCTCCATGCCGATGATGGGCAGGCTGAGCTCCTCGCGCAAAGCGGCCGCAGCCACGCTGGTGGCCGTGTTGCAGGCGATGACGATGGCCTTGCAGCCGCGGGCGATCAGCTGGTCGGCGGCCTCATGGGCATAGCGCAGCACCTGCTCGGGAGGCTTGTCGCCATAGGGGATATGCAGGGTATCGCCGAAATACAGATAGTTTTCGTTGGGCAATACACGCAGCGCTTCGCCAAGCACGCTGATGCCGCCAAGACCGCTGTCAAAAAAACCCACGGGACGATCGTCCATGCCCTTCACCTCCTGTGGCGATTATACCCGCAAAGCGGGCGTTTATCAAGCCTGAACCCTTTTTTTACAAAGCCCGGCATTGACAAGGTTTGGCTGGACGGATATAATACCAACATGTCTTTGCATGCGCAGGGACGGCGACTGCATCGCCCGGAGAGGCCGGACGGTGCGGCTTTGCATTACCTTTTGAACGTATGCGGACAGTTGTGAAGCATGATTTTGATAACGGCTTGCCGTTGAAAGGAGCAACCCACCATGGCGGAAGAAAAAAAAGTAATTCTCACCCGAGAGGGCTATGAGAAGCTGGAAAAAGAGCTGGACTATTATATCAGCGTACGCCGCAACGAGATTTCCGAGCAGATCGCGATTGCGCGCGGCTTTGGCGACTTGAGTGAAAATGCCGAATACGACGAGGCCAAGAACGAGCAGAGCCGCATCGAGGCCAAAATCGTGGAGATGGAAAACACCCTGCGCAACTGCATCGTGGTGGAAAACGACGAAGTGAGCACCGATGTGGTGGGCGTGGGCAACACGGTGAAGGTGATGAACGACTTCCTGAAGAAGGAACAGGTCATCACCATCGTGGGCGCGAACGAAACCGACCCCGTCAACCTCAAGATCAGCTCCGACAGCCCCATCGGCGCGGCGCTGCTGGGCAAAAAGGTGGGCGATGTGGTCAACGTGGAAGTGCCCGTCGGCGTCATGAAGATGACTGTGCTGGAGATCAGCCGCTAAGTCAGCCTTCTCCCCCCATTTTCCCCTTCAATTTAAAGGAGCGTTTATTACATGTCCCAGAACACGGAAGTACAGAATCAGGAAATGACTCAGCAGCAGCTCAGTGAGCAGGAACAGATTCGTCGCGACAAGCTGGCCAAGTATCAGGCCGAGGGCTGCGACCCCTACACCATCACCCGCTTTGACCGTACCCATACCTCCGCCACCATTTTGGCGGATTTTGACGCGCTGGAAAACCAAACCGTGTGCATCGCCGGCCGTATGATGAGCCGACGCATCATGGGCAAGGCTTCCTTTGTGCACCTGTTGGACGGCGACGGCCAGATTCAGGCCTATGTGCGCCGCGAGGACGTGGGCGAGGATGTGTACGCCGATTTCAAAACCATGGACATCGGCGATATTTTGGGCATCGAGGGCTTTGTGTTCCGCACCAAGACCGGCGAAATTTCCGTGCATGCCAAAAAGCTGGTGCTGCTCACCAAGTCTCTGCGAGTGCTGCCGGAAAAGTGGAACGGCCTGAAAGATCAGGACATGCGCTACCGTCAGCGCTATGTGGATACCATCGTCAACCCCGAGGTAAAGGACACCTTTATCAAGCGCAGCCAGATTTTGAAGGCTCTGCGCGAGTTCCTGGATTCCAAGGGCTTTTTGGAGGTGGACACCCCCGTTCTGCAAACCATCGAGATCGGCGCCAACTCCCGCTCCTTCGTTACCCATCACAATGCGCTGGACATCCCCATGTATCTGCGCATTGAGACAGAGCTGTATTTGAAGCGCCTGATCGTGGGCGGCTTTGATAAGGTGTACGAGGTGGGCCGCATCTTCCGCAACGAGGGCATGGACACCCGCCACAACCCGGAGTTTACCACCATCGAGCTGTATCAGGCCTATGCCGATTACCACGAGATCATGGATCTGGTGGAGGAAATGTACATCTACGTTACCAAAAAGGTGTGCGGCACCCTGCAGATTCCCTATCAGGGCAAGACCATCAACATGGAAGGCCCTTGGGCCCGCATGACCATGGCGGAATCCGTCAAAAAGTATTCCGGCATTGATTACTACGCTTGGGAAAGCGACGAGCAGGCCCGTCAGGATTGTGAAGCCCACGGCGTGCATGTGGAAAAGACCGCCGTCAAGGGCCAGTGTCTGGAAGAGTGCTTCGACACCTTTGTGGAGCCTAACCTGATCCAGCCCACCTTCATCACCGATTACCCGGTGGCCATTTCGCCCTTGGCCAAGCGCAAGAAGGACGAGCCGGAAATGACCGAGCGCTTTGAGTTCTTTGCCAACTGTTCCGAGCTGGGCAACGCCTTTAGCGAGCTGAACGACCCCATCGACCAGCGGGGCCGCTTCGAGCGTCAGGCTGCCGCCAAGCGCGCCCAAGGCGGCCACGCCGATGTGGACGAGGATTTCCTGTGCGCACTGGAATACGGCATGCCCCCCACGGGCGGCCTGGGCTTCGGCGTGGATCGACTGGTGATGCTCCTCACCGACAGCGCCTCCATCCGCGATGTACTGCTGTTCCCCACCATGAAGCCGGTTGATCGATAAAACGTAGGCGCTTCAGGTTTTTTTAAGACTTCACAAACAGGAAAACGGCCATCGACCACAGTTGCTAAGATTTTAGCAGACAAGAAAACGCTGTTGCGCGAGCAATGGTGTTTTTCTTTTGCCTAAAAATGTATGACGAAAAGCATGGACAAGGTGTGAGAGGATAAAACGACAGTTATGGATAGAGCCTTTGTACGGCTTTTCAAGTCCCTATGGGAGGATAAAGAGGAAAAATGACGGCCAATATCATCCCTGCATTTCGAGAAAAAGGAAATAAAGACGTTCGAAAACATGAAATAGTCCTATCAGAACATCAATATCGCACTACATTCGCTTTAAAACTTGTGCTAAAATGACAACATCTCATAACAGGTTGCTCAAGAATGAGCGAAAAGAATAAGGGGGAGATTGAGTGCAAAGAAGTGAGCATGTGCTTTGTCGAGCGTGGAAAAAACTGAATAAATACCGCGCGATCTATTTCCTGCTGCTGCCAGGAATTGTTTGGTACATCATGTTAGCCATTGCGCCACTGGGTGGTTTAACGCTTGCCTTTAAAACGTATCGGGCAAACCTAGGCATTTTTGGAAGCCCGTGGACGGGATTGGCAAACTTCCGACGCGTTTTTCATGATGTAAACTTTTGGAATGCGATTCGGCAAACGTTGCTGATCAATGTTGTGCGTCTGTTTATTACATTCCCATTTCCGGTCATTTTGGCTGTCCTATTTAATGAAATGCGCTTTATGAAGGTAAAGAATCCCTTGCAGGTGGTCTTTACACTCCCGCATTTTCTTTCATGGGTCATCATCGCCAGCATTTTCAATAATTTGTTGGCCTTTGACGGCATGGTCAACAACGTTATTGCAGCCCTTGGCTTTGAACGCGTGAAAATCGTGGGAAGTAAGAGCGCGTTCATGCCCCTGCTGTATTATACGGACATTTGGAGAACGGCTGGATGGAGCATGATCGTCTATCTTGCTGCGATCACGGATATCGATATGGAACAGTATGAGGCTGCGGAAATCGATGGTGCAACGCGTTGGCAGATGATCGTCAATGTCACGATTCCAAGCATCAGCTCAACGATCATCATTATGTTTATTCTGGCGACCGGAAACATCATGACGGCTGGATTCAATCAGGTATTCAATTTTTCGAACGCAGCCGTTCGCAGCGTTGCTGAAACGCTTGATATGTATATTTACCGGATCACCTTCCAGGCGGCGCCGGACTTTGGCTTCTCTATGGCGATCACACTTTTCCGTTCGACGGTCAACATGATCCTGCTGCTGATAGCCGACCGTGGAGCCAAGATGATGGGCGGCAGCGGTTTGTTCAGTGTCAATCAAAATGCGTAAAGGAAGGGAGGAAGAATGATGGGTGAAAAAAACAAAAAATACAAGAAGAACGGACGTACGGCGTTAGATTATATTCTGTTCTTCGTCATGATCCTTCTCGCAGTTCAGATCGTTATTCCGCTGATCCATGTAATAGCGATATCCTTTTCCACACAAAAGGAATACTTGGATACGCCGCTGCTTCTGGTGCCTACCAAGCCGACGCTTGATGCTTATCGGGCGCTGTTTGCGGATGGGCGCATCTGGATTGGCTACAAAAGCACGCTGACGCTGGTTGGCTTGGGCGTGCCGGTTAATATGTTGCTGACAACGACGATCGCTTATGCGCTCAGTCGGGGCAATTTCCCCGGGCGTCGGCCGCTGATGTACATGATCGTTTTTACGATGCTCTTCCAAGGTGGGATCATCCCGCTTTATCTGATCATGAAGAGCTATAACCTGATCGATTCCATCTGGTCATGCGTATTGGCTACGGGCATCAATACATTTTATATGATCCTCATGATGAATTATTTTTCGGGTATACCGGCGGGATTGATCGAATCGGCCCGAATTGAGGGCGCGGGCGAATGGCGGATTCTGCTTCAGATCGTGATACCGCTGTCCTTGCCGATTATCGCAACGGTTGGACTATATTACATCTCCGATCGATGGAACGAATGGTATAATCCAATGATTTTCATCAATTCCACATCCAAGACAGTGTTGCAGCTTGTATTACGTAATATTGTGAATGATACGAAGCAAGCCGAAGACTTTGTCTATGAGGGCATGAAGGAGCTGCCGTTTACTTCCGGCGTCAAGATGTCGGCTGTGGTGATGACTATGCTTCCTATTATGTGTGTATTCCCATTCCTACAGAAGTACTTCATCAAAGGAATGCGCGTAGGCGCGATCAAGGGTTAATGGGGGAGATTCCGTGGACGCGAATGGGCAAATGTTCAGCTTAGCGATCGTTGATGATGAACCATGGGCGCTGATCGGCTTGCGAGATATCATCCGCTGGGAAGACTATGGTTTCCAATGTACAGCGACCTTTTCCTGCGCGGAAGAGGCGCTCGCCGGACTTCGCTTGAATCCTGTGGATGCGCTGATTACGGATATCCGTCTGCCGGAAATGTCCGGCTTGGATCTATGCGGCGAGGTTCTGAATGGCAAAATAGTCCGTTCTGCGGTGGTCGTCAGCGCTTATCGGGATTTTGAATACGCTAAGCGGGCACTTGCCGAGGGCGTAACGGATTATTTGCTCAAACCCCTGGAACGCACAGAAGTTATTCGTGTTGCTGAAAAGATGTATATGCGTTTGACTGCGCTGGAGGGCGAAAACCAGGATGAGCTCACAATATGGAATAACTGCTACATTGTCCTGGATCCCAAGATCGAGGCAGCCAAGCTGAATCCACTTCGCCGCATGGAGTTTGCCAAACACACAACAGCGTATGGACTCTCCTGTAAGCAACCGCTGCCCGATGAGATGATGGTCTATGGGATGAGCCGACGTTGGGAAAGCTTTGATGAAGCAGAGGAGATGTTTGCTGAGGCGCTTGCCTCTCAGCAAGCGGAATTCTCCTACAGCACCAATCCGCTGGTTAGCCGACTACAGGCTCATATTGCGCTCCATTATGAAAGCCGACTGAAAAACGCGGAAATCGCTGCGAAATTCTATATTTCCGAGGTCTACATGAGCGAGATATTCAAAAGATGCACGGGCAATACGATCGGCAATTTCATTATTGATGTGCGGATGAAACAGTCGATGCGCCTGCTCCGGCGGACAAACCTGACCGTTGCGGAGATCGCGGAAAAGGTTGGATATCTGGACGCCAGCTATTTTGGACGGCTGTTCCGAAAGCGAACTGGTATCTCTCCGGAACGTTTTAGACAGTCGGCACAGAATTGAAAGGATTCTCGGATCCAGACGAACAGATATGGATTTTGTTTACAGTGTTTTCGTGCCCGCAAAGCAGAAAAGGGAGACTGAGGGTTACATCTCTCAGTCTCCCTTTGTCGTTTTGACCATCGATGATCCGGTGATATTATGTTGTTTTAGAGATCCGGCTGAAATCATCTTCCAGCGAGAGGGCACTCGGGAACCATATTTCAACCTTGGTATAGCATCCCTTTTTGGACTGGAATCGAATCCGGCATAGCGGATCGGCCAGACGGAGACGGCGCATAACATTCATTGTGCCGATGTTTTCAGTAGACTCTATGGTGACATTGCTTGTGAATTGTTCGTTCAGTTTGTTGACGATTTCCGGCGCAATCCCTCTTCCGTTGTCAATAATGGCCATATACAGCTGATTGTCTGGGGTTATGTCGATCTTGACATGCAAGATAAACTGCCGATCGAGAGGCTGCCTTGCGCCGTGAAGAAGCGCATTTTCATAAAGAGGCTGAAGAATCATCGAAACCATCGGGCGAGAAAGAGCACTCTGCGTGATGGTTTCGCGATAAAGATAGGAACCCATCGCTCGACTGTTCATCAGATTGAAATAATTGCGTGCATTTTCAAGCTCATCCTGCACGGAGACGATGATATTGGAATATAGCGAATATTGCAGCACGTGGGAGGTCGAGACGATCAGATGCACGACGGGCTCTGCGTTATAGTGCTGAGCCATGCTGCGGATGCATTCCAAGGTATTGAAAAGAAAATGCGGGTTGATCTGCTGGCGATAGTAGGCCATTTCTGCCTGCTTTTTGGCAAGCAAAGCATCGTAAACATTCTGCTGAGCTTGAGCATTGGTGCGGTTTGCAGTATCGATTCGTCCCAATAATTCATTGAGCGCATCCGCCAGCATGCGCATTTCGGGAAGTGCGGGCGAGTCAATGCGCGCGTGCGCGTCTCCTTTTGCGGAGGCGACACAATGAGTGACGGTATGGATGCTGTCGGAAATGAACCAGAACTGATAAGAGCAGAGCAGGGTGATGATCAGCAGTCCGCAGAGTGTCAAAAGAAAGCTTTGACTGTAGTAGGTATCTGAAATAGAAAAAATACTTGACATGGGTAATGCATAGTATAATTTCCATTCCACCATGGGCAACGGGATGCCAAAAACGACACAACGCTCATTGTGGATATACAGTTCGCTGATGCCGGTATCAAGCGTTGCCAGCGTGTCGCAGATGTTCAAGCATGCCGGGGTCAGCGAATAACAGTTTTCTCCGTCGAAAATGGCAACATAATTAACATCGCCCTGCTTGAAAAGATCAATGCTGAACAGTCCGCTCAGACGATATAACACGCAGACTGTACCCCTGCTGGTTTCGGAGAAAGTAGACTGATACAGCGCGTTTCGAAAGGGGAGGGCATATATAAAGGAAAATGAGTTGACGTCAGAGGCCAGAATCGGACTGAAGCATTCATGAAAGCCGGAGGGACCTTGGTGGCAACCCATTTTCTCAAGTTCATTGAGCTCCATTCGGGTATATGAATCGGTGATGGCGACCTTGCGGTTTGTGTCGCAAAGCACCAGAATGTTTCGGATGTTTTGATCCAGCAGCGTATAGTTGTATATTGAATCGCGCGCAAGAATCAGATGCTCCATGCGATCCAGCGCGGAGGGCGAAAACAGCGCGCCCTGTACATTTTTTGAATATGCCAGAGAAGAAGCGCAGTTTTGCAGCGCTTGGATACGGTTTGTAATTTGCGATTCCAATTCAGAGGTCAGCATTTCATACATGCTGTCAACCTGAAACGAAATCAATTTGTCGAAATAGCTGTTGAAAATCAGCGTGACCAGCAGGAAATAAGCCAATACGGCAGTGCTGCACAGGATCATCCTCTGTGTCAGGTTCAGTTTCTTCCTTCGAATAGACATATATATTCCCTCCAAAGCCATTATAGATCGTCGGGACGATGAATGTCCACTATGGTTTTAAAGAGAACATAGTATTGTCCTACCAAAACCTGAAATTGTGACTCATGTACCCAAAAAGGATATGCTATAATAATCCCAACGATAACATGTGCAAATGTGACTGAATGCACAAAAAGGAGGAAAAACTGACATGAAGAAACTGGCTACCCTGTTACTGGCATTGCTTATGGTCATGATGCTGGCTTCCGCTGCCTTGGCTGAAGCGGATCCGGCTTATGAGGAACACTATGTGTTCACCATCGCTTCACAAGCAATTAATGAGTCTACGGATTACAATGCTGACGCCCTGACGAAGCACTTTGAGGACAAGTTCAATTATGAGTGGGATATTATCTCGCTGCCCAACGAAAATGCCGAGGAAAAGATTCGTATCTGGATCAACGCCAACAATATGCCTGATATCGTCATTGGCGGCACTTATCAGAGCGGCGAAATGATGAACTACATCAATCAGGGGTTGCTTTACCGCTTCCCGGATGACTGGAAAGAGCGCTGGCCCAATGTTGCCAAGGCTTTTGAATTGACTTCTTTGGGCGATGCGATTGCCGAGAACGCCGGCGGCACCTATATTCTGCCCCGGCCTATCTTTGCAAACAATTACCCGGCAGAGAAGATCGTTCCTCATTATCTCGCCTATATGCGTAAGGATTGGGCGGAGATGGTGGGCTTTGAACTCAAGGACGCATACACTACCAGCGAGCTACTGGAGTATGCCCGCCTGATCAAGGAAAAGGATCCGGGCAATATCGGTGACCGTCTGGTGCCTATTGCAATTCGCCCCGGCTTTAATTGCTATGCGTTTATGCTGCCGAATAACGCCTATGCGGGCGGCGCGGATACCACCTGCCAGTTCTATCTGGACGAAAACGGCAAGTATCAGTGGGGCCCGGCATCTGAGGATACATTGATCGGTCTGAAGCTGTTCAAGCAGGCGTATGACGAAGGACTTCTGAATCCGGAGTTTTATGCGTATACCGGCAGTGAGGCTGAGGAAGATTTCTACATTGCGGGTGTTGCCGGTCTGTCCGTGTATCCTGGCATGGCTTCGTATTTTGATCTGACTGCCAACTATCTGGCTGATAACCTGAGCGGCAACTTTGCCGATATGGTGCATACGGCAACGATCCTTGGCGAAGACGGCTATTATCGTGCGCCGGAGCTGATTAATTATGCCGGATATATGATGTTCAACCCGAATATCGATGAGGATAAGTTTAATCGCTTCATGGATCTGCTGGATTATGCTGCGACCGATGAAGGCCAGCTGACCATTCGCATGGGCTTTGAGGGCATTGACTGGGATTGGGATGAAGAAGGCAATATCATTTCTCATTATGCTGAGGGTGAGAGCGCGCGCAGCAAGTATGCCTCTATTTATCCGATTTACCATCGCCTTGTGATTATGAGCGATGACTTTACGCTGATTAACCCGGCGTACAAGAAGGAATACCGCGATCGCATTGTTCAGATGTACAAGCTGAAGAACGAATATGCCTCCGACACCTCTATTGCGCCGATTGACTGGAATACGCAGCTGCACTCCTCGGACGCTATGAGCCGTATCAGCATCGATTGGGGAACGGAATATGCGACGCTGATCCTTGCTGACGGCGATTTGGAAACGAACTGGAGAAATTGGGTCAAATCCTATGAGTATCTGATCAATCCGGTTCTGGAAGAGCTGAACGCGGCGTACACGGAATAAATCAGAAACGACAATATGGAGGACTTTCGAGTCCTCCATATTTCTATCCGAATCATGTGAGGTCAAGGATGAAACTATTAATTGTATCGGATCTTCACAGCAATGTTGAAGGCATTCGTGCCATTTGGGAGAAGGAATCCGACGCGGATGCAATCTACGCGGCAGGAGATTATGTGGATTATGGAACGGATCCAGCTGCAACGATTGACTGGCTGCGGGAGCATCATGTGCATGGTGTGCGTGGCAATCATGACGAACGGTTGATTAAGACGTGGAATTCGGGCGAGTACCATGAGCGGTCATATGGCGGTTATTCGTGGGTACAGCACAATTGTCAACGCTTAACGCAGGAATATGTGGATTATCTCTGTCAGCTACCATCCCATCTTTCCTTTATTGCGGATGGCATTGCTTATCTGATGACGCATCGATGCGGTCAGGCTTATGAAACCATCGAAAGCGGATATCAATTTGATCAATATTGGGCAGAGCACTTTACTCTGGAGATTTCTCCCGGCATGGAACGCCGCATGATCTTTGGCCATAGCCATCGGCAGTTGATTCAGCGTCAGGGGGAAAATACGCTGTGGTTAAATCCGGGAAGCGCTTCTTATCGCCGACCGGATGACCCCAGCAAGGACGCGTTCTATGCAGTCATCGAGAATGGTGCGATTCGTATGGCGCATACGCCTTATAATCGCAAGCCGCTTTATGATGAGGTGCTTCGCATGCGCTCCAAGCTTTCAATTGAGGAATGGCGCGTCGCAGATTTCTTTTTCGGATGGACGCAAGAGGACGGACCGGATATTCCTTGGATGGAAATGTGTAAAGTGCGCGCGGGCAAGGCATGAGCCGGTTTGCGGCGACTGAGGATACTTGACTGATGGAAAAGTCTAAAACTGTCAGGGGGTGACCGCTTCCGGTCAAGCGAACAGATCAAAAACGTTTTGCCGGAATCTCAGAAAGGAGATTCCGGTTTTCTATGATACAGTTTTTATGAAGCGATGAGTTCATGAATCGCCGATTCGAAAAACTAAGAGGTTTGGAGTCTGTCTCCTTCGGAGCAGCTCGAAAAAGCAGAACTGTACCCCAAAATAAAATGGACGGTATCCGAAAGAACAAGCAAGTAAAAAAGCGACCTCCTGTTGTAGAATAGAAAGCACGACAGGAGGTCATTA
>CAZDEF010000021.1:0-36420 GCA_964504385.1 uncultured Oscillospiraceae bacterium
AGCAGAGCAAAGTTGGTGTTCTCGGTCTGCTTGGCGGTATCCTCATAGCTGTGTCCGTTTACGGTTACGATGCCGTTGGTGTTCTCGCTCACAACGGCTCCCTTGGGGTTCATGCAGAAAGTGCGGACCAGATCGCCGTATTTAGCGGTGCGATAGACGATCTTGCTTTCGTACAGTTCGTCTGTCAGATGGGAGAAGACGGCAGCGGGCAGTTCCACGCGCACGCCGATGTCCACGCGGTTGCTCTTGCTGGGAATGGCCAGATCGCGGCACACGCTCTCCATCCATTTGCTACCGCTGCGCCCGGCAGAGATGATGCATTGCGCGCATTCAAAAGCCTCGCCGCTATCGGTGGTCACGCGGTAGCCATCATCGGTCTTTTCCACCTTCTGAGCCTGGGTGTGAAAGAAAAAGTCCACCTTTTCCTTCAGTGCGGCGTAGAGGTTCTCCAGCACCACATAGTTGATATCGGTCCCCAAGTGGCGCACGGAGGCATCCAGCAGATGCAGGCCGTTTTGCAGGCAGAGCTTCTTGATGGCGGTGTTGGCGGTGGAGTATAGCTTGGTGCCCTCGCCGCCATATTCCAGATTGAGCTTGTCCACATAGTACATCAAGTCCAGCGCTTCCTGCTTGCCGATATACTCGTACAGTGTGCCGCCGAACTGATTGGTGATGTTGTATTTGCCATCCGAAAATGCGCCTGCACCGCCGAAACCGTTCATGATGGAGCAGGGCTTGCAGCCAATACAGCTTTTGATCTTTTTGCCGTCGATGGGACACCTGCGTTTTTCCAAGGGATGGCCGGATTCCAGCACAGCAACGCGCAATTCGGGTTTCAGCCGTTTGAGCTCATAGGCAGAAAAAATACCGCCGGGCCCGGCGCCGATGATCAACACATCATATTTCATTCGATAGACACCTCAGCGTTTTAGTGGTTTGCATTTGCATTTCATTATACCTGCATACACCGTCCTTTGTCAACTTCAAACGCTGGCGTTTTTGCAGCGGGGGAATGCTGCGCATACAAAAACCGGCCGCCACGCACTGTGTCGACCGGTTTTGCAGGATGCCTGTGAATTAGGCCTGCTCGGGAGCGCCAACGGGGCAGGTGCCAGCGCAAGCGCCGCACTCGATGCACTTGTCAGCATCGATCACATACTTGCCTTCGCCTTCAGAGATAGCGTCCACGGGGCATTCAGCCTGGCAAGCGCCGCAGCTGATGCATTCGTCACTGATAATGTAAGCCATAGTTGCACCTCCAACAAATTTAACCAATCAAGGGATCGGTTATCATCTGCCCAATCATATCACAAACACTGTAGGTTTGCAAGACTTGGTTTGTACCGGTTTTGGTTTAATTCTTATTCTGGGCGGAGTTAAGCGCCTCTTCCACAGCGCGCAGCCAGTCGCTGGACTGGTCGACGGGCTTTGCGGCTTCTTCCATATCCTCGGCTGAAAGGATGGTTTCTTCCTCTGTTTCCTCCGGCAGCGCATTTTTAGCTGCACGGCTGCGCTTCGCGGGCCGCTTCTCGCCCTTGGCTTCGGGGCGGCTTTCGGCAGGCTGGGGAGTGGGCTTGGCCCATTTGACCTCCTCCAGCGCAAAGGTCTTGAATTCGGAAGTGTCGCCTTTGTGAATGCGGACGGTCAACGTTTCTTTCAGCACGTTGATGTCAATCACTGTGCCGAACCCTTCCGGCGTTTCCACTTCCTTGCCGACCTTGGGCATGCGCTTGCGGGTGGATTCGTAATGATCCTGCTCGAATTTGAGACAGCACATCAGGCGGCCGCATACGCCGCTGATCTTGGTGGGATTGAGGGAGAGGTTCTGTTCCTTGGCCATTTTGATGCTGACGGGCTGGAAGTCGCCCAGAAAGCTGCCGCAGCAGATGGGCCGGCCACAGGGCCCGAGTCCGCCCAGCATTTTGGCTTCATCGCGCACTCCGATCTGGCGCAGCTCAATGCGGGTACGAAAGACGGAGGCCAGATCCTTGACCAAAGAGCGGAAGTCCACACGGCCGTTCGCTGTGAAGTAAAACAGGATCTTTGCATTGTCAAATGTCTGCTCCACGCCTACCAGCTTCATGTCCAGCTTGTGTTCTTCGATCTTGTGCTGGCAGATCTTGTAGGCTTCCTTTTCGAAAACCGCATTTTCCTGAGCGTGCTTTGCATCCTCTTCCGTAGCAATGCGCAGCACCTGCTTGAGAGGCGAAGACACCAGCTCGTCATCCACCTCGCGCAGGCCGGTGATCACTTGGCCGTATTCCACACCGCGGGCAGTTTCCACCACCACAAAGTCACCTGCAGCGGGCCACAGCTTGCCCGGATCAAAATAGTACAATTTACCGGCGTTTTTGAACCTTACGCCAACGACTGTTGCCATTTGGTATGTTCCTCCAATAGTCTCATCATCAGATGGTCGATATTTGACTGCCAGTTGACCTGGCCAGCTTTGCGCCGCCGCGTATCAAAAACAGCGGTCAGAAGCGCGTTGAAATCGGAAACCGGAGCTGCTTTGGCGGCTTTTTGCCAAAGCGGGGGATAGGCGGACAATACCTGTGCGTCCAGTTGGCCTGTGCGCACCATCAGCGCCTGATGAATGGCCTGCTCAATGGCGTTCAGATAGGCCTCTGCGCCTCCCTTGTCCTCCTTGAGACGTGTACTCAGCCGGACGGCTGATGCGTCGTTTGCGATCGCCAGCGCTTCCATGGCAAAGCTTTGTGCATCGTGATCCAATTTGCTCTCGTCCAGCATCTCCAGCGCCATACCGATGTTTCCGCCGCAGCGCGGCAGAACGGAAGAAACGCTTTCGGCAGAGTGACCGAGCGAAAGCAACGTTCCTTGCAGAATGTCATCGGGCCAAGGCGTGAGCTTGATACGGATGCAGCGCGATGCAATGGTGCCCAGCGTGGCCGTAAGCTCGTGTGTCATCAGCAAAAAGACGACGTTGGCAATGGGCTCCTCCAGCGACTTCAGCAAACAGTTCTGGGCTTGCAGGGTCATCTTCTCCACAGGCTCAATCAGCACCACCCGATAACCGGAGCCGAAAGCGTGCTGGGAAACCTTTTGCACGATCTCGCGTACATCATCTACACCGATGGTGCTGCCGTCGCCTGAAAAAACGGTCAACAGATCCGGATCGTTGCCATCGTACATCCTGCGGCAGGCTTCACACTGGCCACACGGCTTGTTTTCGGATACACAAAACAGAGCGCTGGCCAGTACCTTGGCAAGGGTACGCTTGCCAAGGCCGCGCGCGCCCGTCAGCAAATAGGCGTGTACCGGCTCTTGCCGGCGAAACTGCTGGAGCACAACACCGATGCCTGCGTTCAGCCTTTCATACTGCATGAACGCAGGCAAGCGGGAAGGTTGATTCTGTGTCAAAACGTTTGCCTTTCCAGAAAGATCAAAGTTTCACAAACTGGTCGACGGACAGCACAAAAATCGTTGCGCCGCCCACGACGACTTCGATGGGATAGGGAGTGTAGGAACCGGGCATGCCCACCATGGAAGAGGGGGAAGGGGCGATCTGCTTGCGGCTCTTACACACTTTTTCGATGATGTCCATCGCCGTTTGAAAACGGTCGTCATCCACGCCAACCAGCAGGGTGGTATTGCCAGCACGCAGGAATCCGCCCGTGGTTGCCAGTTTAGTTACGCCAAAACCGTCATTCATCAAATTCCCAATCAAACGGGAAGAGTCTTCGTCCTGCACGATCGCGATGATCAGCTTCATTCGTCGATCCCTCCAATTCTGGTATATGGATTTCCACTTTCAGTATACATCAAAAACGTGATTTTCGCAACTGCTGTTCGAAACGGAAAAGCTGTGTTAAAATGAAGGCGACTGACCGATAGGAGGAATAGCTCAATGATCCGTCCAATAATAAAAGATACCCTTTTTCTGGCCCAGCCAAGTGTAGAAGCCACACCGGCTGATTTGCCGGTTCTGATGGATCTGCTGGATACGCTGCGGGCACATCAGGATAGCTGTGCCGGTATGGCCGCCAACATGATCGGTGTGAAAAAACGCATCATCGCCTTTTATATGGGCCAGATGCCGTTTGGAATGATCAACCCCGTCATTGTAGACAAGAAAGCTCCGTATCAGACGGAAGAAGGATGCCTGTCGCTGGCAGGCAAGCGGCCGACCGTGCGCTATCGGAAGATCGATGTGCAGTATCTGGATCCGTCGTTTCAGCAGCAGACCATGAGCTGCACGGGATGGACGGCGCAGGCCATTCAGCACGAGATCGATCACTGCAACGGCATCCTGATCTGAGCGTCATCCGTTTCCTTCCCAGTACTCTGCCTGCGGAACATAGCCTGTCGTTCCATCGAATTGGAGCCATACATGATACCATTTGTCATCGATGATCCCCATGACAAAGACGGAATCATTGATGCCAACGGAACAAATGGGGTCATTGGTCGTTGGCTCTTGGTAGATGAAATGCGCGCGATGATCCTCCTTCGGTGAACGGTAGGGAAACGCGGGATCGACGGTTTGCATTTCCGTGCCAAATGCGAGATACTCCTTCAGCATCCAGCCGCGTACTCCAAAGACATCCACCTGTACCCAGTCCTTCTCTTCTTTCAGAATGTGAACCGGGGTGCCGTTGTAATACTTGCCGACTGAGGCAGCTTTTCGGCTGGGCTTTGTGCGCAGGTGCAGACGATCTTCCGGATTTGGATTGTTGACCTTAGCCCAGCGCCGGGAGTCCATTTCCGCGACGGCCTCGCTATAGCTCTGCGGCAAATGCTCCCAATCCATCAGTGTGATATCGCTCCAAGGGTGATCCCCCCAGACGGATGCATTCAAGCCATCGAGAGAATCAAAGGAAATCCAGTTTGTTCCAAGCATAAAAGTGCCAAGTTCGCTGGAATGGTGATTGTAGATATAGGTTATACCATACGTTTGCTCGTCAGTGGGCGAAATGCTCACCAGCAGATCGCCAATTTCCAAAGAGAAAGAAAAGTTCTCCACTCCATAGACAGTTCCTTCCGGAAGGGGCGTGCTGATCACGCTTTTCCAGCCGGTGGTTTCGTCATATCGGCAGGCCGCCAAAAGCCGATCGCCGTTTTCTTTTTGAAGAAAAAACTGCAGATGGCTTTGTTTTGCACACCCTCCCAGATAAGTCATGTCAGGGAAAAGCTCCTTGGCTGCCAAAACGGTGGAACGATCGTCTAACCAGCTGTGGGTATACCAGTAGTCAGGGCGGGGAAAAACTTCTGCGTGAAAGTCATTCAGGTTTTCTTGTCCATGCAGCCAAGCAGCAGGAACAGCGGCATATTCATTGGTGAAAAGCTGGTTCCCGTTTTCATCAGAGCGGATGATGCGTTAGTACAGCCGTTCATCGCGATAGGTGAGCAGGTATGTATCGTGATCTCCGCTGTCATCTGCTTCCGTCGCGGACAGACTGCTGAACAGCCAGTCGTTCCCGCTTTGATATGCATGGTATATCTCGATAAATGGGCTGCTGCTATCATACTCCCAATATAGCTTACCATCTACACCCAGATAAAAATCTGAAATGGGTTCGTTTTGGCGAAGAGCGTTTTGATTCTGAAGCGTCATTTCCCAGCTGCCGTTTTTTTCTTCGACGATGCAAAGGATCTGTGTGTCTCCATCCGTCAAGATGGTCGCGATGGTATCGTCCTGCCTGTCAAAGCGTGTGACAACTGCTGCCGGATACGCCGCCTTCAGCAGCTTTTCTGCCTGCGCGGGCAGCGTGTCTTCGGCCTGTGCGCCGCCTAACAGCATGCAGACCCCCAAAAGTAGAAACAATAGCAATCCCTTCTGTTTTCCGGACTTCGGCATTCCTTTTGGCTCCTTTCTGATTATGGGCTGTCATCAGTGATACAAACGAATCAAGAAGCTGTTTTCTTGCCAAACATTGGGGTTCTTTTTGGAGAATTCCATGTTTTTCTTTACATGGAACGTGCGTTTTTCTCACAAGATACCACGGAACAGGGGAACGCAGCAAACGCCCCGCGAATGGAGGGTATCCGTTGGTAAGTGCAGTTCTGTTTGTGATCCAACTACTGGTAACGCTGGTCGTTGGCATCTATTTCTACTCGCAGCTGAGGCAGCAGCGGAAAAGTCAGCCTGCGCACCGCAGGGAAAGCGGGCGTGAGTATGACCGGCTGCAGAAAATGCGGGCGTTGAAGCTCAGCGAACCGCTTGCGGAGAAAGTGCGCCCGGAAACATTTCAGGACATTGTGGGACAAGAAGACGGTATCAAATCGCTCAAGGCCATTCTGTGCGGGAAAAACCCGCAGCATGTATTGATCTACGGCCCTCCCGGCATCGGCAAGACCTGTGCTGCGCGGCTGGTGCTGGAGGCAGCCAAAAAGAGCAAGGATACACCCTTTAAGGCGAACGCCCCGTTTATTGAGATGGATGCGACCTGCGTGCGCTTCGATGAGCGCTCCATTGCAGATCCGCTCATTGGCAGCGTGCATGACCCCATCTATCAGGGCGCAGGCCCCTTGGGCGTGCAGGGGATCCCTCAGCCCAAACCGGGCGCGGTCAGCAAAGCGCATGGCGGCGTGCTGTTTCTGGATGAGATCGGCGAACTGCATCCCATTCAGATGAACAAGCTGCTCAAAGTGCTGGAAGACCGAAAGGTGATGCTGGAATCCGCCTATTATAATGCGGATGACACGGCCACCCCGCGCTACATTCATGATATTTTCAAAAACGGTCTTCCGGCAGACTTTCGTTTGGTAGGGGCAACCACCAGAAGCCCGCAGGAAATCTCGCCTGCGCTGCGCAGCCGGTGTATGGAGGTCTATTTCCGCGCGCTGGAACCGGAAGAAGTGGCGGATATCGCCTACCATTCGGCGCAGCGCGCGGGCTATATCATGCAGAAAGAAGACGCGCAGATGGTGGGGCGCTTTGCCAGCTGCGGGCGCGATGCGGTAAACATCGTGCAGATGTGCGCCGGCCTTGCCCAGATGGAAAACCGCACGGAGATCACCACGGCAGACGTGGAGTGGGTTATCTACTCCGGGCATTACGCGGCGCGACCCGAACAGCACGCCGATACGGAGAACCGCGTGGGCGTTGTGCACGGGTTGGCCATCATCGGCAACCATCAGGGCGCGACTATGGAAATTGAAGCAGTGGCGCAGCCCGGTGATGGCAAGCTGACCATCACCGGGATCGTGGAGGAAGAGGAGATCGGTTCCGAGGGACGCAAAATCAAGCGCAAATCCACAGCCAGAGGATCGCTGGAAAATGTCATGACCCTATTGCAATCCATGGGGTACCGCACGCAGGATTATGATCTGCACATCAATTTTCCGGGCGGTACACCGGTGGATGGCCCTTCGGCAGGCGTAGCCATGGCTGTTGTGGCTGCCAGCGCCATGACAGGACGGCCGGTGGACGGGCATGTGGCGGTGACGGGCGAGGTATCGGTGCGGGGGCTGGTCAAGCCGGTGGGCGGCGTGCCCGGCAAGGTGGAGGCTGCGGAACATGCAGGGCTGACGACGGTGCTGATCCCGTTTGACAATCAGCTGGAACGTTTCGAACACACCACCATTGAGGTAAAGCCCATCCGCACGCTGACGGAAGCGCTGGAACGCATGCTCCTGCCTGCGGAGGCGGAGGTGGTTCCTGCTGCGGTGAATGCGCCTTCCGGCTTGCCGGCGGCTGTGCTGGCTGCTGGGGAACAAACGGCTGCACCCAAGGTGTAGATGCGCCCTGCCCGTTTCTGACAATCCCGCTTGGGCGCTTGCATTTGACCGCAAATCCCGCTATAATCTATAAGCGGTTTGCAGCCGCAAGTACGCCCGCTTTTTTCGGGCATCAGGAGGAACAGACATGCAGGAAACCATGCGCAGAGGCACGCTGATTCAGCTGCCTGTGCTGCCTTTGCGGGGAATGATGATATTCCCTCATATGGTCCTTCATTTTGATGTAGGCCGCCCGCGGAGCGTTGCCGCTCTGGAAAAGGCCATGATGGAGGATCAGCGCATTTTTTTGGTCGCGCAGCAGGATGCTGAAATCGAAGATCCCGCTGCCAAAGACCTGTGCCGTGTGGGTACGATCGCACAGATCAAGCAAGTGCTCAATTTGCCGGGCGACAGCATTCGCGTGCTGGTGGAAGGCCTGCAGCGCGCTGTGCTGAGCAGCATTGCGGAAGAAGAAACGTGCATGATGGGTGTGATCCGCCCTGTGCGGGAGGAAGCAGTGCGTGATTCTGCCGAGATGAGCGCGCTGGTGCGCACGGCTCATGAGTTCTTTGAAGAATACTGCAACGCCAGCATGCGTGTGTCGCAGGAGACCATGCGTTCCGTCATGGAAGTGGACAAGCCCGACCAGCTGGCTGACGTGATCGCTGCCAATGTGCTGACCAAGTTGGAAGACCGGCAGGCGATCTTGGAAAAACTGCGGGCAAAAGATCGGTTGGAAGCGCTGTGCGCCATCTTGCTGCGCGAGACCGAGCTGGCAGATGTGGAAAAGCAGGTGCAGGCCCGCATCAAACGCCAGATCGAGAAGAATCAGAAGGATTACTATCTGCGCGAGCAGATCAAGGCCATTCAGACGGAGCTGGGTGACAAGGAAGCCACCGATGTGGAAGAACTGCGCGAGAAGCTCAGCCGGACGCCGCTGAATGACGAAGCGCGGGAAAAGGCGGAGAAAGAGATCGAACGCCTCAGCCGTATGGCGCCCGGAACCCCGGAGATCGGCGTGAGCCGCACCTATATCGAGTGGATCTTGGATCTGCCGTGGGGCAAAATGACCGAGGATAATCTGGATCTCAAGCGTGCGCGAAAGGTGCTGGAGGAAGACCACTATGGTCTGGAGAAGGTCAAGGAGCGCATCATTGAGTATTTGGCCGTTTTGCGGATGAAAAAAGATATGAAGGGGCCGATCCTTTGCTTCGCAGGCCCTCCCGGCGTGGGCAAAACATCGATCGTACGCGGCATTGCCAAGGCGGTCGGACGAGAGTTTGTGCAGATGTCGTTGGGTGGTGTGCGCGATGAGGCGGAGATCCGTGGCCATCGCCGGACCTATGTGGGCGCCATCCCGGGCCGTATCATTTCCGGCATCAAGCAGGCCGGGACCATGAATCCTGTGTTCCTGTTTGATGAGATCGACAAGATGAGTTCAGATTTCCGCGGCGATCCGGCTTCGGCCATGCTGGAAGTGCTGGATGCGGAGCAGAATTTTGCCTTTCGCGATCATTACATGGAGCTGCCCTTCGACTTGAGCCATGTGATGTTCATTACCACTGCCAACAATATTGAGAACATCCCAGCGGCTTTGCTGGATCGTCTGGAGATCATCGAAGTTCCCAGCTATACGGATGAAGAAAAGCTCAAGATCAGCCGCAAACATCTGCTTCCCAAACAGATTGCCGCCCACGGCCTCAAACCCCGCAGCGTAAAGATAAACGACAGGGTGATGCACACCATCATCGAAGGCTATACCCGCGAGGCAGGCGTGCGTACGCTGGAACGCACCATTGCGCGTGTTGTGCGCAAGTCCACGGTGGAAATGCTGGATGAAAAAACGGACAGCGTTACCGTGAGTGGTGAAAAGCTGACCAGTTATTTGGGCGCGGTGCGCTATACCCGCGAAGCGTTGGAAAAGGAAAACCGCATCGGCGTGGTGAACGGTTTGGCCTATACCACCGTTGGCGGCGAAATGCTGCAGGTGGAATGCAGCATCATGCAGGGCAGCGGTGTGCTGCAGCTGACCGGTAAGCTGGGCGATGTGATGCAGGAGAGCGCAAAGGCAGCTCTGAGCTGGGTGCGCGCTCACTGCGAGCCATGGGGGATCCCGGCGGACTTTTTCAAACAGCACGATATCCATATTCATGTGCCGGAAGGCGCAGTGCCGAAGGACGGCCCAAGCGCTGGCGTAACGCTTATTACTGCCTTGGTGAGCGCGCTTACCTCCATTCCCGTCCGCCAGAGCGTGGCGATGACGGGCGAGATCACCCTGCGCGGCCGCGTGCTGCCGATTGGCGGACTGAAGGAGAAGCTGATGGCCGCTTACCGCGCCGGTGTGAAGCAGGTACTGATCCCACACGAGAATATCAAGGATTTGGAGGAAGTGGACGCTTCGATCCTGGAACGCGTGGAGATCAAACCGGTCACGGATGCGAGTGAGGTCATCCGCGCAGCGTTGGTGTGCGAACCGCCCATGATTGCTGAAACGCAGCTGGAGGCGGCCCTTCCCATTCAACCAAAGAATAAAGTGAATGCATACAGAGGTTCATAATCAAATGGAAATCAAATCCGCGTCCTTTGTGACCAGCCTTGCCCAGTACCACGAAAACGCGCCTGTCACGCTGCCGCAGCTGGCCGTAGTGGGCAAGAGCAACGTGGGCAAGAGCTCACTGATCAACGCACTGTGCAATCGCAAAAAACTGTGCAAAACCAGCGCGACCCCCGGAAAAACCCGATTGATCAACATTTTCCTGATCAACGAACAATTCCACCTTGTGGATCTGCCCGGCTACGGCTTTGCCAAGGTGGACAAGAAGGAGAAAGAGCGCTGGGGAGCGATGATGGATCATTACTTTCAGGACAGTACACTGCTGATGCATGTACTGCTGCTGGTGGATATCCGTCACGATCCCACGCAGGACGATGTGGCCATGGCGCAGTATTTCCGCCAGATGGACATTCCGTTTACCGTGGTGGCCACCAAGGCGGATAAGATCAGCCGAGGTGCGCGCATGAAGCAGCTTGCGCCCATCTGCCGACAAATGTTGGTGCAACCGTGGGAAGTGATCGTTACTTCCAGCGAGGACAGAACCGGCTGCGACAAGCTGCTGGAGCTGACGGAACAGCTTTTAGCAGAAGAAGCAGAACGTGCCGCTGCCGCTGAATGAGAAAGCTGCGGATCTGAAAATAGCATCAAGCCGGAAAACCGTCCGCGTAAAGGGCGGTTTTCTTCTGATGTGGCGCGGATACAGACTTGAATTTGCAGCTTTTGAACGTATATAATAATACAGAACCAAAACATGCGAACGCCGAAAAGCAGGGGAGCGAACGATTTGAATATTCTGCATATGAGATACGCGGTGGAGGTGGCCAAAGCCGGATCGCTGAACAAGGCGGCGCAGACGCTGCTGATTGCCCAGCCCAACTTGAGCCGCTCCATTAAAGAGCTGGAATCGGAACTGGGCATCACCATTTTTGACCGCTCTACCAAGGGAATGATGCTGACCCCGGAGGGCGAGGAGTTCGTTGGCTATGCTCAGAGCATTCTCAAGCAGATCGAACAGTTGGAGAATATGTACAAGGATACCTCTGTGCCCAAACAGAGGTTTTCCATCTCGGTGCCGCGCGCCTGCTACATTTCGGAGGCTTTTGCGCAGTTTTCACGCCAGCTATCGAGCCAGTCGGCTGAACTGTTCTACAAGGAGACAAATTCGCAGCGAACCATTCGCAATCTGCTGGAACACGACTTCCGGCTGGGCATCATTCGCTATGCCCAGAATTATGACCAGTATTTCCGGGCCATGCTGGATGAAAAAGAACTCAACTATGAAATGATCTGCGAATTCACTTATCAGCTGATCATGAACTGTGAGCATCCGCTGGCCGAACGTGACGAGATCACATTTGAAGATCTGCGACCCTATATCGAGATCGCGCATGCAGATCCCTATGTGCCTTCGCTTCCGCTTTCCAAGGTCGTGAAGGAAGAACTGCCGGATAATATCGACCGACGTATTTTTATCTACGAGCGCGCCAGCCAGTTTGACCTGCTCAGCGAGAATCCGCAAACGTTTATGTGGGTGTCGCCCGTGCCGCAGAAACTGCTGGATCGCTACGGACTGGTGCAGCGGAAATGCGCGGAGAACCGCAAAACCTATCGCGATGTGCTCATCTACCGCCGCGGCTACCGGCTGACTTCACTGGATCAGGCTTTTATGACGGAACTGTGCATGGCAAGGCGCAAATACCTATAACACGAAGAAACAGGCTGCCGTAATTGACGGTTTTTTGCCCGTTTTCTCCGTATATCAAAAATGATCATACCCTATAACATTTTGAGAATTCCCAAAACGAGAATCTTTCGTTAAAATCTTAACGAGCCTGAGGAAAACGCTGAATGCAGGCGTGAAGGCAGCTCATTTTGGAGGAGGATTCTCATGAAAACCAAAAATTACGAAATTGTGGACAGTGTTGAAAAGCTGGAGCAAGCCATTGCCCGCACCCGCAAGGCGCAGCAGCTGTTTGCAACGTATACGCAGGAACAGGTGGACCGCATTTTTCTGGCGGCTGCTTCT
This sequence comes from uncultured Oscillospiraceae bacterium, assembly GCA_964504385.1. Classification (GTDB taxonomy): domain Bacteria; phylum Bacillota; class Clostridia; order Christensenellales; family Aristaeellaceae; genus Limiplasma. The sequence goes on from CAZDEF010000021.1 coordinate 12,261, forward strand.
GCAGCCAGCAAGGCCCGCATTCCTCTTGCCAAATTGGCCGTGGAAGAAACCGGCATGGGTGTGGTGGAAGATAAAGTCATCAAGAACAACTATGCAGCCGAGTATATCTATAACGCCTACAAGGACACCAAGACCTGCGGTGTGATCGAGGAGGACAAGGCGTACGGCATTCAGAAGATCGCCGAACCCATCGGCGTGATCGCAGCCGTCATCCCCACCACCAATCCTACCTCTACCGCTATTTTCAAATGTCTGCTGGCCCTGAAGACCCGCAACGCGATCATCATCTCTCCCCATCCGCGCGCCAAGAATGCCACCATCGCTGCGGCCAAGATCGTGCTGGAAGCGGCTGTGGCAGCCGGCGCTCCTGACGGTGTGATCGACTGGATCGATATTCCCTCTCTTGAAATGACCAATACCGTCATGAAGGAAGCCGATATCATTTTGGCCACCGGCGGCCCCGGCATGGTAAAGGCTGCGTATTCCAGCGGCAAACCGGCTGTTGGCGTTGGTGCAGGCAATACGCCGGCTATCATCGACAGCAGCGCGGATATCCTGCTGGCGGTCAGCTCCATTATTCACTCCAAAACGTTTGATAATGGTATGATCTGCGCTTCGGAACAGTCCGTCATCGTGATGGAGGACATCTACGATGCAGTGAAGGCCGAGTTTGCAGCGCGCGGCTGCTATTTCCTGAACGCTGTTGAGACGGACAAGGTGCGCAAGACCATCCTGATCAACGGCGGTCTGAATGCCAAAATCGTTGGTCAGAAGGCTGCGCGCATTGCAGAGCTGGCCGGCATTACAGTGCCTGCTGGCACCAAGATCCTCATCGGCGAAGTGGAGAGCGTGGAGTTGTCTGAGGAATTCGCGCACGAGAAACTGTCTCCCGTGCTGGCCATGTACAAGGCTTCTTCCTTCGAAGATGCGCTTGCCAAAGCGGAACAGCTCATCGCCGACGGCGGCTACGGCCATACTTCTTCCATCTATCTGGACGAAGTGACGCAGCGCGACAAGCTGTCCACCTTTGCCGCCCGCATGAAGACCTGCCGTGTGCTGGTCAATACGCCTGCGTCTCATGGCGGCATTGGCGACCTGTATAACTTCAAGCTGGCTCCTTCCCTTACGCTTGGCTGCGGCAGCTGGGGCGGCAACTCTGTTAGCGAGAACGTTGGCGTGAAGCATTTGCTCAATATCAAAACTGTGGCCGAAAGAAGGGAGAACATGCTTTGGTTCCGCGCTCCGGAGAAGGTCTATATCAAGAAAGGCTGCCTGCCGGTAGCATTGGATGAACTGAAGAACGTCATGCACAAGAAGCGTGCCTTTGTTGTGACGGACTCTTTCCTGTATGAGCACGGCTACACCAAGCCCATCACCGACAAGCTGGATGAAATGGGCATCGTGCATACTACCTTCTTCAATGTTGCGCCCGATCCCACGCTGGCTTCCGCCAAGGAGGGCGCAGCGCAGATGGCCGCCTTCAAGCCGGATACCATCATTGCCTTGGGTGGCGGTTCCGCCATGGACGCTGCGAAGATCATGTGGGTGCTTTATGAACATCCCGAAGCAGACTTTATGGACATGGCGATGCGCTTTATCGATATCCGCAAGCGTGTCTACACCTTCCCCAAGATGGGTGAGAAGGCCTACTTCATTGCCATTCCCACTTCCGCCGGTACCGGCTCTGAGGTGACCCCTTTCGCCGTCATCACGGATGAGAAGACCGGCGTGAAGTATCCTCTGGCAGATTATCAGCTGATGCCCAACATGGCTATCGTGGATGCGGACTATCACATGTCTGCGCCCAAGGGTCTGACCGCCGCCTCCGGCATCGACGCCGTCACACATGCGCTGGAAGCCTATGCCGCTATGCTCGCTACCGATTACACGGATGGACTGGCCCTCAAGGCGCTCAAGACCATCTTTGAGTACCTGCCCGCTGCCTATGACAACGGCCAGACCGATGTGAAGGCACGTGAAAAGATGGCCAACGCGGCTACCATGGCTGGTATGGCGTTTGCCAATGCCTTCCTCGGCGTGTGCCACTCCATGGCGCACAAGCTGGGCGCGTTCCACCACCTGCCGCATGGCGTTGCCAATGCGCTGATGATTGAAGAAGTGCTCCGCTTCAACGCCAGCGAAGCGCCTGCCAAGATGGGTACCTTCTCGCAATACGATCATCCGCACACCCTTGCCCGCTATGCTGAAGTGGCTGATTATCTGGGCATTCATGGCGACAGCGATGAAGAAAAGCTGGAAGGTCTGATCAAGGCAGTCAACGACCTCAAGCGCCGCGTGGGGATCAAGGAAACCATCAAGGATTACGGCATTGATGAAAAGGTGTTCCTCGAGCAGCTGGACGAGATGACGGAACAGGCCTTCGACGACCAGTGCACGGGTGCTAACCCGCGCTATCCGCTGATGAGCGAGATCAAGCAGATGTATCTCAACGCCTATTACGGTCGTCATTTTGAGGAAGAAAACAAGCCGGGTCTGGAGCAGATTGTGGACGAGAGTGCCGTGGACGCTGTAAAGGTCATCTACGGCGAGCGCAAGTAAAGGAGGAGCGTAGTTATGACGATGGAACGTATTATTGCCGTGCGCAACAAGAAGACCATCTACCGCGATGGCGACAGATGCATCAAGGTGTTCAACGAGGATTACTCCAAGGCGGATATTCTTAACGAGGCGCTCAACCAAGCCCGTATCGAAGAAACGGGCCTGCACATTCCCCGCATCCTGGAAGTTACCACGGTGGATGGCAAGTGGGCGATCGTGTCGGATTTCATCAAAGGAAAAACTCTTGCGCAGATTATGCAGGAGAATGAGGAAGATTTCGAGAAATACTTATCGATGTTTGTGAATCTGCAGCTGGAAGTGCATTCCAAGACCTGCCCGCTGCTCACCAAGCTCAAGGATAAAATGAACCGCAAGATCAGCCAGACGGAGCTGGATGCGACTACCCGTTATGATCTTCATACCCGTCTGGAAAGCATGCCCAAGCACAACAAAGTGTGCCACGGCGACTTCAACCCCTCCAACATCATCATTGCCGAGGATGGCACGCCCTATATTCTGGACTGGTCCCATGCCACGCAGGGCAATGCATCCGCCGATGCGGCGCGCACCTATCTGCTGTTCTGGCTCAACGGAAACATTCAGGGCGCGCAGAAGTATCTGGACATGTTCTGCCAGAAGAGCGACACCGCTCGTCAGTATGTGCAGAAATGGATGCCGATCGTGGCCGCCAGCCAGTCTGTCAAGGGCAATGCCAATGAGCGGGAGTTCCTGCTCAGCTGGGTAAATGTTGTGGATTACCAGTGAGTCAGATCAAGGAAGGAGATCATCACCATGAAAATTACCATCTGCATAGGCTCCAGCTGCCACCTGAAGGGTTCCCGCCAGATCGTTGAGGAGCTGCAGCGTCTGGTGAAGGAAAACAAGCTGGATGACAAAATCGAACTGGCAGGTCAGTTCTGCATGGGCAACTGCCAGAACGGTGTATGCGTGACCGTGGATGGCGAGGCATTCTCTCTGACCCCGGATACCACCCGTTCCTTCTTTGAAAAAGACGTGCTTGCGCGCCTCTGATTCATGACTTCAAACAGTGGGGCTGACGCGCTTTTTTGCGCCGGCCCTGTTGTTCTGTTCACGGAAGGATGGTTTTCATGCAAGAAATACTGAACCTGAATAAGAATAACTGCACGGACTGCTATAAATGCATCCGCAATTGTTCGGTAAAGGCGATCACCTTTGCCAAAGATACGGCAGAGATCGTTGCGGACGACTGCATCCTCTGCGGTCGCTGCTATGTCACCTGCCCGCAGAAGGCCAAGCAGGTGCGCGATGACGTGCAGCGCGTAAAGGCGGCCATCCTCAGCGGACGACATGTGGTGGTCAGTCTCGCGCCTTCCTTCATTGCTAATTTCCGCATCCGTTCGCTGAATGTGATCGCCGATGCGCTGAAGGCACTGGGTTTTGCCGAGGTGCAGGAGACGGCCATTGGCGCGCAGATGGTGAGCGAGGCGTATGCCGAGATCATGCGCGAGGGCAAACTGCCGGTGATCATCTCCAGCTGCTGTCCCTCTATCAATATGCTCATCAAAAAGTATTATCCCACCATGCTGCCGTATCTTGCCAAGGTGCTTACGCCGATGGAAGCGCACTGCAAACTGATCAAGGAGCAGCAGCCGGATGCCTATACCGTGTTTATCGGCCCCTGCATTGCCAAGAAAAAAGAGGGCGATGAGAGCAGCTATACCGACGCTGTGCTCACCTTTGACGAACTGGCCGATTGGTTTGCTGCTGAAGGGATCGAGCTGCCCTACGAGCATGTGGATCCTGCCAGTGAAGGCGCATTGGCGCGCTTGTATCCCGCTACGGGCGGCGTGCTCAAAGCCACGGCCAAGGTGACTGGCTATCGCCGCATCGCCATTGACGGCATCGACAACTGCCGCGGCGTGTTCGATGAGATCGAAAACAGCGAATTTGGGAAGGTGTTCATTGAAATGAGCGCCTGTGCGGGCAGCTGCGTCAACGGCCCCTGCATTCGCGACCATGCCGCGCGCCGCCTGAAGGGCGCAATGCGCGTGGATACCTTTGCAGGCAATGGCGAACTTCCCTATCAGATCGAGAATCAGCCGGACATCACCACCGTTTATTCCTTCACAGGCGGCCGCAAGGTGAAGTTCGGCAGCGATGCCATCCGCGATATGCTTTATAAAATGGGGAAGACCAGCCCGGAAAAGGAACTCAACTGCGGTTCCTGCGGCTATCCCACCTGCCGTGATAAGGCGATCGCCATTCTGGAAGGAAAAGCCAAGATCGAAATGTGCCTGCCGTTCCTGAAAGAAAAGGCGGAGAGCTTCTCAGATACGATCATTCACAACACGCCCACTGCCATTATCGTTATGAATGAAGATCTGGTGGTGCAGCAGATCAACCCCTCCGCCATCAAAATGTTCAAGCTCAAGGATGCCAGCGACATCCTGCACGAGCATGTGGTGCGCATTCTGAACCCGCAGGCTTATCAGGAGATCGTCAACGCTGCGCTGCATACGCAGAGCCGCAAGCACTATCTGTCCGATTACGGCCTGTATGTGGATGAAACCATCCTCTATGATCGTCAGTATCACGTCGTCATCACGCTGATCCGTGATGAGACGGAGCATGAGCAGCTGCGTCTGCAGGGCGCGGAGCTGCGCCAGCAGACGGCCGAGATCACCAACAAGGTGATCGACAAGCAGATGCGCATTGTGCAGGAGATCGCTTCGCTGCTGGGCGAAACCACCGCCGAGACCCAGATTGCCCTGACCAAGCTGAAGGATGCGATGACCCATGAATGATTTGTGGATCGAGACAGGCTGGATCAGCCTGAACCATGTAGGCGAACCCCTGTGCGGAGACAAAGTGGAGATCTTTGGCGGCGGAGATCAGGATCTGACGATGGTGCTGGCTGATGGACTCGGCAGCGGCGTGAAAGCCAACATCCTTTCCACCCTTACATCCAAGATCCTTTGCACCATGATTTCCGGCGGCATTCCGCTGGAAGAGTGCGTATCCACCATTGCCAGCACGCTGCCGGTCTGCAGCGTGCGGCAGGTAGCATATTCTACCTTTACGATCCTGCAGATCAAGAATAACGAGACCGCGCATATCATCCAGTTTGACAATCCTGCCACCATTGTGCTGCGTAAGGGCGAACTGTTTGATTATCCGCGCACCACACGCGTGATTGCCGGCAAAACCATTTGGGAGAGCGTGTTTCCCATTGAGGTGGATGACTTGTTCATCGCCATGAGCGACGGCGCTGAATGGGCCGGGGTCGGCATGACCATGAATTTCGGCTGGAGCCGTGAATCCATCGCGGACTACGTCATGGCCAATTATCTGCCGGAAAACAGCGCTAAATCCACCGCCAGCCTGATCATTGACGAGTGCAACCGGCTCTATGAGGGAAAGCCGGGGGATGACACCACCATTGCTGTGGCGCGCGTGCGCAACAGGCATACGGTGAATCTGGTGGTTGGGCCGCCGGAACACAAGGAAGACGATATCCGAATGATGAATCTGTTCTTCTCCAAGAACGGCACCAAGATCGTCTGCGGCGGTACCACCAGCAATGTAGTCTCGCGCTATCTGCACGAGCCCATCATCGCTTCCCTGGACTATCACGACCCGGAGGTTCCGCCTATCAGCAAGATCAAAGGGGTGGATCTGACCACAGAGGGCGTGATCACGCTTGCGAAGGTGCTCACCTACGCAGAGGATTTCATCGATCAGGCAAAGATGGCGTCCACATGGCTCACGCAGAAAGACGGCGCCAGTCTCATTGCCAAGGAGCTGTTTGAAAACGCGACCGACGTGAACTTCTTCGTAGGCCGCGCCATCAACCCGGCGCATCAGAATCCCAACCTGCCTATCAACTTCGCCATCAAGCAGCAGCTCATCACCAATTTGGCAGACTGCCTGCAGAAGATGGGCAAGCATATCCGTCTTTCATACTTCTGATCGACAGAACGGAGGTTTCCATGCAATTGTTTGATACCTATGTACAAAAACTGAAATACAAGGTGCTGCGCGAGGTGGCGCGCCACGATTATGAAGGTACGCTGCAGGACTGCTATCTGGAGATCCCCAAGCTGATCTCGCCCGGCCCCAAGAGCGATCTGCGCTGCTGTGTATACAAGGAGCGCGCCATTGTGGCTGAACGTGTGAAGCTGGCGATGGGCGGCGACAAAAAGAACCCCAATGTGGTAGAGGTGATCGACATTGCCTGCGATGAATGCCCGGTCAGCGGCTATCGCGTAGGCCCTGAATGCCGCGGCTGCATTGCGCACCGCTGCGCCAGCAACTGTCCGCGCGGAGCGATCAGCTTTGATGAAAACCATCATGCGCATATCGATCCCGACAAATGCATCAACTGCGGCAAGTGTGCCAGCGTGTGCCCGTACAGCGCCATTCAGAACCATGTCCGCCCGTGCGAACGTGCCTGCAAGGTAAAAGCAATTTCGCAGGGCGAGAATCATGTGGCCAGCATTGATGACAGCAAGTGCATTTCTTGCGGCGCGTGCGTGTATCAGTGCCCGTTCGGTGCGATCCAGGACAAGAGTTTCCTGCTGGATGCGCTGCGCCTGATCCGCGAAAGCGAAGACAACCAGAAGTATCGCGTCTATGCGGTGGTCGCTCCCTCTATCTCCAGCCAGTTTGTGCATGTGAAGCTGGGGCAGGTCATTACGGCGCTGAAGCATCTGGGCTTCTTCACCGTCATTGAGGCGGCGCTGGGGGCCGATATGGTGGCGTATAAGGAGGCAGCGGAACTGGCGGAGAAGGGCTTCCTTACTTCCAGCTGCTGCCCGGCGTTTGTTTCCTATATCGAAAAGACTTTCCCGATGCTCAAGGAGCATATCAGCCACAATCTTTCGCCCATGGCCGAACTGGGAAGCTATATCAAAAAGACCGATCCCAACGCCAAGGTGATCTTCATCGGCCCTTGCACAGCCAAGAAGGGCGAAGCGCAGCGTGAAAACGTGAAGCCGTATGTGGATTGCGTGCTGACCTTTGAGGAACTGCAGGCGTGGATCGATAGCCGCGATTTGGACTTGAGTGCGCTGGAAGTAGGAGTGCTGGACAATGCCAGCTACTTTGGGCGCATCTTCGCCCGTTCCGGCGGATTGAGCGATTCTGTGGCGCAGGCGCTCAAGGAACAGCAAATTGATTTCATTGCAAATCCCGTTGTGTGCGATGGCATTGAGGCCTGCCGTGTGGCACTGCTCAAGAAACAGAAGAATCTGCTGAAGGAGAACTTCATCGAAGGCATGGCATGTACCGGCGGCTGCATCGGCGGCGCAGGCTGCCTGACGCATGGCCCCAAGGATAAGGGCGAGGTAGACAAGTACGGCCACGAGGCTTACGAAAAGAAAATCGCAGATGCGCTCGCCCAGTGCAACTGGGATCAGTAATCACAGGATATCAAAGTAGGCCGCATGTGCAGAAGAAGCGCGTGCGGCCTGCTTTATTTTTTGCAGAACTGTTTTGGAGTCGTGCCGGTCAGCTGTTTGAACTGACGGATGAAATGATACACGCTGCCATAGCCCAGCTGTTCTGCGGTGGAAGAAACGGTTGCGCCTCCCTGCAACAGCATTTTCGCCTTTTCAATGCGGATCAGGATCAGGTCATGGCGCGGAGAAATACCGAAAATGGCTTTGTAGACGGCGTGCAGCCGGGACTCACTGAGGTTGACCGCTTGCGCCAACTCTGGAATGCTCCATGAATGCCAAGGACTGGATAGGATCCGTGTGCGGATCTCGCGCAGACGCTCGGCGGTTTCGCCGCGCACATGCAGGGGGAGCTGCTGCGTATGGACGCAGTGTGAAATACGAATGAGCATTTCAGTCAGCTTGGCGTTGGACAATTCCTCCCAGTAGGGCCTTTGAGCAAAGAACTCGTTTTCCAGAAAGGCGGCGATCTCACTGATGCCCGCGCTCTGGTCTGTTTGATACAGCGTATCCGTTTCCAAACCGTAGCTCCGCATCTGCGTGACCATGTCGCCTGTGATGTGAAACCAGTCGTGAAAAAGCGCTTCGTGCGCAACAAATGCATGCGGCGTTCCCGGAGCGAAGACGATCAAACCGCCTTTTTCCACTGGTATGGTTTGTCCATTGAAGGTGAGATCGACCGGCGTTAGAAAATGCAGCAGTATATATTCGGAAAGTCCATCGGGGCGGTTGAGCACAAAGCCCGGATGCTCGGCCCAGCGATGTCGAACACGGTTGATGGTCATACCCCCTGATCCCTCCTTTCTTCATAGCATAATCACAGCAATAGAAAAAGTCAACTTTTTGATAAAGTGAATGCTTGCTTTTTATGATGATAGTGTGTATGCTCATGCTATAGAGCTTTTGCTTCATAAAGGAGGATATGTGCAATGAATACGATTCCCAAACCAGAATTTCCTCGTCCGGAAAAGCGGCGTGAAAGCTGGCTGAATTTGAACGGCAGCTGGCAGTTTGAACTGTTTGCAGCGGGGCAGGAAGAAAACGAGCGGCAATTTGCGGCCAGCCGTATGCAGTACGGACGTACTATCCAAGTGCCGTTTTCTTGGGTATGCCCATTGAGCGGCGTGAAGGAAAACGTGGCCGGTATTGGCTGGTATCGCCGCACGGTCGAGTATCCAAAGAGAAATCGTCTGTTCTTGTGCTTCGGCGCAGTGGACTATGTGGCGGACGTCTATGTGAATGGCCAGCATGCTACGACCCATCAGGGCGGTTATTCCTATTTTGAAACGGAAGTGACCGAACTGTGGAAGGACGGCGAAAACATCATTGAGGTGCGAGCGGAGGACTATCGCCGCGAAACACAGCTGTATGGCAAACAGGGGTATGGCGAGATCCAGGGCATCTGGCAGACCGTGTGGCTGGAGGAACGTCCGCAGCAGTTCATTCAGGAGTACCGCATATCTACGCGTATAAGCGGCGATGTGACCGTGCAGGTGCAGGCGGATGCCCCGGACGGCGCGGAGATCTCTGCCTGCTTCGATCAGCAGTGCTGGAAAGCGTGCGTTTCCGGCGGCAAGGCGGAGATCCGCATCAAACTGGATCATCCGCATCTGTGGTCGCCGGACGATCCGTATCTGTATGAGGGCAGCCTGAAGTTGGGCGAAGATGAGGTATTCACTTATTTTGGCGTGCGAGAGATCAGCTGCGCCAATGTGGACGGACGCGGCTACAAGTGGATCCTGCTCAACGGCAAGCCCATCTACCTGCAGGGAACGCTGGATCAGGCCTTCAACCCGAAGGGGCACTTCACCTATCCGTCGGATGAAGATATGTATCAGGAGGCGTGGAGACTCAAGCGCCTTGGACTGAACATGGTGCGCATCCATATCAAGCCGGAGGAACCGCGCAAGCTGTATTGGATGGATAAGCTGGGACTGCTGGTGATGGCGGATATCCCGTGCTTCTGGGGCGCGCCTGTGGCGGAAGCCAAAGCGGCTTATGAGCGGGAAATGCCCGAGATCATGAGCAGAGATATGAATCATCCCGCCATCTTTGCATGGGTGGTATTCAACGAAAGTTGGGGCCTGCTCGACAAGGAGAATGACGAGAAGGTTTACAAGCCTGAAACGCAGGAGTGGGTGCGGCAGATGTATCGGCGCGCCAAAGCCATTGATCCTGAGCGCATTGTGGAGGACAACTCTCCCTGCCGTTACGACCATGTGGAGACGGATTTGAATACGTGGCATTTCTATTTGAATACCTACGAAGTGGTGCGCGATCATATCCGTAAAGTGGTGGATAATACCTACCCGGGTTCTGCCTTCAATTACATTGGTGATCATCGGCAGACAGATGCGCCGCTGATGAACAGCGAGTGCGGCATGGTATGGGGCGTGGACGGCTCTGCAGGCGACAGCGATCTGGCATGGCAGTATCATTATATGCTCAACGAATACCGCCTGCACGAAAAGATTTGTGGATTTGTCTTTACTGAATTCCACGATGTGGTCAACGAGTTCAACGGTTACTACCGGATCGACGACGCGGACAAGGACTTTGGCTATCAGGACCTTTGCCACGGCATGACGCTGCGCGACCTGCATGCGGATGACTTTATCGCTACGGATTGCCCGCCCATGCAAACGGTGCAGCCGGGGGTGAAAGTTGGCGTTCCGCTGGTGCTGTCCAGCTTCTCAGACCGGCATCACGGCGAGAACTGTACCCTTGCGTGGGAACTTTGGCATGACGGACTGAACGGCCGCGTAACGGACGCGATGGGGGAGAAGGCGCTGCCTGTCTTTGGCTATGGCGCTACCGTGCTTGGCGAACTGGAAGTAACCATGCCATGTGAAAATGCAGCCCCTGTGCTGTCGCTGTATTTGAAGGCGGAAGATGGCTGTGTGATTTCTCGCAACTTTGTTGCGTTTGACGTGCGCGCTGCGCTGACGGATAACATGGTAGAGGTTCCGGTATGCTCTGGTCAGGTCAGCGGCTTTGAGCCGGTGTGGAACGCCATTGGAAACGACAAATTGTGCATGGGCGGCAGCGGCGAGGTCAGCTACGATGTAAAACTGCCGGCGTCCACTGGAATGATCCGCGATATCATCCTGCACATGGAGGCCTCCTCAAAACGGGTGCTTCAAAAGGATCGCAAGGAGATCGGCGAAGCTGAACAGGATCTTGGCTTTATGCGCGGTTATCTGGTAGACCGCGGCGCTTTCGAAAACTCCTACTGGATGACGGATGAAAGCCGTTTCCCGTCTGAAGTGGAAGTGCTGGTGAATGGTGAACGCATCCGCACGCTGTATCTGCAAAATGACTGGGCAGATGCGCGCGGCATGCTCAGCTGGCACAGCCAGCCCGAAGAGCGCCATCTGAATGAAGCAGGTTCCTTTGGCGAGCAGCAGCATGTGGAGATCCCCACGCGTCTGCTTTATGCCATCCAGCGCAACGGCGGTTTCCGCCTGTCCTTCCGCGTAAAGGGCAACGGCGGATTGGCACTGTATGGGCGCAGCTGCGGCCGCTACCCGTTCGGATTGCTGATCGAAGTGAAATAAACGACATGTCAAAAGCCTGCAAACGCAGGCTTTTGACATGTCTGGCAGGATTCTTTGAAAAACGACAGAATATAATAAAGTCAATCTTTTTAGACAGAAACTCGAATCTAGGAGGAACCATGAAGATTCGTAAGGATCAACTGGCGTTGACGCCGCCCATGGGTTGGAACAGCTGGGATTGCTATATGTCCGCCGTTACCGAAGAACAGCTGCTGGCGAATGCGCGTTATCAGGCGGAGCATCTGCTGCCTTCTGGCTGGGAGTATGTGGTCTGCGATATTCAGTGGTACGAACCGAATGCGGGTTCGCTGCCCGGCAGCCACTACGTTCCCTTTGCACCGCTGTGTATGGATGGATTTGGCCGTGTGATCCCGGCAGAAAACCGTTTTCCATCCGCAAAGGGAGGAAAGGGCTTCGCACCGATCGCAGAAAAGATCCACGGTATGGGGTTGAAATTTGGCATTCATATACTGCGCGGGATTCCAAAGCAGGCAGTGTATGCCCGGCTGCCGGTAAAGGGGACGGACGCCACGGCGGATCAGGTGGCCGATCCCTGTTCGATTTGCCTTTGGAACAGCGATATGTTCGGGCTGCGCAAGGATGTGCCGGGCGCACAGGCATACTACGACAGCCTTTTCGAACTGTACGCATCGTGGGGCGTGGACTATGTGAAGGTGGATGACATTTCCCACACGGGCGTTGCAGAATCGCACGGCTATATGGCTGCACACGAGATCGAAATGATTCGCCGCGCGATCGACCGCTGCGGAAGAAACATGGTTCTCAGCCTTTCGCCTGGGCCTGCGCCGATCGAGCACGCTTGGCATCTGGCGCAAAATGCAAACCTTTGGCGCATGACGAATGATTTTTGGGACGAGTGGCCGCAGCTGAAGAAGATGTTCAGCTACTGTGAACTGTGGCAAACCCATGTTTCGCCCGGCTGCTGGCCAGACTGCGATATGTTGCCGCTTGGCCGCATCGGAATAGCCTATGGTCAGGATCGCCAAACCCGTTTAAGCAAGGCGGAACAGAAGACCATGCTCACCCTTTGGGCCGTATTTCGTTCGCCGCTGATGCTCGGTGCGGAACTGATGTCGCTGGACGAGGAGACGCTGACGATGCTGACCAATCGGGATGTGCTGGCCGTGAACCAACAGGGCCAGCATCCGCAGCAGCTGCGGCGAACGGACACAGAAGCGGTGTGGGTGAGCTGGAACGCGGATGAAAGCTGCAATCTGGCCCTCTTTAATCTTTCAGACATGTCTGAGCGAGTACGGTGCGAGCTGGCGGAGATCGGTTGGGAGCATGCTCAGGCAAGGGAACTGTGGTCGGGCGAATGCTTGAGTGATCGCGAAGGCAGCATTGAAGCAGCGATAGAGCCGCATGGTGTCAGATTGTTCCGCTGCGTTCGGTGAAAGAGACTTGACCGCACCTGAAAGCATACCGGCAACTTGATTGAACTGTCGGCGTGCTTTTTGACCAGAGACCCATTTAAACTTGCATTCCACGAACGCTGCCAACCGCAATTTGCGTTGCTGAAGGGGAATATTTTGGATGAAAGTTGTTCTTTTCCTGCATTGCTGATTGCATTTCCTTGCCAATCATGATAATGTATTCACATGTTATACCCATTAATGTTCAAGGAGGAAATGGCATGAAGAAGATCCTGTGTGTTGTACTGTGCGCTATGTTGCTGCTTGGCATGACGGCCGCGCCCGTGGTGGCGGAAGATGCAGCCTATCGCACGCTGTATTCCGGCGAGATTACTACGCTCAACTACCTGACCACCGCTACCACCAACGAGTTTGTGCTGGCTGCCAATGTGATCGACACTCTGGTCGAGTACGACAAATACGGCCAAGTGCAGCCTTCTCTGGCGGAAAGCTGGGAGTATGACAGCGAAAGCCTGACCTATACCTTCCACCTGCGCAAGGATGCTACATGGGTGAAGGCGGACGGCACGGTGTACGCTAATGTGACCGCGCAGGATTTCGTATCCGCCGCCAAGTATATTCTGGATGCCGCCAATGCGTCTTCCACCGCTAATATTTTCTACTCCGTCATCGCCGGTGCTGAAGCGTACTATCTGGGCACCAGCACCCCGGAAGAGGGACAGGAGCCCTATCCGGTGATGAACTGGGAAACGGTCGGCGTGAAAGCGCTGGATGATTACACCCTGCAGTATACGCTCATCGAGCCCGTTCCCTACTTCCTGTCCATGCTGACCTATGTGTGCTTCATGCCTGTGAACGGCGAGTTCCTGGCTGAAAAGGGCGCGGACTTCGGCGTGGCGACCAGCAATGAGAACATCCTCTATTGCGGCGCTTATGTCCTGTCCAGCTTCGAGCCGCAGCAGAAGCGCGTGTACTCCAAGAACCAGAGCAACTGGGACGCGGACAACGTGTTCATTACCACGATTGAGGAAACCTACAACAAAGAAGCGACCACCATCTCTCCTGAACTGTACAAGCGCGGCGAGATCGATTCCGCTTCCATCGATTCCACCATCGCGGCCGAATGGCTGTCCGATCCGGAAACGGCGGATCTGATCCGCCCAGTGCGTCAGAGTGGATTCTACACCTACTTCTACGCATTCAACTTTGATCCCCAGTTCGATGCCGCTTATGAGCCTGAAAACTGGAAGATCGCCGTGAACAACGAAAACTTCCGCAAGTCCATCTATGCCGGTCTGGACCGCGTGAAGGCCATGCTGATTATTGAGCCGGACAATCCCGAATCCATCATGTTCAACACGGTCACGCCTCCGGAGTTCGTTTCCATCAACGGTGTGGACTATACCGAGATGGGCGCTCTGGCCGCTATTACCGAGCTGGGCGTGGACACCTTCGATGAAGAGGCCGCTTTGGCTTACAAAGAGGCCGCTGTGGCAGAGCTGACCGCTGCAGGTGCTACGCTGCCTGTGAAGGTTCTGCTTCCCTACAACCCCAGCACCACCGGCTGGGCCGAGGAGTGCGTTGTGGTGGAGCAGCAGCTGGAAGCGCTGCTGGGTTCGGACTACATTGATGTGATCGTTGAGGCGGGTCCCTCCTCCGGCTTCCTGAAGGAAGTGCGCCGCTCCGGCAAGTATGCGCTGATGAAGTGCAACTGGGGCCCCGACTACGCCGATCCTTCCACCTACACCGATCCCTTCTATGACGGCACCTATAACTGGCCGGAGAAGGCGACGGAGTACAATGACGAGAATGGTTACAGCATTTACTATGGTCTGGTGGATGCTGCCCGTGCCATTACTGATGATCTGACTGCCCGCTACGAAGCACTTGCTACCGCTGAAGCGTTCCTCATTGAGAAGGCCATGATCATCCCCTTCGGTTATGGCAGCGGCGGTTATACGGCTTCCCGCCTCAATCCGTTCGAATCTCAGTTTGCGCCTTTCGGTATTTCCAACGAACGCTGGAAGGGCCAGACTCTGCTGGATGCTCCCATGAGTACGGATCAGTACTTTGATGCTTATGATGCTTGGCTGGATGCGCGCGCTGCGCTGGCCGAGACTGCTGAATAAGACGGCGGAAAACCGGTAGAGAAACGCATTCTTCCATATGCCCGTGCGACGCAGTCGCGTCGCACGGGCAATCGCCGTATTTCAGCATTTCTTCTTAAAAGGTTGTGACTACATGTTCAAGTATTCGCTCAAGCGTCTGGCGTCATCACTGCTCACACTGCTGATTATCATCACAGTGGTTTTTGTCCTGCTGCGCCAGATGCCGATTGAAGGCTATTTTGATAATTTCGAAAAGGCCGATGCGGCCACCATCCAGGCAAAGCTGAACCAGCTGGGCCTGAACGATCCAATTCCTGTACAGCTTTGGAATTTCCTCAAAAATCTGTTTCATGGCGATCTTGGCACATCAGCGCGGTATAGCGTGGGTGCGCCTATTTCGGAGCTGATCGCTAAAAAAGCGCCCGTTTCCATCAAGCTGGGCGTGCTGTCGATGGCACTGTCATTGGTGATGGGTATTCCCCTTGGCGCGGCTATGGCGCGCAGCAAAGGCAAATTCTGGGATAAATTTGGTACGGTCTACATTGTGTTCATCAATGCAGTCCCCGCTGCCGTTTATTATATTTTCATCCAGATGTACGGTACCAGCCTGCTGAATATTTCCATGCTGTTCGATGAAGCAAAACCGGTCACATGGATTTTGCCTGTGTTTTCCATGTCGCTGGGCAGTACGGCTTCCTATGCGATGTGGCTGAGACGCTATATGGTGGACGAAATGAACAAGGATTATGTTCGTCTGGCACGCGCCAAGGGCGTAAGCAGCAAGAAGATTATGATGGGGCATGTGTTCCGCAATGCGTTTGTGCCGATGATCCAGTACATTCCCACATCGCTGCTCTACACCATCAGCGGTTCCATTTATATTGAATCGCTCTATTCTATTCCGGGAATGGGCGGCCTGCTGGTGGATGTGATTGGGCGGCAGGATAACCCGATGGTGCAGGCGATCGTTATGATTTACAGCTGCATCGGCATTGTTGGCCTGCTGCTGGGCGACCTGCTGATGGGAATGGTTGACCCGAGAATCAGCTTTGTCAAGAAGGAGGGCGCGCGCTGATGCTGAGTATCAAGGATGCAAAGAGCCGCAAGCTGGAAAGCGCACTGGCCGATCAGCTGCAGTCTGATCTGAACGAGACGCCCTTGAATGAAGACGAACTGTTTGTACCGGCAGATTACGATGAGGCAGCTGCCGAAAAGACAGGATATTCCAACTATTCTTATTGGCGCAGCACGTTTCAGGTGTTCTTTAAAAACAAGGTTGCCGTATGTCTGCTGATCGTGCTGGCTGTGTTGCTGCTCTTTACCTTCCTGCAGCCGTATTTGCCGGGGCAGTATCCCGCCAACCTGATTAACAATCATCCACAGACAGGCAAGCAACTGTCCAACATAGCGCCCAGCCTGACCACTGTGCTGATCACTGCGCCGGAAGGGACATTGCTGAATGCAGAACCTGTGAAGGGCAACAAAGGCTGGTATGCGGTGGACAATGTGCAGAAAAGCCTGAAAGCCCGCGATAAGTTTACCGTGACTGAGTACGGCGAAGAATGGTGTAAGGTCGAATACAAGAAATTGACCGGTTATGTCAAAAACAACTTTCAGACCAGTCTGAAACTGCCGGAGGATCCCACTGCCGTTCCCTACGAAAGTCGATCCAATTTCCCGCTCAAACTTTACACGCAGCCTGTGGATTACACCAATGATGGCACAGCCTTGTATGTGGAGGCGGATTGCCTGCAGCTGAACGAAGATGGCAGCGCTGTCACGTGCAAGGAAGCGCCGCTGCGCATTCTGCCTTCGGAGCATGCGTTCTGGTTCGGCACCAACAACATTGGTCAGGATCTTTGGTCGCGCGTGTGGAGCGGTACCCGTACCAGCTTGCTGATCGGTTTTATCGTTGCATTCGTGGAAGCGGTCGTCGGCATTCTGATCGGCGTGCTATGGGGATATGTGCGGAAGCTGGATCGTCTTCTCACAGAAGTATACAACGTGATCGACAACATCCCCAATACCATTATCTTGATCCTGATCTCCTATATTCTCAAACCTGGTTTTAAAACGCTTGTATTCGCCATGTGCCTGACCGGATGGCTGGGAATGGCGCGTTTCATCCGCAACCAGATCGTCGTTATCCGCGACCGGGATTATAACTTGGCTTCGCGCTGCCTTGGCACCGGCACAGAGCGGATCATCCGCAAGAACCTGCTTCCCTATCTGGTATCTGTCATTACGCTGCGCATGGCGCTGTCTATTCCCGGTGCGATCGGCAACGAGGTGTTCATCACATATATCGGTCTGGGCCTGCCGGTGGATCAGCCATCCCTTGGCAACTTGATCAATGAAGGACGCAAGTTGATCACATCGGCTTCCCTGCGCTACCAGCTTATTTTTCCCGCCATCGTACTGTCCATCGTGACCATTTCGTTCTATATCATCGGCAATGCTTTTGCTGATGCGGCCGATCCCAAGAATCATGTGTAAAGGAGGCGGAGCAGCTATGGAAAGAGAGCCCATTCTTTCGGTGCGCGAACTGGATGTGAAGTTCAACCTGCGCGGACGAAAGCTGCACGCCATCCGCGGCGTGTCACTGGATTTATACAAAGGCGAAAGTTTGGCCATCGTTGGGGAATCCGGTTCCGGCAAATCTGTGTTTGTGAAAACCTTTATGGGCCTTTTGGATGCCAATGGCTGGGTGGACGGCGGTCAGATCCTCTACAACGGCGACGATTTGGTGCAGTACAAAACGGAAAAACAGTGGCTGAAAGTGCGCGGCAAGGAAATTGCCATGGTGCTGCAGGATCCCATGACCAGCCTCAACCCGCTCAAGACCATCGGTGCGCAAATCATGGAAGCCATCGAGCTGCATCAGAATATGCATGGCGAGCAGGCGCGCAGAGAAATGCTCTCCATTCTGACCGATGTGGGCATCAGCGAGCCCGAAAGACGTGCCAAACAGTATCCGCATGAGTTTTCCGGCGGAATGCGCCAGCGTGTGGTGATCGCCATTGCCGTGGCCTGCCGCCCAAAGATCCTCATTTGTGATGAGCCCACCACAGCGCTTGACGTGACGATCCAGGCGCAGATCCTGCGTTTGATCCGCAACTTGAAAGAAAAGTATGAGCTGACCACGGTGTATATCACGCACGATCTAGGCGTTGTGGCCAATGTGGCGGATCGTATTGCGGTGATGTATGCGGGCGATATTGTGGAGATCGGTCTGTGTGAAGAAGTGTTTTATCAGCCCAAGCATCCGTATACGTGGGCGCTGTTGTCGTCGCTGCCGCAGCTGGGCGTAAAGGGCGAGCCGCTGTATTCGATTCGCGGTACGCCGCCCAATCTGTTTAACGAAGTGAAGGGCGACGCTTTTGCCCCTCGCAATCCGCGAGCCCTCAAGATCGACTTTGAAAAAAGGCCGCCGTATTTTCAGGTGACGGCAACGCACAAGGCGCGCACATGGCTGCTGGATCCGCGCGCACCGAAGATCGATCCGCCGGAAGCAGTGATGAAGCTGGCGACGGAAGGAGTGAAGGGCTATGAGTGAACAGCGGGAGATCCTGCTTTCTGTCAAGAACATGGATGTGTGCTTCGGCAAGCGCAATAGCCGCTTCAAGGCCGTGGACAATGTCAGCTTTGATATTTACAAAGGCGAGACCTTTGGACTGGTGGGGGAATCCGGTTCGGGCAAAACCACGATCGGGCGTGCCATCATTCGCATCAACCCTACAACAGCGGGCGAAGTCATCTTTAAGGGAGAACGGATCAACGGGAAGATCAGCCGCGAACTGGACCGCAAGGTCACGCGGCAAATTCAGATGATTTTTCAGGATCCCATGGCGTCGCTCAATGAGCGGGCAAAGGTGGATTACATCGTTTCGGAAGGACTGTATAGTGGTGGGCGGCTGCCTGAAGCTGAGCGAAAGGCACGCGTGGAAAAAGCGCTGATGGAAGTAGGACTACTTCCGGAATTTGCCAGCCGCTTTCCGCACGAATTTTCGGGCGGGCAGCGGCAGCGCATCGGTGTAGCGCGTGCGCTTATCATGCAGCCGGAATTCATCATCGCGGATGAACCGATCTCTGCGTTGGATGTTTCTATTCGCGCACAGGTGCTCAATCTGCTCAGCCAACTGCAGAAGGAGCGCGGATTGACCTACCTGTTTATTTCACACGATCTGTCGGTCATGCGCTTTATCTGCGACCGCATCGCTGTGATCCACAAAGGTGTGCTGGTCGAGCTGGCGGAGACGGAGAAGCTGTTTTCGCATCCGCTGCACCCCTATACCCGTGCATTGTTGTCCGCTATTCCGTTGCCGGATCCCGCACGGGAAAAGAACAAGCAGCTGTTGGTCTACGATCCTGCACAGCATGATTATCGGGTGGATAAGCCGCAGTGGGTGGAGATCGAACCAGGACATCATGTGTGGGGAAATGAAAAGGAACTGGACGACTACCGACGAATCATCAGCGGAGGTACGCATGCTGTACGGTAAAAGACTGAAAAAAGGGGATACCATCGGTTTTGTTGGTCCTTCCGGCTCCATCCGTACACAGGGAAGCCTTGAAAAGTCCGTTGCGATCGCGCAGCAGATGGGTTTCAATGTAAAGCTTGGGGAAAGCTGCGGACAGGTTTACGGTTATTTGTCCGGCACGGATGATGTACGTGCGAGAGACGTGAATGCCATGTTTCGTGATGATGAAGTAGACGCCATCTTTTGCGTCAAAGGCGGATATGGCACCATGCGCATGCTGGATCTGCTGGATTATGAGGCGGTCAAGCAGCATCCGAAGATCTTTCTGGGCTATAGCGATATCACGGCCATGCATATCGCTTATCTGCAAAAGTGCGGATTGAGTACGTTCCATGGCCCCATGCCGGCTTCCTGCTGGGTGGACGACATGGATGAGTACAGCTTTCAGTCGCTGCTGCAAATGCTGATGGAGGGGCATGCAGGACAAGTGCTGCACAATCCTGAGGGCATTGAAGCGCACACCGTACAGCCTGGTCAAGCCGAGGGCGTGCTGGTGGGCGGCAATCTGTCTCTCATCGACGGTTTGCTGGGGACTCCGTACGAGCTGGACACCAAAGGACGGATCCTTTTTCTGGAGGATATCGGTGAAAAGACCTATCGGCTGGATCATATGCTGACGCATTTGCGACTGGCAGGAAAGCTGGATGATTGCGCCGGTATTGTGCTGGGCACATTCGTGGATTGTCCTATTGAATTCCCGCAGTTTGGATTTTCATTAGAGGAAATCGTGCGCGATGTGGTGCAGCCCTGCGGAAAACCCATTTTTATGGGGCTGCAGGCAGGACATTGTTCCCCCAAGATGACACTGCCGCTGGGCGTGAACTGCCGTATGGACGCTGAAAAGTGTACTCTTACGCTGCTGGAAACACCTGTGTGCGAATAGTTGATGTCACATAATAAAGCCGTTGGAGAGCGATTTGCTTTCCAGCGGCTTTGACGTTATTGAAGGAGTATAGAATTGATCTTCCTGTTGCGATGCATCAACCAAAGGATACACAGAAGGATTTGCACGATGGTTGAGGCAGGTGTAGCAAGACCGACGTAAAACACGCGAACAGGCGTCAGACGGCTCATCAGGAAAGAGACGGGGATACGGACAAAAAATGCCCCCACGATGCCCTGTACCATGACGAACGTGGTATTTCCACATCCGCTGAAATAACCGATAAAGCAGAACAGAAAGCTGACAAGTAGTGTATCGATGGCATAAGCCTTCAGATAATCCCATGCAGCAGCAATGATGGCCGAATCGTGTGTAAAGATGGCAGCCAGAATATCACCATGATAGAAGGCGGCATATGCTACAACACAGCCAAGAATAAAGGAGGTGAGCATACCGCAGAGAAGAGCTGTTTTGGCACGTTTTTCCTGCGCAGCGCCAATGTTCTGCGCCACGAAAGAGGAAAGTGACTGCGAGAAAGCAGACGGCAGCAGCATGATAAAGGCACACAACTTTTCTGCAACACCAACTCCCGCAGATACGATCACGCCGAGACTGTTGACGATGGAGAGAATGACCAGAAATGAAATGCTTACCAATAGATCCTGCAGGGCAATGGGCGTGCCCAGCCGCAGCATGCGCAGTGTGAGAGCAGGCTGGATGCGAATGCTTTTGTGGCTGAAGGCAATGGGCATGCCACGTTTCCTGATCATGGCAATGCAAAGCAGCACGCTGAGTCCCTGCGCAAGTGCTGTTGCCAATGCGGCTCCGGCAGCGCCCATGCCAAAGGCAGCGACAAACAGCAGATCGCCAGCAATGTTGGCAACGCACGCGATGCTTACTGCAATCAACGGCGTTTTAGAATCGCCAAGGCCGCGGAACAAACTTCCAATCAGGTTGTACGCTACAATGAAAAGCGTACCAAGTGCGCAAATGGTCAAGTAAGCGACGGTTTGCGAAAAAGCTTCCTCCGGTGCGTGCATCAGGCGGCATAGATGGGCGGCGAATAGGGGAATCAACACCGTGAAGACAGCTGCTAGCGCTGAAAAGAATATGATGGCGCTTCCAATCACATCACCCGTCTGCTCCTTTTGCCCGGCACCGACGCTTAGCCCAAGCAGGATTGTGGTGCCCATGGCTAAACCAGTGATGATGCAGGTGATCGTATGCATGATTTGTGCGCCGGTGGAAACCGCCGAGACATCTGCTGCAGTGCCAAACTGACCCACGACCATCAAATCCACAGCGCCGTACATGGCCTGCAGAATCAGCGCCCAAAGTATCGGCACGGCAAAGCGCAGAAGTTTGGGAAGGATTCTTCCTTCTGTAAAATCGTTTGCTGTTTGCATATGTATCATCCTCCATACCGGAATAATCAGGGTCCATTCGCAGGCGAGCTGGTTTACCCGGCAAAGATAACACAGCTGGTTCAGGGTGTCAACAGCATCAGTTGCTGATGAATGAAATTTTGAACGCCAAAAGAACAATTCCTTATCTTTTCATCAGCTCCGAAGTATGTTATATTTATTTTTCATGAAAGTAATAAAGCGTACGGAGCCTGTTGCTTGCAGCGGTTTTGAGCGGTGCGAAAGGCGGTGCGCTTTGAATCCGAGGGGAGATAGGCAACCATGGAACGATACTATCAACGGGAAATCGAGTGCGCATCCCAGGAGCAGATCAAGGCATGGCAGGATGAGCGCCTTGTGAAGCAGGTGAAACATGTATGGGATAACGTGCCCTACTACCGTCAGAAGATGGAAGAAAAGAACGTCAGACCCGAGGATATCCAATCCCGCGACGATCTGCACAAGCTGTCCTTTCTCAGCAAGGAGGATCTGCGTCTGGCATATCCCTATGGCTTGGTAGCAAAGCCGCTGAAGGACTGCGTGCGTATCCAGTCTACCTCCGGCACGACCGGCAAGCGTGTGGTTGCTTTCTATACGCAGCATGACATTGACCTGTGGGAGGACTGCTGCGCGCGCGCCATCATGGCGGCTGGCGGTACAAATGAGGATGTGTGCCAGATCTCGTATGGGTATGGCTTGTTCACGGGCGGCCCCGGTTTAAATGGCGGTTCTCATAAGGTGGGATGCCTGACCGTTCCTGCCTCTTCCGGAAACACTGAGCGCCAGATCATGTTCATCCGTGATTTGAATACCACCATTCTGTGCTGTACACCCTCCTATGCTGCTTATATCGGCGAAACCATGAAGGAGATGGGGCTTACGCCAGAGCAGATCCCGCTGAAGGCAGGCATCTTCGGCGCGGAAGCGTGGAGCGAGGAAATGCGGCAGGACATTCAGAATACGCTGGGTATCAAGGCATATGATATCTACGGCTTGACGGAGCTGTCCGGCCCTGGCGTAGCCTTTGAATGCTCTGCCCAAAACGGAATGCACATCAACGAGGATCATTTTATTGCTGAGATCATCGACCCGGTCACGGGCGAAGTGCTGCCGGATGGCGAGAAAGGCGAACTTGTGTTTACCTCGATTACCAAAGAAGCCTTCCCGCTGCTGCGCTACCGTACGCGCGATATTTGCACACTGAACCGCGAACCCTGCTCCTGCGGCCGCACCCATGTAAGGATGGCCAAGCCCATGGGACGTTCTGATGACATGCTCATTATCCGCGGCGTAAACGTGTTCCCGTCGCAGATCGAAGCGGTGCTGCTGAACTCCGGCTATCCGGCCAATTACCAAATTATTGTCGATCGAGTGAAGTCTACGGATACGCTGGATGTGCAGGTAGAGATGACCCCGGAAATGTTCACGGACAATATGGGCGAGATCAAGCGCCGCCAGAGCGAGCTGGAGGCGGGCTTGCGCTCCATGCTGGGTATTTCGGCCAGAGTGGTGTTGGTTGCGCCCAAGTCCATTGTGCGCAGCGAAGGAAAAGCTGTGCGTGTAATCGACAAGCGTAAGATTTAAGGAGGCGTGAGCAATGAGCCTGAAGCAGATTTCCGTTTTTTTGGAGAACAAGCCCGGCATGATGTTTGCTGTTACCGAGCTGTTGGCTCAAAACCACATTGATATGCGCGCACTGTCTTTGGCAGAAACCAGCGAATTCGGTATTGTGCGCATCATTGTGGATGATGCCTATGCAACCTCCACGCTCCTTAAAGATGCGGGATTCATCCACAATATCACCCCGGTGCTGGGCGTTGCGATTCCGGACGAGCCGGGTGGGCTGCATCATGTGTTGGCTGCTCTGAAGGAGGCTGACATCAATGTGGAGTACATGTACGCGTTTCTAGGCGGAAAATCATCTGATCATGCCTATATGATTTTCCGCGTTCAGGACAATAAGGCGGCTGTTGCCGCCATGCGTGCCAAAGGGATCCGTTGTGTCGATCAGGAGGAGATCGCCCGCTTGTGAGCGGCGATTGCCCGTCAGCCTTTGCTGCAGAAAGTATTTCGATCATAAAAACTGCACTCCGTTTGTTAGACAGTATGGCATACTGAATAGCAAATGGAGTGCAGTTTTATTTGTATAGGTCGTTACTTCATAAGCGGGCATTATCGATCCATGGAAGCCTTTCTGTTACTGGAGATTGATTTTATTTCCAAAATGTTGAGGTACAATACATAGGTAACAAAAAAGGAATAGAAAACAGAGAGCCA
>CAZDEF010000022.1:0-35349 GCA_964504385.1 uncultured Oscillospiraceae bacterium
TCCCTTGACTTCCTGCTTGGCTCTTTATGTTACCGATGTTTGACACCCGTACAGGAAAAACCTTCACATATATAGGGATACCAGCTTGACATAACCACAGTATATGATAAAATATGAAGATGGAGTCCATCTGTTTGCCCGCAGGGCAAACACGATGAATAAAAACAAGGAGGAACCAATCATGAAGAAACTGTTGGCTCTTCTGCTGGCTGTGAGCATGCTGTGCGGCATGACCTTCGCCATGGCAGAAGAAACCACCGCCACGCCTCTGGTTGTGGCGATCGATACCCTGTCGCAGAAGTTTAACCCCTTCTATTACGACACCGGCTATGACGAAGATGTGGTCGCGATGACTCAGATCTCAACGATGACCACCGACCGTGTGGGCGGCATCGTGTACAACGCCATCGAGGGCGAGACCATCAGCTACAATGGCACTGATTACTTCTATCAGGGCCCTGCTGACATCTCCGTAGTGTACGATGAAGCCGCCGACCTCACCACCTACACCGTGAAGATCCGTGATGATCTGAAGTTCTCCGATGGCATGCCTGTCACCGCTGACGACATGATCTTCACTTATTATGTATATCTGGATCCCAGCTACGCTGGCTCCACCACCCTCAACAGCTTTGACATCGTGGGCCTGAAGGCTTACATGACTCAGGTGCCCGAGGATTCTCTGGCCACCGTTCAGCCCGCCATGGACGCGCTGAAGGCTGCTCCCGCCGGCTACACCGTGCAGGAAGGCGACCTGTTCACTCAGGAGATCTACGACGCTTACCAGGCTGAGCTGACCGATCTGTGGAAGACCGACGTGCAGGGCATCGTGGACTATGTGTTCGCCAACTACTGCAACGACTATGCTGCCACCATCGGCAAGACTGCTGACGAGATCGCTGCCAACGACGGCCTGAAGGTCGCGTTCGGCATGGCCATGTGGGGCTTCGGCGCCATGAACGATGACGGCACCTTCGCCGCCAACGGCAAGACCTTCGATCTGGCGGAGACCTTCCCCACCATCGAGGACTACTACGAGGCCACCTACGCTGCTTACGCTGGCGACATCGATGCCTATCTGGGCACTGAGTCCGCCGTGGGCAACACCACCGATTCCATCAACAATGCTTACCTGACCAAGCTGGCCGAAGCGCAGGGCGCGGACGTGACTGCCGGCGTGCCCAATGTGACCGGCATCAAGAAGCTGGACGACTACACTGTTGAAGTGAAGGTCAACGGCTTCTCCGCTTCCGCTGTGTACAGCATCTGCAGTATGTTCATCACCCCCAAGCACTACTATGGCGACGGCACCTATGACTACGACGCCAACAACTTCGGTCATCCCTTCGGCGATCTGTCCTGCGTGAGCTCCAAGATGGATGTTCCCATGGGCGCCGGCCCCTACAAGTTCGACAAGTACGAGAACCGCGTAGTGTACTACACCGCCAACGAGTACTACTGGAAGGGCGAGCCCGAAATCAAGAACTTCCAGTACAAGGAGACCAACGCTGCTGAAGTGGCCACCGCTGTGCAGACCGGCACCGCCGACGGCGGCGAGCTGAACGGCAGCAAGTCCAACTTCGAGCTGCTGCGCTCCTACAACTCCAACGGCGAAGTCACCGGCGACGTGGTGACCACCTATGCTGTGGCGAACCTCGGTTACGGCTACATCGGTATGAACGCCGACACCGTGAACGTGGCTGGCGAACCCGGCTCCGAGGCCTCCAAGAACCTGCGCAAGGCTCTGGCGACCGTGCTGGCCGCGTACCGCGACACCTCCATCGATTCCTACTATGGCGATGCTGCCGCTGTGATCAACTACCCCATCTCCTCCACCTCTTGGGCCGCTCCTCAGGCGACTGACGAGGGCTACCGTGTGGCCTTCTCCGTGGATGTGGACGGCAATGCCATCTACACCGCCGACATGAGCACCGAGGACAAGTACGCCGCCGCTCTGGAAGCCGCGAAGGGCTACCTGAAGGCTGCCGGCTTCACCTATGACGAAGCGACCGGTACCTTCACCGCCGCTCCCGAAGGCGCGAAGCTGTCCTACGAAGCCATCATCCCCGCTGACGGCATCGGCGATCACCCTGCTTTCGCCATCCTGACCGACGCCAAGAACGCGCTGGCCACCATCGGCATCGAGCTGAAGATCAACGACCCCGCCGACTCCAACGTGCTGTGGGACGCCATGGACGCTGGCACCCATGAGCTGTGGTGCGCTGCTTGGAGCTCCACCATCGATCCCGACATGTATCAGACCTACCACTCCTCCAACATCGTTGGTCTGGGCGGCTCTGACTCCAACCACTATCACCTGCAGTCCGCCGAGGTGGACCAGATGCTGATCGAAGCCCGTACCTCCGCTGATCAGTCCTTCCGCAAGGAAATGTACAAGGCCATTCTGGACGAGATCATGGATTGGGCTGTGGAAATTCCCGCCTACCAGCGTCAGAACATCGTGATCGCCAGCACCGAGCGTGTTGACACCGCGACCGTTACCCCCGACGTGACCACCTTCTGGGAGTGGCTGTCCGATCTGGAAACGATGAAGATGGTTGAGGTCGCTCAGTAATTGAACGCATCAACTCCCCAATAGAGGTTCATAAAGCGCTCAGGTCAGCCTTCGTTTTCGGGCGGAGGCTGGCCTGAGCCAAAGCTAACTTCGGGGAGATAAAATGTTGGGGAGGAAATATACAAGTGTGGAAGTTTATCGTCAGGCGCATTTGTCTGGCACTCGTCATTGTTATTTGCGGCGCTTTTATCATTTACGGTGTAATGCGCTGCATGCCCACCTCCTTTGTGGAAGGTCTGGCCCGCCAGCGCGCGGCCGCATCCGCCACCACCGGCGGAGCCAGCTATCAGGAATGGCTGGAAAAGCTCAATGAGGCTTATCACATGAATGACGGCGTTGTCAAAGGCTTCTTCAACTGGCTTGGCAACGTGTGCAAGGGAGACTTCGGCGAAAGCTGGAAGTACGGCATTCCCGTTATCAACAAGTTCAAGGACGTTATCTGGTATTCTGTTGTTCTCAACATCATCACGCTCATTCTGGAGATCGTCATTTGCATTCCGCTGGGCATTCAGGCTGCCAAGCACCAATACAGCGGTTTTGACTATGGCATTACCGTGTTTGCTATGCTGTGTATCTCGCTGCCGACTTTCTTCCTGGCAACGGTTCTGAAATATATTTTCGCTGTGAAGCTGGGCTGGTTCGATCTGTACGGCATCGTGGGCCGCTATTACGAGCAGCTGGGCACTTGGGGCAAGGTTTGGGACATGACCAAGCACATGGTGCTGCCCACCCTGACCCTGACCATGCTCAACGTGGGCGGCCTGACCCGCTACACCCGCACCAACATGCTGGAAGTGCTCAATGCCGACTACATCCGCACGGCGCGCGCCAAGGGTCTGTCCGAGAAGGTGGTCATCAACCGTCATGCGTTCCGCAACACGTTGATCCCGCTGGTCAGCTACATGAGCTATCTGGTGCCCAGCCTGTTCAGCGGCTCCATGATCACCGAAACGCTGTACCAGATCCCCGGCATCGGCTATATCTCCTACGACGCTATGGTGGCTGGCGACCTGCCCTTCACCATGTTCTACTCCGTCTTCATCCTGCTGCTCACGCAGGTGAGCCTGATGCTGGCGGATATCATGTACGCTGTGGTTGACCCGCGCGTGCGCGTAAACTGATGAAAGAAAGGAGGGCTTATCGATCATGAGTCAGAATACGACCGAAAACAACAAGGAAAATCTTGCGTTGGACGACGGCCGCCGTGTGAAGGTGCTTTCCCCCGGCATGATGGTTTTCAAGCGTTTCATCCGCAACCGTCTGGCCATCGCAGGTATCTGCATCCTGTTCTTCATGTTTGCCTTTTCCTTTCTGGGCGGTTTGATCACCCCCTACAAACAGGATCAGGTGTTCTATAAGTACGATTACGCCAACAAGGAATACGCGGGGGCCGTGGTGAACACGGAATACCGCTATGTGGCCCGCGAAGGCGTTTCCCTGTCTGCCACTGTGCGCGCCAACTTCAATCTGGCTGCCAAAAGCGGCGCCTCCACCTTTGATGCTGCGGGAGCTACCTACAGCGTAGTGAAGGTGGATGACGGCTTCTTCCGCATCGGCACCGCTGCCGAACTGGGCACAGTGACCGCGCTGGGCAAGATGGTGGACGTGAAGCCCGCCGCCGGCGTGACCATTTCCGACGAGGTAAAGAAGGCCGCTATCGCTGCCGTTACCGCCAAGCAGACCGCCTTTGAGGTGGATGGTGTGTCCTATACGCTGACCGCTGGAAAGGCCAAGAGCTACACCCTGTCCGGTACGAAGGATATCGCGCTGGCCAGCCTGCTGGCTTACGACGCCTTTGCCGCCGATGATGCCGCGCTGGTGAACAGTTTTGATTTCCGCCTGCTGAGCGAAACCGCCATGCACAATGGCGACACCTCGTTCGAGCTGAACGGCACGACCTACTATCTGGACATCGAAAACGAGACCACCGCCGTCATCTACACCGGCAGCGCTGATGACAAAACGCTGGTGGCCAATGTTTCCAACATCATCGTCAACCCCTTCAACGCCGATGCGTTCCTGCCCATGGATTACAAGGCCGCTGTTGCCGACGCCATCGCTGCGCATCAGACCTCCTTTGAGTATGTGAACACTGATGGCGTGACCGAAAAGCACTCCATCGAGCTGCGCGTGAACAACTACGTCATCTCCACCCAGCAGCGCACCATGCTCATCGACATGTACTCCGCCCCCAGTGCTGCGCACTGGCTGGGCACGGATGACCACGGCATGGACGTGCTCACCCGCCTGATGTATGGCGGCCGCGTATCGCTGATGGTCGGCTTCATCGTTGTGTTCCTGGAAATGCTCATCGGTATCGTGGTGGGCGGCGTGTCCGGCTACTTTGGCGGCTGGGTCGATACCCTGCTGATGCGCTTTGTTGACCTGTTCAACTCCATCCCCTACTACCCGATGATGATCATTGCCGGTTCTCTGATGGATGCCTTCGAAATCACGCCCTATGTTCGTATATTCATGCTGATGGGCATCATGGGCATCATGGGCTGGACGGGCATCGCCCGCACCGTGCGCGGCCAGATCCTCTCGCTGCGCGAGCAGGATTACATGATCGCTACGGAAGCCACCGGCATCCGCGTCAGCCGCCGCATTTTCCGTCATCTGGTGCCCAATGTCATGCCTCTGCTCATCGTGCAGGCCACCATGTCTCTGGGCTCCATCATTCTGACCGAAGCAACGCTGTCCTTCCTCGGTCTGGGCATCAAGTATCCGCTGGCTTCCTGGGGCAGCATCATCAACTCCGCCAGCAACATCTATGTTATGTCTAACTTCTGGTTCATCTGGATTCCCGCAGGTATCCTGATCGTGCTCACCGTGCTTGGTTTCAACTTTGTCGGTGACGGCCTGCGCGACGCCTTTGACCCGAAGATGAAGCGCTAAGCGGGAGGAGAAGACCATGAAAAAAGAAAAGAAGTCTACTGGCTATATTTCAGCCAGAGAATCCCGCAAGATCAGCAAAAAGAACATCAAGATCACCCGCGAGTATGAAAAGAAGCGCGAGCGCAAGAACGTGCCGGAAAGCGAATATCTGACCATGATGAAGAACCCCAACAACGTGGTGGAGTTCGACAACCTGCACACCTACTTCTTCACCGATATCGGCACGGTGAAAGCCGTGGACGGCGTTTCCTTCGATGTGCCGATCGGCAAGACGGTGGGTATCGTGGGCGAATCCGGCTGCGGCAAGAGCGTGACCAGCATGAGCCTGATGCAGCTGGTGCAGCGCCCCACCGGCCAGACGGTTGCCGGTGAGATGCGCCTGAACTTGGGCGACAAAGCCTATGACGTGGCCAAGATGCCCATCGAGGCCATGCAGAAGATCCGCGGCAACGCCATCTCCATGATCTTCCAGGAGCCCATGACCAGCCTGAACCCGGTCTTCCGCATTGGTTTCCAGCTGGATGAAGTGATCTCGCTGCACAATCCGGACATGACCAAGGAAGCGGTGAAGGCGCGCTCCATCGAAGCCATCAAGATGGTCGGCATCGCCGATGCGGAGGGCGTGTACAACCGCTACCCGCATGAGCTGTCCGGCGGTATGCGTCAGCGCATCGTGATCGCCATGGCGCTGGTATGCAATCCCCGCCTCATCATCGCGGACGAGCCCACCACGGCGCTGGATGTGACCATTCAGGCGCAGATCCTGGAACTGCTGCGCGACCTGAAAACCAAGATCAACGCCTCCATCATGCTCATTACCCATGACTTGGGCGTGATCGCCGAGATGGCGGATTATGTGGTGGTCATGTATGCCGGCCGCGTGGTGGAAAAGGGCTTGGCCCATGAGGTGTTCCTCGATCCGCGCCACCCCTACACCATCGGCCTGATGGAGTCCAAGCCGGTCATCAACAAGACGGTCGACCGTCTCTACTCCATCCCCGGCGCGGTGCCCAACCCCATCAATATGCCCAACTACTGCTACTTCCGCGACCGCTGCGAGAAGTGCGTGGAGCGCTGCAGCGGTGCGTATCCGCATGAAATGCACATCACCGATACCCATATCGTGAGCTGCTGGCGTTACTTTGACGAAGACAAGGGAGGTGCGCAGAATGGCTAAGAGCACGTCCAACAATGTGGTGGAAGTCAAGAATCTGTGCAAGTACTTCCCCATCAAGGCCGGTCTGTTCGGCCGCGTGGTCGGTCAGGTGCATGCGGTGGACAATGTATCCTTCACCATCAAGCGCGGTACGACCATGGGTCTGGTGGGCGAATCCGGCTGCGGCAAGACCACCATTGGCAAAACCATTCTGAACCTGACGCCCAAGACCAGCGGCGAAGTGATCTTCAATGAAGATACGCATCTGGATCAGATGAGCCACAAGCAGCTGCAGGCTTTCCGCCCGCGCATCCAGATCATCTTTCAGGATCCCTACTCCAGCCTTTCGCCGCGTCTGCCTGTGGGCGAGATCATCGGCGAAGCCGTGCGCGAGCACGGACTGGTGCCGGAAAACGAGCTGGACGCTTACGTTACCCGCATCATGAAGGCCTGCGGTCTGCATGAATACCAGAAGGATCGTTATCCCCATGAATTCTCCGGCGGTCAGCGCCAGCGCATCTGCATCGCCCGCGCCATCGCTCTCAACCCGGATTTCATCGTGTGTGACGAGCCTGTTTCTGCACTGGACGTGTCCATTCAGGCGCAGATCATCAACCTGCTGGAAGACCTGCAGAAGGAGTTCAACCTCACCTACCTGTTCATCAGCCACGACCTGTCCGTTGTGCAGCACATTTCCGATACGGTCGGCGTGATGTATCTGGGCAACATGGTGGAGTTTGCCAGCAAGGAGGACATCTTTGCCAACCCGCTGCATCCGTACACGCAGGCGCTGTTCAGCGCTATCCCCGTGCCGGATCCCACCGTGAAGATGAAGCGCATCATTCTGGAAGGCAACATCCCCTCCCCCGCCAATCCCCCGAGCGGATGCAAATTCCACACTCGCTGCCGCAAGTGCAAGAATGTCTGCAAGAACAAGGCGCCCCGCACGATCGAAGCGACCCCCGGTCATACCGTAGCCTGCCACATCTATGACCCGGAGAGCGGCTATGACAAAGAATGACCGCAACCGTCTGCCGGAAGGCGATGACGGACACACCATTGCCAACATGAATGTGGAGGGCATGCCGTGGTATCGGCCTGAAAGGCCGGACGCTCCCCCACCTTCCAGCGAAACCACCTCCAAGGACGGCCTGACCCGCAAGCAGATGCGCATGTACACTGCAAGCGCGTTGAAAGCCGGTCTGCTGGTCACGCTGGTGATGTGCGCCGGCATCGTTCTGTTCGTAGCCTTCTGCGTGTATATCTGGTGGCGATAACCAAAAGCAGCACACCCACGGAGCTTTCAAGCCCTGTGGGTGTGCTGCTTTTATTGTGCAGCTTCATCTGCCGGGAAGATGACTTGCACTTTTGTCCCGTCTCCTACGCAGCTTTCCAGTTTCACTTCGGCATGATGCAGCTGCGCCACGTGCTTTACGATCGCCAACCCGAGGCCCGTACCGCCCGTCTGGCGCGAGTGGCTTTTGTCCACGCGGTAGAAGCGTTCGAACACATGCACCTGATGCTCTTTGGGAATGCCGATCCCCGTATCGGATACCGTGCAGCGCACATCCGCCTCATCCGCCTCGACTGTCACGGCGACTTTTCCACCGGCAGGCGTGTACTTCACGGCATTATCGATCAGGTTGAAGAACATCTCCCGCAGCAGCATGGGATAGCCGTAGACAGCCGCATCTTCGCCTGCCACTGTCAGCATCAGCTGTTTCTTTTCAGCCGCCATGCGGAATTCCTCCCGCAGCTCGCGCAGCAGCGGCAGCAGCGCGACCTTTTCCTTTGGCCCCATGCTTTGGCCCTCATCCAGCCGCGACAGTTCCAGAATGTCGTTCACCAGTGCAAGCAGGCGCGCTGATTCCTTGCAGATCATCCCTGCAAAGTGCTGCACATCCTGCGGCTGCGCAATGCCATCCCGGATGATCTCTGCAAAGCCGGATATCGAAGTGAGCGGCGTTTTCAGTTCATGGGAAACATTCGCGCTGAATTCTCTGCGCCCTTCCTCCGCCGCGAAGCGCTCCGTTACATCCAGCAGCAGGATCACGGCGCCGCACACCACCTTGTCCTTCTGTACAGGGCTGATATACAGCTCATACTGCCGTTTGCCGCGCTGCATCCGCAGCGTACCGCCTTCGCCCTCCAGCGCCTGCTGTACCCGTTCGTGCAGATCAGCGTCCCGATCCACGGCGAGCAGATTCTGCCCTACGCTATCAAGCACAGACACGCCAAAAATATGCGCAGCGCTTTCGTTGATGGAAAGAACCGCCGCATGCTTGTCCAGCAGGATCATGCCCTCCTGCATGTTCTGCATGATGGCCGCCAGTTCTGCGCGGGCATCTTCAAGGGCTTTCATCTGCTTGCCGATCTGTTCATGCTGTTTGTGCATGCGGGTGAGCAGCGGAGCCAGTTCATCATATGCTTCGTTTTCCAGCGGCTGATCCAGATCCAGCGCGTTGATAGGCGCGACAATGCGGACGGCTGTTCTGCGCGCCAGTATCAGGGAGGTCAGTGCCACCCCCAATAGCATGGCGATCATCAGTGGAAGCACATTGACGAACGTGCCCAGCATGGAGCGGAGCGTATCTGCCAGGCGCAGCACACCGTCATCGCTGGTGCGCAGCGCATAGTACAATGTGATCTCAGAGAGCGTATCGGACGTGCGGGTGCTCTGCCCCTTTCCGTTTTCAAACGCCTGAATGATCTCCGGCCGCTGGGCATGATTTTCCATTTGCGCGGCGTCTGCCATGCTGTCAAAAACCACGCTGCCGTCCGGCGCGATCAGCGTGATCCTGCTATGCGTTTTCAGGCGTTTCAAATAGGCGACGTCATCTTCCAGCGCCTCCAACGCCTGCACCACGCTGTCCGCTTCCTGCTGAAGTTCTCGGCTCATGCTTTCCTCATGTGCGCTATACAGCGCTGGCACGATCAGCAGCGCCGTCAGCAGCACAGCCGCAATGGTGGACAATGCGATATTTCTAAAAATGCGTCTTGCCATGTCACTCACCACAAAAACGATAGCCCACGCCGCGCACCGTCTCGATCATGCTGCCGCACTCCCCCATTTTGGCGCGCAGCGTCTGGATATGCACATCCACCGTCCGCGTTCCGCCATCGTAACCATAGTCCCAGATCTGATCCAGCAGTTGATCGCGGCTGAAAGCCATTCCCCTGTTTTCCATCAGCAGGCAGAGCAGGTCGTACTCCTTGGCCGTCAATGAAAGCGGCTGCTGATCCAGCCGTATGCAATGCGCGCGCCGATCCAGCGTCAAGCGCCCCATTGCAAGCACATCCGCCGCTGGCGCGACCCGGCGTAACCGTGCACGGACGCGGGCTATCAGTTCCGCCATGCCAAAGGGCTTCACAATATAGTCATCCGCTCCTAAGTCCAGCCCCTGCACCTTGTCCATCTCCGTTCCCTTCGCCGTGATCATCACGACCGGGATCGCAGCGGTCGCGCTGTCCTCATGCAGGTGTTTCAGAATGTGCAATCCATCCTCACCGGGCAGCATCACATCCAGCAGGATCAGCTCCGGCCGCGTTTTTTTCATGGCCTGCCAGAAAGCTTCCGCACATGAATAGCCCTGTGTAGGCATGTTCATCTGTGTGAGCGTATACGCGACCAGCTCTCTGATGCTGTCATCGTCTTCCACATAGTAGATCATCCAAGCAATACTCCTTTGTGTTTTCCCGTGAGCGCATATTCCACCCATTCGGCAATGTTCTGTGCGTGGTCGCCGATACGCTCGTAGTATTTGGCGATCATCAGCAAATCAACAGCCTGCGAGCCGCACGAAGCGTCCGCGCGGATATGCCCGATCAGCTCTTCCTTGATGACATCAAACAGCTGATCGATCCCGTCGTCCATTTCCATGATCTCGCGCGCCAGCTGCAGATCCTTGCGGACGTATGCATCCAAGCTGCCGCGCACCATGGCGATGGCGCATTGTCCCATGCGCGGCAGATGCACCAGTTCCTTGATATAGGGCTGATCGGCAATGTACATGACGATGCCGGAAATATCCGCCGCCTGATCGCCGATCCGCTCCATATCCGTGATCATTTTAAGCGCTGCGGAGATCAAACGCAAGTCTTTTGCAACAGGTTGCTGCTGCAAAAGTAGCTTCAGGCAAAGGGATTCGATCTCACGTTCTTTGTGATCCACCTCGCTGTCGGCAGCTATGGCTGCTTCTGCTGCATGCACATTCTGCCGGATCAGCGCCTGCGTTGCGTTCTCAATGGCACGCTCGATCAGCCCGCCCATTTCCAGCAGATGCGTGTTGAGCATGTCCAGCTGTGCGTCAAACCGATTCCTCATCAGCCAAACCTCCCCGTGATGTAATCCTCCGTCCGCTTATCCTGCGGCACAGAAAACAGTCTTTGTGTCTGATCGTACTCGATCACTTCGCCCAGCAGAAAGAATGCGGTTCGATCTGAGATACGCGCCGCCTGCTGCATGTTGTGCGTGACCATCACAATGGTATACTCCTGTTTGAGCTGCAAGGCAAGATCCTCGATCTTGCCCGTGGAGATGGGATCGAGCGCCGATGTGGGCTCGTCCATCAGCAGCACCTCCGGCTCTACCGCCAGCGCCCGCGCGATGCACAGCCGCTGCTGCTGCCCGCCCGAAAGCCCGAGCGCGTTTTTCTTCAGCCGGTCTTTCAATTCATCCCAGATCGCGGCGCTGCGCAGGCTGCGCTCAATGATATCATCCAGCCTTGCTTTTGAATGAATGCCATGGGTGCGCGGGCCGAACGCAATGTTGTCGTATATACTCATCGGAAACGGATTGGGTTTCTGAAAGACCATCCCCACGCGCTTGCGCAGCAGGGGGGGCTCCATATCGCGATAGACGTCTACTCCATCCAACAGCACTTTTCCTTCGATCCTGCACCCCTCCACCAGATCGTTCATACGGTTCAGGGATTTGAGCAAGGTGCTCTTTCCGCAGCCGCTTGGGCCGATAAAAGCCGTGATCTCTTTTTCGCAGATATTCAGATCAATCTTCTTGAGCGCCTGAAAGTTTCCATAGTACAGATCCAGCTGTTGAATCTCCATCTTGTTCATAGGCTTCTCCTTCCAATGCGTCCTGCGATCAGGGACGACAGCGCATTGATCCCCAGCACCATTCCCAGCAATACCACCGCTGTAGCGTAGCTCTGGTTGATATAGAGCCCCTCGTTGGAGATCACATACATATGAACGGCCAGTGTTCTAGCCGAGTCAAACAGGCTGGCGGGCAGCTTGGCTACTGTGCCGGCCGTGTAGATCAGCGCAGCCGTTTCGCCGACGCAGCGCCCGGTAGCTAAGATCACCCCTGAAAGGATCCCCGGTACAGCAGAGGGAAGGACTACCCTGAACGTGGTGCGCAAACGTCCTGCTCCCAGCCCGAAGCTGCCTTCGCGATAAGTGTCCGGTACAGCCAGCAGCGCTTCCTCCGTTGTGCGCATCACCGTGGGCAGCACCATGATGGCCAGCGTACAGGCACCGGATAGCAGCGATAAGCCCCATTTCAGCGTCAGCACAAAAAACAGGGAACCGAACAAGCCGTAGATGATCGAGGGAATGCCGGAAAGCGTCTCTGCGGTAATGCGCACCAGTTTCACCAACCAGCTGCCTCTGCGGGCGTATTCCGTCAGATAAACGGCTGCGCCGATGCCCAGCGGCACGCAGATGAGCAGCGAAAGCAGCGTCATCAGCAGCGTTGTAAGAAGGGCGGGCATCATGGAAACATTGTTGGAATTGTACTCCCATGCAAACAGCTCCGGCTTCAGGTTGGGGATCCCCTTTATGAGAATGTATCCCACGATCATCACCAGCACCGCGATTGAAAAGGCTGTCCCGACATATACCGCCATCCGGCACAGCTTCGCTTCGATGCGTGCTCGCATCAGCCGTCCCTCCTTTTCAAAACAGACGTCAGCAGGTTGATCATCAGGATGAACACGAACAGCACCACCGCCGTGCCGATCAGCGCTTCGCGGTGCAGATCGGTAGCATAGCCCATCTCCATGGCGATATTGCTGGTGAGCGTCCGCACGCCCTTCGTAAGCCCCTTGGGCATGGTGGTGCGGTTGCCGGCCACCATCATCACAGCCGTGGCTTCTCCCACGGCGCGCCCCATACCCAGAACGATGGCCGCCATCACGCCGCTCCTGGCCGCAGGCAGCACCACGCGGAATACGCTGCGCTCATGCGTTGCTCCCAGCGCCAATGCCCCTTCATAATAGCTGTCCGGCACGGCATTCAGCGCTGATTCGGATACGGTGACAATGGTCGGCAGGATCATCATGCCAAGCAGTACAGAGGCCGTCAGTAGCGAAGAACCGGTGCCTCCAAATGCATTCCGCACCAGCGGAACCAGCACGACCAGTCCGAAGAAGCCGTACACGACCGAGGGAATGCCCGCCAGCAGCGAAACCGCTGGCCGCAAGATGGCAGCCGCTTTTTTTCCAGCAAAGCGCGAAAGAAAGAGCGCCGTCATCAGTCCCGCCGGGATCCCAAGGATCAACGCCCCGGCTGTGACATAGACAGAACCAAGGATAAAGGGCAGAATGCCAAAAATGTTGTTGCCAGGTTTCCATCTTGCACCGGACAGGAACTCCCATACGCCAATGGTGCTGATGCCGGGAACGCCGTTTGCGAATATGAAAACGCAGATCAGCACAACCGCCAGAACGGAAATACAGACGGTCATGGCAAACAGAAGATGAGCCGCATTTTCCTTCAAAGTCTGTGTACGCCAAAGAGGCCGGGGCGTTCCCCCGACCTGATGAAAGCGATTATTCATTCACTTCGCTCCAGTCCGTGATCTCGCCCACGTAGATGCCGCGCACCTGCTCGCTAGTCAGGCCATTCACAGGATTGTCGTTACTCACGATCACGGCGATCCCATCCATGGCAATGGTGGTGGATACCAGTCCTGCTTCCAGCTCG
This sequence comes from uncultured Oscillospiraceae bacterium, assembly GCA_964504385.1. GTDB lineage: Bacteria > Bacillota > Clostridia > Christensenellales > Aristaeellaceae > Limiplasma. The sequence goes on from CAZDEF010000022.1 coordinate 13,572, forward strand.
CTGTCCTTCAATGCGCGGGAAGCCATGCCGATATCGCACACGCCGTCACGGGCCGAAGCCATGCCGGAGGAAGAATCGCTCTGCTGCAGTTCGATTGTCACGTTCGGCTGAAGCGCTTCGTAAGCCTCTTTCAGTTTTTCCATCACAGGCGTCACCGAGGAAGAACCGGCCACCACGACCTTTCCGCTGACCAACTGGGCATCATAGGGCTGTGCAGCATCCGCAGCTGCGATATAACCATTTGCTTCGATCAGTTTCTGCCCCTCCTCACTCATAATGAAGGCAGCAAAGTCCTGCGCCGCGGGGCTGAGTGTCTTCAGCGTGGCAATATTGAAGGGACGCGCGATCTGATAAGCGCCTGCTTTGATATTCTCCACGGTTGCCTCCACATCATCGATGATGAGCGCTTTGACAGTATCATTCAAAGAGCCCAGCGAGATGTAGCCGATAGCACAGTCGTTGTTTGCCACGCTCGTCATCATGACCGAAGTGGAATTGGTAATGTCACATTCATCCGTCGTGTAGTCGATCTTCTCCCCCGCCTCATTCTTCTGCTCGATGCCAAACAGCTCCACAAACGCGCCGCGCGTACCGCTGCCATCCTCGCGTGACAGCACGTTGATCTCCTCGGCAAGCGCCGTTCCGCAGCAGCAGAACACAGCCAGTGCCAGCACCATACTCATCATCTTTTTCATTGCTTTTCCCTCTTTCCTGAATCTTATTTCTTGGAACGATTCCAGAATAGCATGGTTCGATATGGATCCCATCTTGGAATTGTAAGGAGTTTGTTAAGAGATGCGGCCTTGTGGGCTGAAGTGTGCTGTTTTCTTGCGGTCACAGCATGCTTGTGCTATAATGCAAACGCTTGAAGGCTGCCAGCAAACTGGATGGTTCTGTCGTCGAAAGCAACGTTTCTATAGCGAAATGCTTTCTGGCTCACGCCCTATTCAGATAGCCTGATTGCGCAAAGGAGAGATGCATCATGTGGATCCTTTATGCAGCCACTTCTGCCCTGTTTGCAGGGCTTACGTCCATTCTGGCCAAATTCGGCATTCACAAAACGGATCCAACCATCGCCACCGCCATCCGTACCATTGTCGTTTTGCTGTTTTCATGGCTGATGGTTTTGATCGTTGGCTCGCAGCAGCAGCTTTCCACTGTCGATGGCAAGACGCTATGCTTTCTGATCCTTTCCGGGCTTTCTACCGGAGTCAGCTGGCTGTGCTATTTCAAAGCACTGCAGATCGGTGATGTGAACAAGGTGGTGCCGATCGACAAATCCAGCACGGTGCTGACCATTTTGCTGGCTGCTCTGCTGCTGGGCGAGGAGATCAACTTGGCAAAGGCCATCGGCGTAGCGGCTATTGGTGCAGGCACTCTGATGATGATCGAGAAGAAACAGACATCCTCCCCTGCTTCCGGCAAACGCAGCTGGCTCTGGTACGCGCTGGGTTCTGCGCTGTTCGCCAGTCTTACCTCCATCCTTGGCAAGATCGGCATCAACGGCATTGAATCCAATCTGGGCACAGCCATCCGCACGGGCGTTGTGCTCGTCATGTCGTGGATGATGGTGCTGATCACAGGCAAGCGCAGGGAAGTGCTCCGCGTTTCCAAAAAGGAGCTGGCCTTCATCTGCCTGTCCGGTCTGGCAACAGGCGCAAGCTGGCTGTGCTACTATAAAGCGCTGCAGACTGGTTTGATCAGCATGGTCGTGTCCATCGACAAGCTGAGCATTCTCGTCAGCATCGGCTTCTCCTATGTTGTATTCCACGAAAAGCTCAGCCGCAAAGCGCTGCTGGGGCTGATTCTCATTGTGGCCGGTACGCTGCTGATGGTCTTCCTGTAATGCCGTATTGCTGAATAACAACAGAAAAAACAGAGGATTCCCGGTTCATGGGAATCCTCTGTTTTTAAATCTGTTTTGTTACACGGGCATGGTCTGCTCGGCCTTGTTCAGCATGGTGCTGTCAACCTGCAGCTGGGCAGCCTGACGATACTGGAAGAACTTCGGCGCGACCTGCGGGAACATGGCGTAGCTGAGCACGTCCTCTTCCTGCTGGTAATAATCGCGAATCTCCTCGCGATACTTTTCGAGCTCCGGCGGGATGTCGTCGGCAGGACGGTGAGTGATCACCTTGTCATTGCCGATGCACTTCTTGCGCACTTCGGGATCCACCTTGCCGGGCAGCCTGCCGTACTCGCCGCGCAGCAGCGCCTTGGATTCCTTGGTGACCATCTTGTAGCGCTCGCCGCCCAGAATGTTCATCACAGCCTGCGTGCCCACGATCTGGCTAGTGGGGGTGACCAGCGGCGGCAGACCGAAGTCCTTGCGCACGCGCGGCACTTCCGCCAGCACATCGTAGTACTTATCCATGGCATTGGCCTGCTTGAGCTGGCCGATCAGGTTGGACAGCATGCCGCCGGGAACCTGATAGATAAGGGTATTGGCGTCGGTGGACAGCACGCGGGCGGGATCGCGCCAGCCTTCCTTGGTCAGCTCTTCAGCCACCTTGCGGAAGTGCGCGGCAATCTCGGTCAGCGCAACCAGATCCAGTCCGGTGTCATACTCGGTGCCCTGCAACGTAGCCACGATGGACTCGGTGGTGGGCTGAGAGGTACCATTGCCCAGAGCGCTGATGCAGGTATCCACCACGTCCACGCCGGCTTCAATGGCCTTGAGCAGCGTCATGGCGCCGGTACCGGTGGTATCATGCGTGTGCAGCACGATGGGCAGATCCGTTTCCTTCTTCAGACGCTTCACAAGGCTATAAGCGCTGTAGGGCAGAAGCAGGTTGGCCATGTCCTTGATGCAGATCAGGTCAGCGCCCATCTTCTGGATGTTCACAGCCAGCTTCACGAAGTAGTCCTCGGTATGCACATCGCTGATGGTGTAGCTCATGGCCACTTCAGCTGTGCCGCCGTACTTCTTGGTGGCGCTCACGGCCGTCTGCATATTGCGCAGGTCGTTGAGCGCGTCGAAGCAGCGGATGATATCGATGCCGTTTTCAACGGCCTTCTTTACAAAGAAGTCCACCACGTCATCAGAGTAGTGCTTGTAGCCCAGCAGGTTCTGGCCGCGCAGCAGCATCTGCAGCTTGGTGTTGGGCAGAGCCTTGCGCAGCTTGCGCAGGCGCTCCCACGGGTCTTCATTCAGGAAGCGCAGGCAGCTGTCATAGGTAGCGCCGCCCCAGCACTCCAGCGAATAATAACCCACTTTGTCCAGCTTGCCCAGCATGGGCTCCATCTGGGAAAACCGCATGCGCGTTGCAGCCTGGCTCTGGTGGCCGTCGCGCAGGATGGTATCTGTAATTCCAACCTTAGGCATTGTTTTCACCTCATTGATAGCATTAGCCGAACATGCTCAGCAGCATACCGGCGGCAATGGCAGAACCGATCACGCCAGCCACATTGGGGCCCATGGCGTGCATCAGCAGGAAGTTGCCGGGGTTGGCCTTCTGACCTTCCACCTGGCTCACACGGGCAGCCATGGGAACGGCAGACACACCAGCGGAACCGATGAGCGGATTGATCTTGCCGCCGGACAGCTTGTTCATGATCTTGGCGATAATCAGGCCGCCCGCAGTGCCCATGCTGAATGCGACCACGCCGACCACGATGATCTTGATCGTCTGCATAGACAGGAAAGTGCTGGCCGTAGCGGTCGCGCCAACGGTGGTGCCAAGGAAGATGGTCACGATGTTCATCAGCTCGTTCTGCACGGTCTTGCACAGACGATCCGCCACGCCGGATTCCTTAAACAGGTTGCCCAGCATCAGGCAGCCGACCAGAGGAGCGGCAGAGGGCAGCAGGAGACTGACGATGATGGTCACAGCGATGGGGAAGATGATCTTTTCAGTCTTGGAGACAGGACGCAGCTGCTCCATCACGATGCAGCGCTCTTCCTTGGTGGTGAGGGCACGCATGATGGGCGGCTGAATGACGGGAACCAGCGCCATGTAGCTGTAAGCAGCCACAGCGATGGGGCCCAGCAGTTCAGGCGCCAGCTTGCCGGTCAGGTAGATGGCCGTGGGGCCGTCCGCACCGCCGATGATGCCGATGGAGGCAGACTGGGCGGGGGTAAAGCCCAGGAACACATAGGAAACGATGAAGGTGATGAAGATGCCTATCTGAGCGCCGGCACCCATCAGCATGCTCTTGGGGTTGGCGATCAGGGGACCAAAGTCGGTCATAGCACCCACACCGATGAAAATCAGGCAGGGGTAAATGCCCAGCTTCACGCCCAAATACAGCACATCCAGCAAACCGGGAGTAATCTTAGAGGTGGATGCAAAGTATTCCCAATGCACATGGCCGCCCGCGAACAGTTCTTCGTGAAAGACGCCGGAAAAGGGCAGGTTGGACAGCAGCATGCCAAAGGCGATCGGCATGAGCAGGAGGGGCTCAAACTTCTTAACGATAGCCAGATACAGCAGCACGCACGCGATGGCGATCATGATCAGCATCTTGGGCTGCTGGAACAGGCCGTACAGACCGGAATCCATGCAAAGCTTCCACAAGCTTTCACCGATATTAAAATTCATGCTTATACAGCTCGCTTTCTTGAGTATCGAGAATTAGCCGATCACGACCAGCGGATCGCCGCTGTTGACGGAAGCGCCCTTGGTAGCCAGGACCTGCTTCGCAGTGCCGTCGCAGGGAGCCAGGATCTCGTTTTCCATCTTCATGGCTTCCAGGATCAGCAGGATATCGCCCTTCTTCACAGCAGCGCCCTGCGCGACCTTCACATCCAGAATGGTGCCGGGCATGGGAGCGGTCACCTTTTCACCACCGGCCACGGCGACGGGAGCAGCAGGAGCAGCAGCGGGGGCAGCGGCCACGGGCGCGGGCGCAGCCACAGGAGCGGGAGCGGCCACAGGAGCAGCCACCACGGGAGCAACGGCCACGGGCGCAGCAGCGCCGTTCACTTCTTCAACAGCCACAGAGTAAGCAACACCATTGACGGTAATATTGAAATGACGCATGATAATATCCTCCTCAAATCATAATGCGAATCGTTTTGTTCTATCGAAAGTTGGAAAAATCAGAAACGGCTATAGATCTGTTCCTCACGGCCAGCACGGTTCCAAGCGGGCGCATGATGAATGCGCTTCACATGACGCACCACATAGTTGCCTTCGCCCATCACCATGTTCAAGGCAGCGGCAATTGCGGCAACCACGTCCGGAGAGGGGGTATCGTCGTAAGCGGCCAGCGCTGCAGTGATGGCTGCCATCACCTCATCGGGCACTTCGTCCGCATTGGCGTTTACTGCGCCGGAGTTATTTTTTTTTTTGCTCTCGACAGCGCCGTTCACCTTAGACAGAATGCCGATGAACACGATCAGGATCACCAGACCGACGAACACGGTAGCCATGCCCAGAACGGTCACGCCCAGAGCATCGATAAGCATCTTACCCATAGATGTCTCTCCTTTCCCAAAATTACATCGGCAGATTGCCGTGCTTCTTGGGCGGGTTGGAATCGCGCTTGGAAGCAAGCATCTCCATCGCGGAGATCAGCATCTGACGGGTGGTAGCCGGGTCGATGATGTCATCCACCATGCCGGCCTTGGCAGCGTTTACAGCGCCCGCCACTTCTTCAATGTACTGATCCGCATACTTGGCGCGGGCGGCTTCCACGGTCAGGGCGGTACCGGCCTTGACTTCGTCGGCGTACAGCACAGCCACGGCGGCTTCAGGGGTCAGTGCAGAAATGACGGCGGTGGGCCAAGCGTAGGTCACATCGGCATTGCCCTTGCCGCCCATCGCGACATAGGCCTGACCGATGGCGTCGCCGGTGACGACAGCCAACTTCGGCACGGTGGCTTCAGCGTATGCATACAGCAGCTGCGCCTGCGCCTTGAACAGCCAGCCCTGCGCCTGCACGCTTTCCACCTGCACGCCGCAGGTGTTGAGCAGGCTCACCACGGGAATGTTGAAGCAGTCCGCCATGCGCACAAAGCGGGCAGCCTTCTGCAGACAGCCGGCGCACAGCTTGCCGCTGGCGGCCACCACAGCCACGCTGCGGCCGCCCATGCGGGCCAGCACCGTCTTGACGTTCTTGCCGTAATCGGCATACAGCTCGATGGCGGAGCCATTGTCCACCACCGCAGCCACCAGTGCATCGGCATCGGCGGGATCGATCGCGGGCAGCATGCGGTTCATGTCGTCGGTATCGATGATCTCGCTGTCTTCCAGATTGCTGGAGGGCAGCAGCGCCAGCACGGCCTGCGCCTTGGCAAGGGCTTCTTCCTCGGTCTCAGCGGTCAACGCGCAGGCGCCCATTTCAGCAGCTACCTTTGCACCGCCGAACTCATCAGCCTTCACAGCCTTGCCGTTCATGGCGGCCATGACCTGCGGGCCAAACACCATCAGCTGGCCCACCTTTTCGGCCACGATGGACACATCCGCCAGCTGGGTGATGAGCGCAGCGCCGCCGATGCAGGGGCCCAGAACCACCGCAATGACGGGGCACACGCCGCTCATGCGGGCCAGTTTGTTGTAGATTTCGCTGTAAGCGCTCATGGCGGCAGCGCCTTCATCGATGCGCACACCGGCGGAATCCATCAGCGCGATGACGGGCGCGCCCGTCTTGAGAGCCATGTCCAGGAGTTTAACGATCTTAGCGGCCTGTGCCTTGCCCATCGCGCCGCCGCGCACGGTGAAATCCTGAGCAAAGATGTAAACCGGGCGCTGGTCGATGGTGGCGTAACCGGTGATCACGCCCGCGCCCTCCTCCTTCTGGCTAACCAGCGCGAACAGCTCCACGAAGCTGCCCGCATCCGCCAGCTTTTCCACGCGTTCGCGCGCAGTCAGCTTGCCCGCGTCGCGCTGCTCCTTCAGGCGCTTTTCGCTGCCGGCCAGAATCGCCTTGCGAAGCTCCAGCACCTTCTGCAGGTCTTGTGAGTTGTGCATTTCCGTTCTCCCTTCCATGCGTTAGAGGTCAGTGGTTGAGGATCAGTTATATGAAGTCCAACTTAATCCCCATTCATCTATTTCGTGTTTCCCTTCCTGTTTTCCTGCCAGTTTGATATTTTTTTCGCAAAAATTTTTCTTTTTCTTGTTTCGTCCTGCCGAGCTGTCTGCTTCGCGGATCCTGCGCATCAAAAAAGCACCATTCCTTACAAAGAATGGCGCTTTGGATCATTGCGATCAATCCTGCAAAAAAGCATCGATCTTTTCGCAAGCCTGACGGAACGGGTCATTCGCCATGTCCAGCCATTGGATGGCTGAATCGCGGCGGAACCACGTCATCTGCCGCTTGGCAAACTGCTTGATCGCCGTGGCCAGCAGATCCGTCATTTCTTCCAATGCAGCGTAATCGCCCCGCAGGTACTGGGTGATGAACTTGTACTCCAACCCCAGCTTGATCATGAACTCCTCGCTCACGCCGCTCTCCAGCAGTCCCCTGACTTCTTCGATCATCCCCTGCTGCAGGCGGCGTTCGAGCCGTTCGTCAATTCGTCTGCGGAGCACATCGCGCTCCCACGTCACGCCAAGGCGCAGCGTTTCATAGCGCGGCTTTTTGGAGGGCGTCACATCGTCGCCATCATGCAGCTTTTCCAGCAGACGCATCACACGGTTGCGGTTGCGCGGTTCCACATCGGTATCCGGGACCGCCTTGCGCAGCATGGCATACAGTTCTTCTGTCGCAAGCTTTTCCAGCTCGGCCCGGTAAGCCAGATCCGGCATGCGGTCGCTCAGCTCATATCCGTCCGCCACAGCCGCCACATACAGACCGGTACCGCCCACCAGAAACGGGATCTTCCCGCGCGCGGGGATATCGTCGATCGCTTCATATGCCAAGCGCTGAAAATCCGCCATGGAAAAGAAATCGCCGGCATTGCACACGTCGATCAAGTGATGCGGGACTCCCTTGGCCTCCTGCGGCGTGATTTTTCCGCTGCCCAGGTCCAGCCCGCGGAACACCTGTCTGGAATCGGCAGAGACCACCTCGCCGCCGTAATGCGCAGCCAGCTCAATGCCAAGGCCGCTCTTGCCGGAGGCATTCGTACCGGCGATAACGATCAATTTGGGCAGCATTTGTCACGATTCCTCTCTCTTATTTCATGTTGGGCGCAATGCGGAACAGGCGGCAGGTATTGTTCCACGCAGTCTGCGCCATTTCCTCGCACGAAAGGCCCCGCAGTTCGGCCACCTTTTCGGCAACATATTTCACATAGGTCGGTTCATTGCGTTTCCCCCGCATGGGTACGGGCGCCATATAAGGACTGTCCGTTTCCACAAGGATGCGGTCGATGGGCACAAAACGCACCACGTCCAGCAGCTTGTTGGCATTCTTGAAGGTGATCGGCCCGGCAAAGGAAATGTAGAACCCCATGTCCAGGTATTCGCGTGCGGTTTCCACACTGGCAGAGCAGCAGTGGATGACGCCTTCCGGCAATTCGCTGCGGTGCGCTTTCATCAGCGACAGGGTATCGCCATGTGCATCGCGGATATGAAACACAGCCGGCATATCCAGCCGACGCGCCAGCAGCAGCTGGCGGACGAACACCGCCTGCTGCACATCGCGCGGCGACAGGTCGTAGTAGTAATCCAGACCGAATTCGCCCACGCCCACGATGCGTTCTTCCTGCACCCATTCGGCGATGCGCATCTCGCATTCATCCGTCCACGTTTTGGCCTCATGCGGATGCACGCCCACCACGCCGTATACATTGGCGTGCTTTCGGGTCAGCTCAACGATGCGGCTACTGGAATCCATATCGCTGCCCGCGAGGATACAGCGGCGCACCCCTGCATCCTCCATGCGGGTCATCACTTCGGCACGGTCATCTGCAAAGCGTTCGTCTTCCAGATGGCAGTGGGAATCAAACAGATTCATCGAATGTACGCTCCATCCTCCATGCCCGGTTCCACCGTGCACAGCTTGAGCACCTTGTCCTCTGCGTCGGACGCGCACAGGATCATGCCTTCGCTGGGGATGCCGCGCAGCTTTGCGGGCTTGAGATTGCTGACGAGCACGACCTGCTTGCCGACCATTTCTTCAGGCGTATAGAACTTGGCGATACCGGATACGACCGAGCGCTCGGGCTCGTTTTCGCCCAGCTTCACGGTGAAATGCAGCAGCTTGTCGCTTCCCTTCACCGCCTCCGCGGTCAGGATGCGCGCCACGCGCAGCTGGATCTTATCAAACATGTCAATGGAGATCACGCCTTCCGGCAGCGGCTCCTCCTTCTTGGCTTCCTGCTTCTTTTCCTTTTTGGGTTCCGGCTTCTTCTCCTCTGCCTTGGGGGTGGGCACGATGTCAGCCAGTTCCTTCTTGATATCAATGCGCGGGAAGAGTGCTTCGCCCTTCTGCACGCGGATGCCGGCAGGAAGCAGACCAAAGCGGTCGGCGGATTCCCATGTGCAGATGCTCTCGTCCTGCAAGCCAAGCTGCTCCCAGATGCGGGCAGGCGTCTTTGGCATGGCCGGCTTGATGAGCACGCTCACAAGGCGGATGCATTCGCACAGCACATACATGACGGTCTTGAGGCGTTCCTTGCCCTCTTCGCTCTTGATCAGCACCCAAGGCGTATTCAGGTCGATATAGCGGTTGCATTCGCCGATCAGTTGCCAGATATCCTGCAACGCCACGGAGAACTGCAGCTCGTCCATGTGCTTTTCCACCTTGGCGGGCGTACCCTCTGCCAGCTCGATGAGCGCCTTGTCCACATCGTTCCACTCGCCGTGCTCCGGCACAACACCGTCGAAGTACTTCTCCACCATCGCCACCGTGCGGCTGACCAGATTGCCCAAGTCGTTGGCCAGATCGGCATTGATGCGGGTGAGCAGCGCCTCGTAGCTGAACTGACCGTCAGCGCCGAAGGGCATCTCTCTCATCAGGAAATAGCGGATCGCGTCGGAGCCGTAGCGGCCGCACAGCACCACAGGATCCACTACGTTGCCAAGGCTCTTGGACATCTTCATGCCGTTCAGCACCAGCCAGCCATGACCAAACACCTGTTTGGGCAGGGGTAGATCCAGCGCATGCAGAATGATGGGCCAGATGATGGTGTGGAAGCGCACGATCTCCTTGCCGACCAGATGGATATTGGCAGGCCAGTACTTCTGATACAGGCTGTCATCCTCGCTGCCGTAGCCCAGCGCGGTGATGTAATTGGTCAGCGCGTCCAGCCACACATACACGGTGTGCTTTTCATCAAAGTCCACCGGCACGCCCCACTTGATGGAGGTGCGGCTCACGCACAGATCCTGCAGACCGGGCTTGATGAAGTTGTTGAGCATCTCATTCTTGCGGCTGGTGGGCTGGATGAAATCCGGATGGCTCTCGATGTAATCGGTCAGCCACTGCTGGTACTTGCCCAGCTTAAAGAAGTAGGCTTCCTCGTTGGTCTTTTCTACATGGCTGCCGCAGTCGGGGCAGCAGCCTTCCTTGATCTGCAGCTCGGTAAAGAAACTTTCGCAGGTGGTGCAGTACCAGCCTTCGTAGCTGCCCTTGTAAATGTCGCCCTGCTCGTAGAGCTTGCGGAAAATCTTCTGAACGGTCTTGACATGGCGTTCATCGGACGTGCGGATGAAATCATTGTACTCCACATCCATCATTGTCCACAGTTCCTTGATGCCCTTGACGATCTCGTCCACATAAGCCTGCGGCGTCACGCCCTTGGCAGCGGCCTTGCGCTCGATCTTCTGGCCGTGCTCATCGGTGCCGGTGAGAAAGTAGGTATCGTAGCCGGTCTGCTTCTTGAAGCGGGCAACGGTGTCGGCGGCAACGCTGCAGTAGGCATGACCGATGTGCAGTTTATCGCTGGGATAGTAGATGGGTGTTGTAATGTAGAACTTCTTCTGGTTTTCCAAATGGCTCATCCTCCTTTTGCACTGAAACGAAAAAGCCCGGCCCCCATATCAAAAGGGGCGGGCTGAACCCGCGGTACCACCCTTGGTTTATCGCTTTCGATCCTGAAAGATCGCAGGTCTGTATCGGGACCACCCGCTTCACCCTACCTATCGGGCGAAAAGACTCCCGGGCCATGTTCTCCTCTCCCCCGCGCTGCCTTGCACCGACCGGCAGTTCTCTTGGCGGAACGGTCAAGGGTACTCTTCCGTTCATTGTCTTCCTATTCACCTCCGATTATACCCGATTTTTCCTGCTTGTCAACGTTCAAAACAGGATTCCCGCCAGCCATGTTCCCGCCAGCATGCCCAGCAGCGCGCAGGGAACGGCATAGCCGGTGCGCTTGTCATTGGCAGCGCTCAGATAAATGCACACCGTATAAAAGATCGTCTCGCTTGAGCCGAGTATCGTAGAAGCGATCAAGCCGATCCGGCTGTCCGCTCCGTATTCCTGCAAAACATTTTCTAACATGGCCAGCGCACCGCTGCCGCTGACGGGACGGATCAGCACCAGCGGCGCGATCTCCGGCGGCAGTCCCAGCCATGTGAACGCCGGGGCGCACAGGCGGCACAGCGCCTCCATCAGCCCGGAAGCCTGCATGAGTGAAATGGCGCACAGCATGGCCGCCAGATTGGGCAGCACCTGCAGCGCCGTTTGCATTCCGTCTTTTGCACCCTGCACAAACAGATCGTACACGGGCAGTCTTTTCCACGCCGCAGCAGCCAGCAGCGCAAGCATCATCAGCGGGATCAGCCAGCCCTTCACCGCAGTTTCCTCCTTCTCAGCCATAAAGCCGGTAGGATTCCAACAATCGTTGAAAACAGTGTACACAGCAGCGTGGGCAGCACCACCGCCTGTGCATTCGCCGATCCTGCGGCTGTGCGAAGGGTCAGCACCGTCGTCGGCAGCAGCTGCAAGCCGGTGGCGTTGAGGATCAGCAACATGTACAGATCATGACGCACGGAAGGCGCAGCGGTCTCTTCCTCGCTGAGCAGCCGCACGGCCTTCAGCCCCTGCGGCGTAGCGGCGTTTCCCAGTCCAAGCAGATTCATGGACAGGTTCAGCGCTACCGCTTCGCGGGTCTCCTTTCTGGAAACGGTTGGCATCAGCCAGCGCAGCAGCGGATGCATGAGCTCTTCCAGCCCTCGGGCAGCGCCGGCTGCCTTCGCGATCTCCAGCAAGCCGCAGAACAGCAGATACCCCGCACCAAGGCGAAGGGTGAGCGCGATCGCATCCTCACACCCGCCCAGCGCAGCCTGCAGCACCCCGTCAGCCCCTCCTGTCTGTATCGCGCAAAAGGAAGATCCTGCCATCATTATAAACCAGATTAGGTGTAGCATTTGTTCACCCTTTCAATTTTTACATCATATTTGATGTGTATTTCAAAGAAACGTTCTAAAAATACACCCAAAATCATGTATATTGGCGTCAATTATTCCCATTCCGGCCATTGCCATTTCCTTCTTGCAGATATATGATTATGTCATCCGTGTATGGCTGTATGCACAGATGACATGAAGATTTTTGAACTGGCATTGGAGGAAGAACGAATGAAATCTACTGGCGTGGTGCGCAAACTGGACAATCTTGGCCGTATCGTTATTCCGATCGAGCTGCGCAAAACCATGGGGATCGCTATCAAAGACACTCTGGAGATCTTCACCGAAGGCGATGAGATCATCCTCAAAAAGTATCAGCCCGGCTGCATCTTCTGCAATGATGCTCGCAATGTAAAGCTTTTCAAGGGCAAGATGGTCTGCGAAAAGTGCCTGTCTGAAATGAAGAAGGACGCCGAATAAGGCAAAGAAACATGCCACTGATCAAAAAAAAGATCCGCAGCACGGCCCGAACCGTGATCGCGGATCTTTTTGCATTGCTTGTTTTTCCTCAGGACAGCAGATCCAGAATGGTCTGCTTGTTCTGCACGCCGATGGTCTTGCCGGCTTCCTGACCGTTTTTGAACACGATCAGCGTGGGGATGCTCATCACGCCGTACTTTACGGCGATTTCAGCGGCCTCGTCCACATTGAGCTTGAACACCTCGTAAGCGTCGCTGGCAGAGGCGATCTCCTCCACGATCGGCGCGAGCATTTTGCACGGGCCGCACCAGTCTGCGTAAAAATCGACCAGCACGGGTTTGGCGTTCTTCAGCACCATTTCTTCAAAATTCTGCGTGTTTACCTTGTTTGCCATGTTTGACAGCCTCCTTGTCAAAAAATCATTGGGTGGCACATTCTATGATACCCTTTTGCAGAAAAAGTGAAACCGGAGAATACCGCAGATCATGCTTCTGCGCACATATATTTGCGCATGGCGCGCAGCGACAGCGTGGTGGTAACCGTCACGGCGATCAGATCCGAAACCGGCTCGGCCAGCAGCACCGCATCCACCTTGTTGGGCAAAAACAGCGGCAGAATGAAAATAAGCGGGATCAGCAAAAACACTTTGCGCAGCAGAGCCAGAAACAGCGATGTTTTGGCGTCGCCGGTGGACACAAAGGTCTGCTGACAGGCGATCTGCAGTCCAAACAGCCCCGTCGCCCCCATGTAGATGCGCAGGTTGTGACGCACGGCCTCCACCAACGCGGCATCGCTGGTGAACAGCTGTGCAAACAGCTGCGGCGCTATCATGGCTGCCGCCCACATCGTCATGGAGTAACACAGGCATACCGTCAGCTGCAAACGGTATGTGCTCATCACGCGCTGCCTGTTGCCCGCGCCATAGTTAAAGCTAATGATGGGCTGTGCTCCCTGCGTAAGGCCCTGCAGCGGCAGCAGCGAAAACTGCATCACGCTGCTGAGAATGGTCATGGAGCCGACCGCCAAATCGCCGCCGTATTTCAGCAGACTGGCGTTAAAGCTGACGGACAGAATGCTTTCGGTAAACTGCATCACAAATGGAGCAAGACCGAGCGCCATGCAGGGCAGGTACACCTTGGGCTCGATCCGCAGACAGTGCAAGCGGATGCGCAGCATCGTTTTCTTGCCCGTCAAGAAGCGGATCACCCACACTGCGGAAAGCGCCTGCGACAGAATGGTAGCCAGCGCCGCACCGCGCACTCCCATATCAAACCAGAAGATCAGCACCGGATCCAGCACGATGTTGCAGACCGCGCCGATGAGCACTGTGAGCATGCTCACCCGCGAAAAGCCCTGCGTGGTGATAAACGCATTCAGGCCCAGCGTCAGCTGCACCGCAATGGTCCCGATGGCATACACCGACAGATAGTCCCATGCATAGGGCAGGGTATCGGCGCTTGCGCCGAACAGCAGCAGTGCATCGCGGCCAAACAGCCCGATAGCCGCCGTCAGCAGCAGCGCCATCACGATCAGCGCCGCTGTGCAGTTGCCCAAGATCCGTTCGGCTTCCTCCCTGTGGCCCTTGCCCATCATGATGGCTGCACGCGGCGCGCCGCCCATGCTGACCAGCGCTGCAAACGCGCTCACCAGCAGGATCACCGGCATGGTCACGCCCAATCCGGTCAGCGCCGTTGCGCCCACCTGCGGGATATGGCCGATATACATGCGGTCCACCATGTTATACAGCACGTTTACCAGCTGTGCGACTATGGTCGGCAACGCCAGCTTCCACAGCAGCTTGCCTACCGGCTGCGTACTCAGTTCGTTTTCCTGTTGCATTGTTCATGCCTCCTGTATCCGTTCGGGCGTAAAAAATACGCAATGTGCATTATACCAACCTGCGGAGTGATTGACAAGCGCGAAGCGCCATGCTATCCTTTGAGCATCTGTCCAAAGGAGGTTGACAACGCATGTACAAAGGTTTGATGGTTGTCAACGCGTTTCTGCGCACGACCAAATTTGACGATCTGTACCGCACGCTGCAGGCCGCAGCTGAAGCGGCCCAAATGGCGCTGGACGTAGCCACCAACGCGGAGCTGAGCTGTGTGGTGGATACGCCCTCCTTTCATCCTGAAGCCTACGATTTTGTGCTTTTCTGGGATAAGGACGTGCAGCTGGCCATGCAGCTGGAAACGCGCGGTCTGCGCGTGTTCAACAGTTCGCAAAGCATCCTGTGGTGCGATGACAAGGCGCTGACGTATCTGAAGCTCCGGCAGGCGGGGCTTTCTCTGCCGCGCACCATCCTCGCCCCCAAGACCTTCCCCGCCGTTGGCTATCCCCAGCTGGATTTTTTAAGCGACGCCGCCAGTGAACTGGGCTTTCCGCTGGTCTTGAAGGAATGCTTCGGTTCTTTTGGGCAGCAGGTTTATCTGATTCATGATCTGCGCGAACTGCAGGAAAAAGTGACCGCCTTGGCCGGTACGCCGCTCCTGTTTCAAAAGCTCGTTCAGGAAAGCTACGGCCGTGATGTGCGCATCAATGTAGTGGGCGGACGCGTGGTCGCCAGCATGCTGCGCAGAAGCACCGATGGCGATTTCCGCAGCAATCTCACCCGCGGCGGAGCAATGGAGCCGTGGCAGGCCACGCCCGCGCAGGAGCGCGCGGCGCTGAAAGCCGTTTCTGCCCTCGGGCTGGATTTTGCCGGTGTGGATGTGATGTTCGGGGAAGACGGCCCCATCATCTGCGAAGTCAACTCCAACGCGCATTTCAAGACTACGCTGCAATGCACAGGCATCAACATGGCGGATGAGATCATGCGCTATATTGCCGGAAAGCTGGCCGAACGATGAAGGAATGCTGGCTCGTATACGATGATCACGACTTTGCTGTGAATCAAAGTTTTGCACAAATGATGCAGGAAAAAGGCGCACGCTTCGGTCTGCGCATCGAGCCCGTACTGCTCAGCCAGCTTGCGCTTGCAATGGACGGGCAGGGGCGGCCCTACTGTCTGAAGGACGGCCTCCCCTGCAAACCGGATGCTGTGCTGTCGCGCCAGCGCCATGCGTGGATCAGCGAGCACTTTGAGCGCATGGGCGTTCCTGTCTACAACAATTCGCGCGTCTGCGCCATCTGCAATGACAAACGCGTTACACATCAATTCTTGCAGGGACTTCCCATGCCGTCCTCTCTCTTTTTTCTGCACGCCCCCTCTGCCCCTCCCTCAGCCTACCCGCTGATCCTCAAGCCCGCGTGCAGCCATGGCGGCGACCGTGTAACACTGGTGCGGGATGCCCAGGAGTGGCTGGAAGCGGTGCAGCGCATTCAACCGGAACCCATGCTGCAGCAGGCAGTGGTGACCGAGGCAGGACGCGACCTGCGCGTGTATGTGCTCCATGGCAGGATTTTGGCCGGCGTGATGCGCACCGCGCAAAGCGGTGTGGTGAGCAACTTCAAAAAAGGCGGGCATGTGGCACTGCACGAACTGACGCAGGAGGAACGCCTGCTGGCCGAGGCCGTCATCCGCCGTTTCAATGAAGCCAAAGCCCCGCTGCACATGGCTGGGGTCGATCTTTTGTACGACCATGGTCATCCCGTTGTGGGCGAGGTAGAAGATGTGGTGGGCAGCCGCATGCTGTACCAAACCAGCGATTTGGACATTGTCGCACTGTATCTGGAAGGACTTCCACGAAATCAGCAATGACAAGAACCCCTATCTATGTTATAATGAATGAGTATAACCAACGATACGAGGAGGCGACTCCCTTTGATCCCTTTCAACGTTCCACCGCGTGTGTCCAAATGCTCCGATTATGTGCAGCAGGCCATTGAGAGCGGAAAGATCTGCGGCGACGGCTCTTTCACCAAGCGCTGCCACACCGAGCTGGAAAAGCTGACCGGCGTGCCCAAAGCGCTGCTGACCACCTCCGGCACCAGCGCACTGGAGCTGGGCGCGCTGCTGATGAATCTGCAGCCCGGTGACGAAGTCATCATGCCGTCGTTCACGTTTTCCAGCACGGCCAACGCCATCGCTCTGCGCGGCGCAGAGATCGTGTTTGTGGATGTTGACCCGGACACGATGAACATGGATCCTGCCTGTGTGCGCGCCGCCATCACCCCCAAGACCCGCGCATTGGTTCCTGTACACTATGCGGGCGTGTGCTGCGATATGGATGAACTGCAAAAGATCTGCGATGAGCATCATCTCATGATGATGGAGGACGCAGCGCAGGCCGTCGGCTCCTTCTACAAGGGCCGTCCCGCAGGCTCCATGAGCGATGTGGGCTGCTTCAGTTTTCACGAGACCAAGAACTTTTCCATGGGAGAAGGCGGCGCGGTGCTGCTGCATTCGCCGGAGCTGATCGAGCGCGCAGAGATCCTGCGCGAAAAAGGCACCGACCGCAGCCGCTATTATCGCGGGCAGGTGGACAAATACACTTGGGTGGATATCGGCTCCTCTTTCCTGCCCAGCGAGCTCAACGCTGCCTATCTGCTGGCTCAGCTGGAGCAGCGCGATGAGATCAACGGCTGGCGCATGGCCTGCTGGAACCAGTACCACGAAGCGTTTGTTTCTCTGGAGGAGCAGGGCTGCCTCAAGCGCATGACCGTGCCCGCCGAGTGCACGCACAACGCGCACATGTATTACATCCTGCTCCGCTCTCTGGAGGAACGCACCGCGCTCATCAACCACCTCAAAGCCAATGGTATCAGCGCTGTGTTCCACTACATCCCGCTCCACTCTGCCACAGCCGGTCTGAAATTCGGCCGGTTCCACGGAGAAGACCGCTACACCACCAATCAAAGCGAACGTCTGCTTCGCCTGCCCATGTACTACGGTCTGAGCGAGAAGGATGTACAGTTTGTGATCGAAACCATACAGGATTTCTTCAAAAAATAATCGCTGCATTCAAAAAAACGAATGGGAGGCTCGGAGGACCGCAGTTTTCCAAGCGCGCAGCGAGTTTTTCCGACTGACTGAAAACACCGCCGTGTGAAGCATTTCGCTCTTCACACGGCGGTGTTTCATGTTTCATGGAACATCACGGTTTCTTCTGCTGTTTGCCCAGATAGGCTTCCTGCACGCTCTTGTTGGTCAGCAGTTCCTCGCCCGTACCGCTCATGGAAATGTGCCCGGTCTCCATCACATAGCCATAGTCCGCTGCGCCGAGGGCGGCGTTGGCGTTCTGCTCGATGAGCAGGATGGTAATGCCCTCCTCGCGCAGCCGCTTGATGATGGCGAAGATGTCCTTCACCACAAGCGGCGCAAGGCCCAGAGACGGTTCGTCCATCATGATCATGCGGGGACGGGTCATCATGGCGCGGCCGACCGCCAGCATCTGCTGCTCGCCGCCAGAAAGAGTACCGGCCAGCTGCCAGCTGCGCTCCTCCAGCCGCGGAAAGAGCCCGTAAATATACTGAATATCCTTTTCGATTTCAGCCTTGTTCTTGCGCAGGTAGGCGCCGATCTTCAGGTTTTCCAGCACCGTCAGATTGGCAAACACGCGGCGGCCTTCCGGCACCAGCGCGATCCCCTTTTCCACGATCTTCTGCGTGTCCAGATGCGTGATGTCCTGTCCATCATAGAAGATGCTGCCGCTCTTCACGGGCACCAGCGATGTGATGGCCCGCAGCGTGGTGGATTTGCCCGCGCCGTTCGCACCGATCAGCGTAGCGATCTCGCCCTCATTTACTTTAAAGGAAATGCTTTTCAGCGCTTCAATGCCGCCATAGCTGACCACCAGATCCTTGACCTCCAGCAGTGCGCTCATTCGTCATCCACCCCCAGATATGCAGCGATCACAGCAGGATTGTCCTGAATCTCCTGCGGGGTTCCTTCCGCAATCAGTCTGCCGAAATCCAGCACATAGATCCGGTCGGAAATATCCATCACCAGATTCATGTGATGCTCGATCAGAAAAACGGTCAGGTTAAACTTTTCTTTGATATCGCGGATAAACTCGCTCAGCTCGTCTGTCTCCTGCGGATTCATGCCGGCGGCTGGTTCATCCAGCAGCAGCAGGCGCGGCTCTGTCGCCAGCGCACGGGCGATCTCCAGATAGCGCTGCTTGCCGTACGGCAGAGAGGACGCCTTTTCATTGGCCATATTGCCCAGTCCCAACAAGTCCAGCAGATCCAGCGATTCCTGCCGGATGCGCCGCTCTTCCTGCATGTTCAGGTGCAGGATGGAACCGAGCAGCCCCGTCTTCAGCCGCATGTGGTGCGCGACCAGCACGTTTTCCAGCACCGTCATATTCTTGAACAGACGAATGTTCTGGAAGGTGCGCGCAACGCCCATTTCCGTGATGCGATCCGGCGTGTTTGAGATCAGCTTTCCGTATTCGCCAATATGCGTGCCGCCGTAGAGTTTCTTCATTCTGCCGGTCGGATGGCCCTGCGCGATGATCTTGCCGCGCATTCTCACATTGCCGTTGGTCGGCTGATACACGCCGGTAATCACGTTGAAAGCAGTGGTTTTGCCAGCGCCGTTGGGGCCGATGAGCGCAACGATCTCCCCCGCGTCTACATGCATGCTGAAGCTGTCCACGGCCACCACACCGCCAAACTGCATGGTCATGTTTTCCATTTCCAGTACGCGTTCCACATTGCTCATCTGGCTGTACCCTCCTTTCCGCCTTCCGCCGTTTTATGCTTCTTTCGGAACAGATCCGGTAATTCCTTCGTACCCATGATCCCCTGCCGGAAGAACAGCACGACGATCATGATGATCACGGAGAACACCACCAGACGGAAGCCGTTGCGCAGCAGCGGGACCTGCCAGTTGCCAATCATCTGCTTCTGATCCAGGAAGCGCAGCCACCACTCGGAACAGGCCACGAACAGGAAGGAGCTCATGCAGCTGCCCGTGATGGAACCGATGCCGCCAATGACGACGATCAGCAGGATCTCGTAGGTCATGGCAGAGGTGAAGCTCTTGGCCTGCACCGAGTTGGAATACATGGCCAGCAACGCTCCGCCGATCCCCGCAAAGAACGAGCTGATGCAGAACGCCTGCCGCTTGTGCTTGGCCAGATTGATGCCCATCGCCTCTGCGGAGATCTCGTCATCTCGAATGGACATGAAGGCGCGGCCATAGCTGGAATGCAGCAGCATCACCACCAGTGCGATGCACACGCCCGCGATGATGAACGGCACGAACGTGGACAGATAGACCACGACCTCGCCCTGTTCGTTGCAGATATTAAAATCATTGAAGGTAGGAAACAGGCGCAGCATGTTGGAGCCATTGGTCAGTTTGCCCAGCTTATCCCACTGGAAGATGGAGCGGATGATCTCGGCAAAGCCCAGCGTGGCAATGGCCAGATAATCGCTCTTGAGGCGTAGGACCGGCAGACCGATCAGCAGTGCGAAAAGTGCCGCCGCCAAGCCAGCAAGGATGAGTGCAGGGATCACCGGCATGGCAAACTGCACCAAGCCGCCTTCGTAGTACTGATACACGGCAGCGCGCTGCGCCACCGGAATGGTGAGGATGCCGTATGTATACGCGCCAATGAGCATGAAGCCCGCCTGCCCAAGTGAAAACAGCCCCGTGAATCCGTTCAGTAGGTTCATGGAGACAGCCACCAGCGCATAGACCGCGCCCTTTTTCAGCACCGTAAAGAGCATGGAGGTCGGCGGCATGATCTGTTCCAGCACAAACACAAGAGCGTACACCACTACAATGACGGCTGCGGAAATCAGCACGGCTGGATCTGCCTTCTTCATTTGGAGATTTCGTTTCCGTTGAATCGTCATGCTTTTCACCTCACACCTTATCCGTCGTCTTTTCACCGAACAGGCCGGTGGGCTTGACGATCAGGATGACAATCAGCAGGGCAAACGTGAATGCATCGGAAAAAGTGGCCAGTCCGAACATCTGCTTGCTCAGGCCAAGCTTGAACAGGATGATGTCCAAGCCCTTGATGATGCTTTCGCAGATGCCGATGATGAAAGCGCCCACCACAGCGCCGGGAATGCTGCCAATGCCGCCGAAGACTGCCGCCACAAAGGCTTTCAGGCCGGGCATGGAGCCGGACGTTTGAATAACGGTGGTGTAATTGGTAAAGTACAGAAGCGAACCAACACCCGCCAGAAAAGAGCCGATGACAAATGTGGCGGAAATGATCGAGTTGATCTTGATGCCCATCAGCGAACTGGTCTCAAAGTCCTTGCTCACGGCGCGCATGGCCATGCCGATCTTGGTGTGATTGATCAGCAGCACGAGCGCCACCATCAGCACCACTGTCAGCACAGGCGTGACCACCGTTACCATTTTGGTGGACGCTCCGCCGATGGTAATGGACTGGGAGATAAACGGAATGGTGGGATAGAACTGGTTGAGGCCGCCCGTGATGTACAGCACCAGATTCTGCAGCGTATAGCTGACGCCGATGGCGGAGATCATGACGGACATGCGCGGCGCGCTGCGCAGCGGCTTGTAAGCGATCCGTTCGATCACAAAGCCGATCGCCGCAGTCAGGATGAGCACGAGCGGAATGGAGACATACAGCGGAAGCCCGCTGGCCGAAATGTACACCATCAGGATGCCGCCTATCATGAACACATCGCCATGGGCAAAGTTGATCAGACGCAGGATACCGTACACCATGGTATAGCCAATGGCGATCAGCGCGTACTGGCCGCCCACTGAAATGCCAGACAGCAAATAAGGAAGAATGGTATTGAACAACACGAAATCCCTCCTGCATATACACGTTGTGGCGTGGACGGTACGCCCACGCCACAACGATAGGATTCTGGCGCCATATCATATGGCGGAGACTGTTATTCTACAGTCTGAACAGCCGCAAAGTTCCACGTGCCGTTTGCAGTGTCGATCGCCTTGATGTAAGCGGTATCGCGGATCGCGTCGCCAGTCGTAGCGTCAAAGGCGATAGGACCGGAAACGCCTTCATAGGTCACATTCCACAGCACTTCGTTCACCGCTTTGGGATTGGTGGAACCGGCAGCCTTCAGCGCCTCCAGCGCCACAAAGTACGCGTCGTAGCCCATCACGGACATGGCAGAGATCATATCATTGCCGCCATTGTTGGTCAGCGCTTCCGCATCCGCGTTCATCCAAGCCTTGAAACCAGCGTCGAACTCGGGGTTGCCGCCCTCCTGAT
>CAZDEF010000023.1:0-34708 GCA_964504385.1 uncultured Oscillospiraceae bacterium
CTATACCGTTTCTCTCTCGCCCTACAATGTTTTCTTATTAGGATTGCACATTAGCAAGTGCATTATATCACACACTATGTTGCGTCTTCAACAATAAAACCTTGACTTTCCTTGAACTCTGTAGTAAAATATATTTGGTAAGTGGTCGAAATGCTTATCAAGATTGCTCGAAAGGAGGTCTGCCTGTGGAAAAGAACCTGCTCCGAATTGCAGAACTTATGCGTGATGCATTCCAGAGAGATTGGATTGTCGGTTTCCCGAACGTCATCGCCAGTACCTGCAGCGATGCGATCCCACTGCTGGAAAGTCTCGATATTTGATGATGAACTGCGGGATCAGGTATGTCAAAACCCGATCGTATACCGCTTTGACTTAGATTAGAAGGAACGAAGACCGTTCTCGCATGCGATGCAGGAACGGTCTTTTTATGTGTTTACTCCTCGCCGTTTGCCTTGTTGTACTGCGCAGTGCTGATTCCAAGCAGTACGCCAAGGAAGGTATCGATCGCCGTAATGGTGCCGACAACTTCCTCGCCGTAGGGGAATGCCCAGATCCCCGCAAGCGCAAAGTACAGAGTGCCCAGTGCGGGCAGAAGATACAGCGCGATCCACTTGAGAACATCGTAAGTCTTGTTGCTAAGCATAGTTTTTCCTCCTTTTATTCCTCATAAATGATTTCAAGCCCATAAGCCTTTGCCGCTTCGTGCTCGATTCTGCATCCGCGGGCATTCTCCCAGCCCTTGCAGAAATAAGCCGTATGACATAGGCTCATGTTTTCCAAAGATTTTGCAAGGAAACAGAGCGGAATCTGCACAACGCCGCGTTCCGTCATTGCTTCCTTGCTGTACCACTCGTCCGTAAACAGGGTATTCACAATTTCAAATCCCTTGTTGGTTAGCGTTTGAATTGCTTTTTCCCGTGTCTGAATGATTTCCTCTTCGGTTTTGCCCGCCATAGGCTGACTCAGCATCGCCTTCCGCATTGGTAGTCATCTCCTTATAAAGTCGCTTTCATGAATTTTCCCTCGCCACTCAGATGAATGACGGGGCTTTGCTTTGATGTAGGTTTGAATTCGCCGCTCTGACCGTAGCCGCCGTAGCTGATTGGCGAAGCGTCGTTGACAAACAGTTTGTCAACCGGCGCAGCCTTCTGGTTCTGGATGTCTACGCGGAAGAAGGACTGCTTCATAATCATCGGCATGTGGGAGTGGCTGTGAATATAGCAATCCGCATCCACAATGCTTGCCATGTCTGCCAGCCGAATGGCCTTTGCACCCTCCTTGCGTCCGCCGCCCGTGTCATGGGTAGCGTAGATGGTGTAAATGTAGGGCTGCTTCTTGCGTCCGCCGGAGCGTTCGGATGCGGATTTTTCGCCAAAGCGTAGGAAACACAGCACGCCTTCTGGCGCATAGCGATTCTCCACGCCCAGCTCTCTGCATACCAGCCGCATCATGTCGATGCCATCCGTCTTGTACACGCGGTTTTCATGGTTGCCCGTATCAGCAGCAATGATGCGGTGCTTGATAGGCGTCAGAAGCCCTACCGCCATTTTGATCTGCTCCATGGGCGGCACAATTTCCGTATAGATGTCGGATACACTATTGCGGACAGCAGTGTTTAGCAGGTCGCCGTTCAGCACACAAAGCCCTCTCGGGTCATCGGCAATTCGCTGAACTCGTTCCTTAATTTCACCCATATCCGCATTCATGTCGCCAATATGCAGATCGGACAGGATGTAGACCCGTGCATCCTTCCACTCAGAGGGATAATTTGCCGTTACACAAAACATATGCCCTCCTTACACCGGCCCGTTGTGGATGGGCAGCTTGTTCACTTCCTGCATCACGCGCTTGGCTGAACCGTTGCCACCCATCTTTTCATAGGGTCGATACAGATACTCATAAAGATTTTCGTATTCGTCGCGGGTGATGTAGCTGCGCTCCACATAGCTCATACCCAGAAAGAGAATCCGGTCGTGAGCCAGCCCCACAAGCATCTGCGTCTTTACGTCCTTTTTCTCGCTGCGTTTCTGGATGTACGCCCAAAAACCGGAAGAAGCGATGACAGCGCATACCACCGTCACCGCCATTTGAATCCAGGAATCCATCGCTTACCTCTCCTTTCAGCCGCTCACGGCGGAATACTTGCCGGAGATCCAGACGACTTCTTTGCCGTGCCGACCTGCGTTCCAGCCGTTTTCCGCTGTCGCCACCCATTCCATCACGTCGCCCTTGTTCAGCCTGCCAACGCTTGCGGCCTTAGTGGAATCGCCACGGCGGATGTTGACAGAATTGCCGGTTACGGTGATCTGCTTCTTTCCATCCGTAACAGGCTCCTGCGCGGGCGTTTCGACAGGAACTTCGGTTTTCACCGCCGCCCCGTAATCCGGGCGGCCATATCCTGCGATGCGGTTATAAGTCAGCCTGTACTTCTTTTTGCACACGCCGCCGCCATTGGCAATTACGCCGTTTGCGCCGGTGGTGTTGCCCTCGATGGTGTAAACATAAGTCTTATCCACTGCGTATACCAGGCCGGTATGCGCTACCGCGGGGCCGCCGATTTCGTCCTTCGGCCAAAAGAAAATCTGATCGCCGGGCTGAGGCGCATCGTACAGCTGGTTCTTTTTCTTGTAATACTGACGGCTGTACTTGCAGCCGGCGCCGCAGTTGGATTTGCCCAGCGGCTGATTCGTCAGCTTCAGCGCCGCTTCCAGACCGTATGCCTGTACAAAACACCAGTCCACAAAAATATCGCACCACGCAACGCCGTTTTTCTTCCCATTATAAAAGCCCAGGGCATCTAAGTCCCGGGCATACTTGGTGTAATTCTTGCTGCCTGCATTGGCGGTCTTGTCGTCAAGCTGGGCGTTGGTTTTTTTCTCCAGATAGCCAACTTCCGCTTCGGCGACGGCGATCACCTTCTTAGGATCGTAACTCATCCTGCTTATTCTCCTTTCGAGTTACTGCACTTTTTCAACATACAGCCCCACCAGCTCGGCAAGCGTGTTGTATACCGGTATCTCGCTGTCCCGCGTGCACAGGTACACCGCACCGTCTTCCACGTAATAGTTGCCCTTTTCCAGCGTCATGTTGCCGGAATATTCAATCGGGTTTTCCTCCGTACCCGCTTCCGGGTCAATGCTGATCTCTTCATAAAGGCTCGGCGTATATTCCGGCGGCCAGTCAATTTGCGCGGTGTGCGCGCACCTCACCTTGTACAGCTTCCCCTTCCTGTATATACGTTTGCCAACGTCCTCTTCCGCGTAAACGTCGCCCTCTTTCCAATGGTGGAACAGTTCGGCGTAATGCTGGGCCGTTTCGTCAGGCATGCCCTGTGCATTCTGTTCGATCATCCTGCGCAGCTTGCGCGCCCGTGCGATGATTTCGTTCATCCCTTATTCCTCCTCCCCCAGCAGGATCCTGGCGGCCTGCGCATATTCCGCCTCGCGGTCATGCTCCGTCTTTCCGCTAAAGTAGAAATGGGCCGTAATCGTTCCGTCTCCGTTGTTGATCACCTGCATGCTCTCCAGTGAAGCATTCGTCAGCTTCTGGATCGTCTCCCCGTCCTGCGAAATGGAGACCTGCGAAAGGTTCACAGCCGTGAACTGGGCGTAAACATTGGTCAGCGCCGTCATGTCTGTATAGACCGCGACACCATGCATCGGCAGGGTAAACTCGTTCAGCTTCACCTCTGCACCATTGGCAAGATGCATAAGAAGTTCCATTTTGATGTCCTCCTTCTAAATTGTTTATCTATTTATTTCTTCTTCGCAATTAAATAGAAATAAAAGTGGGCAAATGGCCACGAACCCTCAAAATCGTCAATTTTCGCCTTAAAACGGGCCAAAAACGCCGTTTTTATGCCATTTTCGGCCCATTTTTCGGGCTTTTCGTGGCCACTTTTGTTTTGTAAAAGTGGCCATTTGCCCACTTTTTCTGGCCATTTTTTACGTCCTTGCCCGGTTTTGCCCGTTTTTTCAAATATAAAAGTGGGCAGTGGACGTTTTTATCCGGCAAAAGTGGGCATTAAAGATCGCCCGCTTTTCTGTTTACGCTCTTCCTGGGATCGAACCCGTCCGGATACCGTGCGCGCAGCTTGTCCACATTCAGCTCCAAAACCTCTTGCAGCGTATAGCCAATCGCGTCCGCCGTCACCGCCAGATACCACGCCACGTCCCCCAGCTCCATCGCCAGATGCTCGCGGTCGAGTTCGTGCCCCTGAAACAGGTGCTTCTTGAGAATATCAATCGCTTCGCCCGCCTCGCCATTGAGACCCATCAACCCGTTGATCAGCCGGTCGATCCTTGCCGCTTTTACGGCCTTGGGCTCCGTCCTCAGTGCCTCTTTCTGATATTCGTTAATCGTCATAGCAAACCACCATCCCTTTCTCCAAAGACTTCTTTACATCGATCACACGCTGATTGCTGCTGCCGCGCCACTTTGCATCAAGCGTTCGCTTATCCTGTTCATACGGCCCATCTACCAGCACATCCGTTTCCTTGAGCAGGGCTACCTGTGCATCATATCCTTTGTGCAAAATATCCCCCATGCGATAACCCGTATAGCACCAAACGGTCAGGCCCAGCGAATGCGCAAACTTCGCCAGTTCCAAAGCCGCCTCGGGCTGTAAGAACGGCTCGCCCCCGGAAAGCGTAATGCCCGCCAGCAGCGGATCGATCGCCATACGCCGTTTGATTTCCTCCGTGTCCATTTCTACGCCGCCGTTGGGCTCCCATGCGCCCTGATTATGGCAGCCTTTGCAGTGCATAAAACAGCCCTGAAAGAATACCGCCATGCGGATGCCCGGACCATCCACATAAGAATTCTGTACCAGACCATAAATCCGTGCTTTCATTCCGTTTTCTCCTTTCCTGTTGCTCACTTTGGCTTGTTTTCTATAAACGAATATAATTCGTCCATACACGAGAGGCATAAATCAATCGGTTTATGCGAAAAGTATTTTTGTCGTTCGTCGATGTTCAGAAGCATAAAACCATTCGCTTTTTTTCGTTACACTGTTTTCTGTACGGCTCATAGTAATCTCCGCAGCGATCACATTTTTTAGCTAACATCGTCTTTCTCCCTTCTAAAAAGAAAAGAGCCTGCATTTTTGCAAGCCCTTCCCCCAAATATCAATCATCGTCCTAACCAGTCGCACACGTTTTTACCCGTCAGCACCAGCCAGTAAACGATAATCACAAGCCACGCCGATCTTCCGGCTATCAGCAGTCCTGCCACCGTGGCGGCTATGCCAATCAGTAGCAGAATGCAGATTTGAGATAACCTTCGCCAGATGTTCATACGGCTTCATCCCCGCCGTGCATCAGCCTGTCTGCGGCTCGGGCCGCTTCCTCCTGAGAATCGTAATTTCCTTCAAAGATACCATCCCGATACAGCGTGTAGTAGCCGCGCGGATTTCGAATAATGTTAAACATGAGCCTTCACCTCGTTTTTTTCAAAAGAAAAATCCGAAGCCAAATCAATGACTTCGGATTCAGTATCCTTAGGATTTTCAGTTTTCCAAATATCCATGACAGACCAGCCGCAGAACCGGCAGATCCTTTACTGTCGTTGCCCAGATGACGTTCCAGTCCACGCTAACGTAGTCGTGGGCGAGAATGTTGCGCATGCCGCGAATCATGTTCCACGAGATGACGCTCATCTTCGCCTTCGCTTCGTCGCTCAGATGCCCGGTCAACTCGCCAATCTGCATCAGGCACATGGCCGTCGCATAGCGTCCGGTTCGGTTGGCAAGAAAGCCTTCCTTTGAACCGCCGCATTCTTTGGCGATCTCAGCCGCCTCGTCACAGTATTGGATGATTTTCTGCACGATCGTCCGGTCGCGCTGTTCACCGCTCATACAGGATCACCTCGTCTTTCTGGATGTTCTCAAGAAACTGCGCGTCGTCGATCCCCGTCGTTACCAGATCCACCTGACAGGCCAGCGCATCCTCAATATCGGCATAGAGTCCGCTCAGGGCAAATAACCCCCAGCCGTCCGGAACATCCGCCAGAAGGTCTACATCGCTTTTGTCCGTCGCTTCACCGCGGGCTACGCTGCCGAAAACAGACAGCTTCTTCACGCCATGGCGCTTTGCGATCGGTCCTAAAATGCTTTTAAGCTTCTCGATCGTATACATTCTTCGCACGCTCCTTTCACCTTTATTATACCTGTTCTGGCAACCAAAAGCAACCGCACATCGTTAAATGCCGTGCTTTATACGGTCGCGTTCTTCCGCGCGCTTGGCGTCGTTCCATTTGTCCAGCGTGCCCACCAGATAGCCGGTAATGCGCCGCACCCGTTCAAAGGGGGGCGTCCGGCGTTTCTCTGCGTCCGCATTTGGGACAAATATCATTGATGATACCGTTGTAGCCGCATACAGGGTCGCGATCCACCGGATGATTGATGCTGCCGTAGCCAATGCCGCATTCCTTCATATGGCGAATGATAGTCTCAAAAGCCTCGGGATTTTTACTGGCATCGCCGTCCATTTCCACATAAGAGATGTGCCCCGCGTTTGTCAGCGCGTGGTAGGGCGCTTCCAGTTCGATCTTTCTTGCCGCAGAAATGGGGTAGTACACCGGAATATGGAAGCTATTGGTGTAGTATTCCCGATCGGTCACGCCCTCGATCGCGCCGTACTTCTCCCGATCCAGTTTCACAAACCGTCCGGACAGACTTTCGGCGGGCGTAGCCAGACAGGTGAAATTAAGCCCAGTCTCTATGCTGACCTTATCGCAGAAATCACGAATAAAACCTACAATCCGCAAACCCAGCTCCTGTGCTTCTTCGCTTTCCCCGTGATGCTTGCCGCACAGCAGCTTCAGTGTTTCAGCAAGTCCGATAAAGCCGATAGACAGTGTGCCGTGCTTGAGTACCTCCTCCAGCGTGTCCTCCGGGCCCAGCTTTTCCGAATCCATCCATACGCCTTCGCCCATCAGGAATGGGAAGTTACGCACGGTACGGTTTTTCTGCACCTCGTATCGATCCAGAAGCTGTGTACGGACAGAAACAAGAATATCATTGAGATTCATCCGTTACCAAGCGCATACAGGACATCAAGCCGCCATATGGCGGTTCCTTGCCTGCTCGCAATATGAAGAAAATACAGCATTACAAAGAATACGCTTTGTGCATATTAGATGCTGATACCATTCTACATTTTCACTTCCGTTTTTCCGACGGCGGAACGTGCTTGTAAAGCTGCAGCCACGGAGCGCCGAAGGGCAGATGATCGAACTCGTCCTGCTCATAGGTCTGTATGTGCTCCTGCTCCACGCGCACCAGCCTTGTGGCCAGCGTGAAGGCGTCTGCAAGGTTGACCGCCAGAATAACGATGGCAATGCCTTCGTCCATCAGTCCCTTCAACAGATCCCAGATGTACATGCGCATGCTTACATCGGCCCCCTTGAAGGGCTGAACGCTGAAGACCACCTTGGGCCGCTGCAGGATGACCCGCTGACAAACCAGATTCAACCGCTGCCGAGAGCTGAGCAGACCGACAGGCAGCTCAAAGACCTCTTTCCCCACACGGCTGGCCCATTCTCTGCGAAGCCCTGCGCGGAGGCGTCTGCTGCTCCAAATGCCGCGAAGCCGGTGGTCTGCAGTGATGCATAGATTATCCAGATAGCTGAGTTCCTCAAAAATCATGGAAACTTCGGGCTGTTCGCGAATGATCGCGATTTCCCGCGCGTTTTCCAGCTTGCGCCCCTCCACCAAGATTTCGCCTGCTTCAATGGGCTTTTCCCCGATCAATAAATCGATCAGATCTTCAAAGATCATGTTTTGGGGATCCTGAACCACAACGCATTCTCCTGCAGCGGCGGCGAACGAGAGCCCCTTCACATTTCCGCCGTGCAAATCGCGGATCTCCAGCACCGGCTTTTCATCCGTCCCCTGACGTTTGCTGATGATCTGTTCCCTGACTCGCTGTACATACTGCTCTTTATAGGGCGGCTCGCCCTCCTCCGGCGAAAAGTACTTGAGGATCCGGCCGTTTGAATAGATGGCGGTTCGATCGCAGATCTGTACCAGTTCTTCATAATGAAAGCCAATGTAGAGAAAGGAGATCCCCTCGTTGGCGTAATGGCGCAGGATCTTATGCAGCCGGGCCAATTCCTGATCGCTGATCACATTGCTGATCTCCTGCAGAACGATCAGGCGATATCCGGCTATGACGGCCTTTACCAGCTCCACGACCACCTTCTCAAAGTGTGAAAGCGTGTCTATATAGGCATCAGCCGCAATGTGTACCCCCAATGCATCCAGTACCGGCTGCAGCTGCTGGACCAGCATGCGCTGACGGATCATCCATACCCGAAAGCCTGGACGAAGCACAAAAATATTGTCTGCCACCGTCATGCTCTCCACCAATGTGCTGACATTTTTGATAACGGCGATCTTGTTCGCATGCATTCGGGGCGTTCGCCAGCAGTTGACCAGTTCCTCACGATAATACACATAGCCTGCTTGAAGCGACAGATTGTTTTGCAGCAAGTCCACCAGCGAGTTCACGCCATGCCCGTTGAGCGGCAGTATGCCCACGATCTCGCTTTCAAACACATTGAGCGAAAAGTCCTCCAGCTGAACGCTTTCCCGCTCCACCAGCGTTACATCGTGCATGCACAGCACTTCCCGCCTCATTCCAGCACCTCCCGGTTGGGGATATCGTGATCGCTGGTGATGATCGGCAGCAGGATATCCACCGTGGTACCCATTCCCGGCAGAGAATAGACATGCAGGCCATATTCCTCGCCAAACAGAAGCCTGATGCGGTTGTCCACATTCACCAATGCCACGCCGGTCCGTTTGGTTCCGCTCATTTGTGCCTGCAGCCCGCCCCGGCCAAGGCGGCTATTGAGCTGCGCCAGCGTTTGCTCATCCATGCCAAGGCCATCGTCCTCCACCTGAAGAAGGAGCCGCTTTTCCGTCCGGCTCATGCGGATCGACAGATGGCCTGTGCCTACTTTGAGCTCCGTACCGTGAATAATGCTGTTTTCCAAAAGCGGCTGAAGCGTCAGCTTGGGCAGTAGGCAGTGGGAAAGCTCCTCTCTGTCCTCCGGCGTGCAGAGGATCTGCAGCTCAAGCCGGTCGCCAAAACGATACTGCTGGATATGAAAGTACGTCTCACAATTCTGCAATTCTTCTTCAACCGTCACCAGATTTTCCGTTTTGCTGATCGTGTAGCGAAAAAAATTGGCCAAAGCTTCGGTCATATCCGCTACACTGGACAGCCCCTCCAGCAGCGCCTCGCTGCGGATGCTCTCCAGCGTATTGTAGAGAAAGTGCGGATTGATCTGGTTTTGCAGCGCCAAATACTGCGCCTGCCGTTTGTTGAGCTGGAACGCCTTTGTGGGATCCAGCCACTTCTTTACCTGCTGCTGCAAAAGCTCGTCCACCAAGTCGATCGGCACAATGCGACGTTCGCGCGGGTCTCCGTACCCATGCAGCAGCTGGTTGATCTCGATTTTGCGCCTGCCCATCGGGATAATGACAAGCCGCCACCATGTCAGCACCCAGCCCGCTGTCAGCGCGATCATCAGGATCACCGGCCAGAGCGGCATGTGACTGCGCAAGCTCTGCACCAAACAATAGGTCAGGAAAGCCGTCATTCCGGAAACTGCAACGCAAAACAGCCATTTGATCCTGTTAAGCAAAAAGCATCGCTTCTTTTCCCTCATGATGGGCTCCTCCTTTCTGCGCTGCTTGCTTTAACCATAGAGCTTGCGATACTGCCCCGGGCTAAGATTGGTCTCCTTGCGGAAGGTTTGTGTAAAATACTTGAGATCGCTGTAGCCGACCTGCATGCAGATTTCCGCCACAGACAGGTTGGTTTGGGCCAACAGTTCCTTGGCCCGCTCCATCCTTGTGCGGGTCAGGAAACGAACGAAGTTTTCTCCGGTTTCTTTTTTGAAAAGCGAGCTGAAATAGCTGACGGAAAGCTCTACTTCCTCGCACACCTTTTCCAGTGTGATAGGATCCTGATAGTGCTGGAGCACATATTCCTTCGCCAGTCGGATCGGGCGCGTACCGGCGCTGTGCTGCTGCTCCATGAGCACTTCTGTCTCGCTGATGATCGTTTTGCGCAGCAGTGCGAAAAGGCGGTCGGTTTGCCCGATATGCGCCATTCTGCTCACGAAGCGCTCGTACTTTTCCTTTCCATCCACCACCTGCGGCTGCTGCAAAAACAGGTGCGCCGCCGCGCGAATTGTCTCGTAAATCTCCGCGCCGTTTGCGTTCAGCCGTGCTGCTTCCTGCTCAAGGCGGTCAATGCTCTCTTCGATCGTCCGGGAAGAATAGGCTTCCGCCAGCTCCATAACAGCCTGCCGATAGGGCTTCAGCATGATATCGTTCTTCCATTCAGAGCGCTGCGGCATTGTTTCCAGCATTTTTCTGCTTCCCTGCACAAGGCGCTCCTTCAGAAGCAGCTGCGCCTGCCGTCCGGCCTCGCGCAGCTCCTGCACATCCGTGATCGGCGGCGCAGCGGCCAGCGAAAACGTTACCTTGCCGAAAAGATCGCTCTGTGCACGAAGCTGATCCAGCCCGTTTCTCAGCCGTTTGCGGATGGATTCTTTTTGCTCCTCGCCGAATCCAAGCAGCATACCGCCGCATCCTTCGCTGAAATAGCTGATTTCCGTCTGGCAAAGGCCGTTAAGCTCCTGCGAAAATGTCTGCACCGTTTTTTCTTCCACAATGCGCAGCGAAGGGGGCATAATGCACTCGTCATCATAATCCAGCTGGATCAGAAACAGCTGCAGATATTCGCTTTCCAGCCGGAAACGATAGGTTTGCCAAAGCGAATCCGCGTCCGTATTCTCCACCGTGCCCGAAAGCAAGTCGCGCATCAGGCGGTTTTGCAGCCGAAGCGCGTCTTCCTTGCTGTTTTTGCGCAGGACTTCGATTTCGGTTCCGAGCGTTTTCTTTTTTCTGCAGCGTTCGGCCATCTTTCTCAGCGTATGATCGAGCTGCTGCCGGTTGATGGGTTTGAGCAGATAATCGCTTACGCCATAGCGAAGGGCACTTTGCGCATATTCAAAGTGTGCATACCCGCTGATAATGACCACCTCGAGCTGAGGTGCAGTTGCCTTGGCACGTTCGATCAGCTCCAAGCCACTGCAGCCGGGCATACGGATATCCGTGATCAGAATATCAGGCTGACGCGTTTCAATCAGTTCCAGCGCTTCAATGCCGTTTGAAGCAATGCCTGCCAGTTCAAGCCCGATCGCGTCCCAGTCGATCAGCATGCGAATCAGGCTGCACACTCTCGCCTCATCGTCTGCTATCACTACTTTCAGCATCAGTACACCGCCTTTAGCGTAATTCTTTCGAAGAGTAACGCAAGCGGGGCGTCAGCCAAAATGGCTGACGCCCTTCACCTTTAAGGAGTCGTTTTTACTTGGTCAGAACGGAAACGCCGGTATCGGTCACAGCGCCGCCGAGGTTTTCGCCGCGCAGCGCAGCCACAGCCGCCTTAACGCCTTCAGCGCCCATCACATCGGGGTTCTGCGCCATGGTAGCCAGCAGATAGCCATCCTCGATCAGGCCGAGGATCGCATCGGACTTATCAAAGCCAACGCCAACGATGGCATCCGAGCCGGAAGCCTTGATCGCATTGCCGGCGCCAGTGGTGGAGCCTTCGTTGCAGCCGAAGATGCCAGCAACGCCTTGGATGATGTAGTTCTCAGCAATGGACTGGCTCTTGGCAGCATCGCCTTCGCCGTACTGGGTCTCCAGCAGTTCGAACGCGGTGCCGGCAAACGCCTCGCGGAAGCCCTCTTCGCGGGCCACGGTGGAAGCGGTCGCAGCGTTAACGTTGATGATGCCGATCTTGCCTTCGGTCACGCCCTTTTCGGTCAGGGCAGCCAGCATGGTCTCGCCAGCGGTCTTGCCGGCAGCCTTGTTATCGGTAGAGAAGGTCGCTTCAGCAGCCACATTGGCCGGGGAGTCCACGTAAACGATCTTCACGCCCTGAGCGATCGCTTCGTTGAGCGCAGAGGAGATAGCGTCCGGGCCGTTCGCAGCAACGATGATGGCCTGATAGCCGCCAGCGACGGCGTTGTTGACCTGCTCGATCTGCAGGGCGTCATCCTTGGTGTTGGGGGCCATGAAGGTGACCGTCACGCCGAGTTCTTCAGCAGCTTTCTGAGCACCCTCGTTCAGCGTGACCCAGTGCTGGTCGATCTGGTCCATGGTGATCAGCGCGATCTTTTCACCCTCGGCTAGGCCGGTTACGCACAGCGCCAGCAGCGCAATGCAGCAAAGCAGGGAAACCAGTTTCTTCATAAGTTCGCATCCTCCTAGTTTTTTCTATATGTACCGCAGCTTGCACAGTGCGGTCATATGCCTTTCTTATTTCTGGGCTGTCTGCGTCGGCTTGCTGACGCCAACCCCACGGCGGAACACAACGTCCAGCAGCACAGAACCCACCACGATAATGCCGATCACCACGCGCTGAATGCCGACCGGCGCGCCTGCCATGCTCAAACCATTTTCAAGCGTCTGCCAAACCGCAGCGCCTGCGAAGGTGCCCAGCAGCAGTCCAGTGCCGCCCAGCGGCGAAACACCGCCGATCACGCCCGCGGCCACACCGTACATTTCGTACATGTTGCCCGCTTCCATGTTGCCCATACCGGCCTGCGCGCAGAGGATGAGACCGACCATGAAGGAACAGAAGGAACTGACCAGATACGCCTTGGTAATGGTGGCCGTTACGTTTACACCAGAGAGCTTCGCCGCGTCCGTATTGGAGCCGATGGCATAAATATGGCGGCCCGTGCGCGTTTTGGAGAGGAGAAAGAAGAAAACCAGAAAGACCACCAGCGCGATCCAGAAGGTATTGTACACGCCCGCTGTGCGGCCGTAGTAGAAGAAATTCTGGAACCGATCCGCCGCTTCCTTGCCGATGCCGGAGGAAATAGCATTGGTGTTGCGGTTGCCGTTGACCATGTAGGCGATGCCGCGTGCAACGAACATGGTGCCCATCGTACCGATGAACGGCGGCAGACGGAATTTGCCCACCAAGATACCATTGATCACGCCGATCGCCAGGCAGCAGACCAGCGTGACCAGCACGGCGATCGGGACCGCCACACCATTGGACATCATGGTGGCGGAGATCATGGCGCTCATGCCGACCGTGGAGGCAATGGAAAGGTCGATGTTGCCGGTGATGAGCAAATAGCTCTGGCCCACGCCAACAAGCAGATACTTGCTCATGGAGCGGAGCAGGTTGAGAATGTTGCGCAGCGTGAATACCTGGGGCTGAATCAAACCGAAGGCCACATAAATGATGATCAGACCGATAAACGCCGTAAGCGCCGCACCCATGCCGCGCACGGCCATGATCTGCTTGAACTTCTTTTTCATGCCCTTGATCCCCCTTTAGTTTTTGGCTAATTTGTTTTCAAAGCGGGTGGCAAGCCTGAGGATCTCACTTTGCGTGGCATCCTTCGCGGCCAATTCACCGGTAATGCGCCCATCACACATGACGATGATCCTGTCGGCAATGCCCAAGATCTCCGGCATCTCCGAGGAAACAAACATGACTGCGATGCCCTGCTGCTTGAGCTGATTCATCAGGTGATAGATCTCCACCTTGGCCGCCACGTCAATGCCGCGCGTCGGTTCATCGAACATCACCACGCGGGAATCGCGCGCCAGCCACTTGCCAACGACCACTTTCTGCTGGTTGCCGCCCGAAAGATTGCCCGCATCAATGTCCACATTTGGGGTCTTGATCTTGAGATCGGATACGGCCTTGTCGCACATTGCGTTTTCCTTGCCGCTGCTGATCACGCCGAAACGATTGCACAGCAGATCAAGATTGGGCAGGGCGATGTTGTGGCGAACGGAGAGTTTGGTGCAAAGGCCATCCTTTTTGCGATCCTCCGGAGCCAGCACGATTCCCGCGCGAATGGCATCCTGCGGAGAACGAATGGTGATCTTTTTGCCATCAAGGAGGATCTCGCCGCTTTGCTTTTCATCCACGCCGAAAATGGCCCGCGTTGTTTCCGTTCGGCCAGCACCCATCAAACCGGCAAAGCCTACAATTTCTCCTTCGTAAAGCTCAAAGTTGACGTCGCGCACCATGCGGCCGGCGTTCAGGTTTTTCACTTCAAAAACCTTCTTGCCCTTTGGGCAGCTGACACGCGGAAACTTTTCCTTGATCTCCCGGCCGACCATGTGCGCAATGATCTCATCAAGCGTGGTGTCCGCATAATTCATCGTTGTGATGTACTGTCCATCGCGCATGATGGTCACGCGGTCAACGATATTCGCCAGCTCCTCCAGCCTGTGGGAGATATAAACGATGCCGCAGCCCTCTGCGCGCAGCTGGCGGATGATGCGGAACAGATCCTCAATTTCCTTTGCCGTCAGCGCAGAGGTCGGCTCATCCATGATGAGCACGCGCGCGTTGGTGGAAAGCGCTTTGGCGATCTCCACCATCTGCTGCTTGGACACCGGCAGATCGCCCACCACTTGATCGGGACGGATATCGATCTTGAGGTCGCCCAGAATTCTGGCTGCTTCCTTTTCCATCTGCCCATTGTCGAGCATGAAGCCCTTGTACTTTTCGCGGCCGAGAAACATGTTTTCCGCCACCGTCAGATGACGGCACATATTCAGCTCCTGATGGATGATCGCCACGCCGACCGTTTGGGCTTGCTTGGGCGTCAGGTCGCCATAGGGCTTGCCGAAGATCTCCACAGAGCCGGAATCGCGGGTGTACACGCCGCTGAGGATCTTCATCAGCGTGGATTTGCCAGCGCCGTTTTCGCCCAGCAGCGCCATGACCTCGCCGCTGCGCAGCTCGAACTGAACGTTGTCCAGCGCCTTCACACCGGGAAAGCTTTTGCTGACCCCCTGCATGGATACAATCACTTCGTTCATTCGCGCATTCACCCGTCTTTCTGTCGTTTCACTCTTTAGTGTTATTATAATCCCTTGTTTTTTCAGCTTGCAAGGGGACGTCCTTTCGAATTATAGGGGGATTCTGCCGTTTCTTTCCAAAGCGAACGAACGATCCATTCGTGCTGATCCATTGAAATACATAGGCTCCTATGCTACAATATCATAGGAGCCTATGCATGTGATCTCTTCCGCCGAGGAAAGGCGCCGTTGGCTTACTCGCTTGCGACTCGCCGGACGGCAAACGGCGTGTCGATACGATCGCACTTGGAGGGACTCGGCCTGCCAAACCACCCATGGGTGTTTTTCGACAAGCTGTGCATCGGTTCCTATGCTTTTGCGTTCCGCACAGAAAGGAGCGACGTCCGTGTCCAATGACAAAGCCGCCATTCTGATCAAAAAGGCCGCGCTGGTGATCGAGAAACTGTCCAACCATGAGCTTGCGCCGTATGACTTGACGCACACGCAGTACAAGATCCTGATGCTGCTGTACCGCGAGCAGCATCAGCCCCTTCGCCAGATCGACATCGAAACGCATTTCGCCATGACCAATCCCACCGTGACCGGCATCATCCAGAACCTTGAAAAGAAAGGGCTGGTGCGGCGCATCCCGAACCCAGAGGACAAGCGCAGCAAGCTGCTGATGCTGACGGAGCGCGCCATTGCGATGCAGCAGGAACTGCACGCGCTGGGCGAGTCCCTTGAAAAACAGGTAACAGCGAACCTGACGGAGGCTGAAAGCGAGCAATTGATCCTTCTGCTGAAAAAGATTTTGGCAGACTGATGCAAGCCTTCCACCCGAAGAAGGATCCGCGAATATCACAGATGATCGTTTAAGGAGGAAAAAGCAATGATCGAACGGAACCGTCTTGGTCTGGGCACCATGGGAATGAACCTTCACAGCAACCGGGAAACATCCATCAAGACCATCCGCGCCGCGCTGGATGCAGGCATCACCCTGTTCAACACCGGCGAATTCTATCAGGCCAGTGAAAGCGAGAGGGTCGTTGGGCAAGCGCTCAAGGGCGTAAACCGCGACAGCTACTTCCTGTCCGTCAAATTCGGCGTGCTGCCGTCTCCCGAGGGCGGCATCTATGGCTTGGATGTGAACCCCTTTCACGTCAAGGGACATCTGACCTACTCTCTGCGCCGCCTTGGGCTTGACTATATCGACCTGTATCAGCCCGCCCGTCAGGATACCACCGTGCCGGTGGAGGAGCTGGTAGGGGCGATCGCCGATCAGGTGCAAGCCGGCTATGTGAAGCACATCGGCCTTTCCATGGTGGATGCGCAGACCCTCCGCCGCGCCTGCAAGGTGCATCCCATCCACACCGTGGAAATGTCCTATTCGCTGATCGACCGCAGTATTGAAAAGGAACTGATCGCCGCCGCGAAGGAGCTGGGCGTGAAGGTGCTGGCTTTCGGCACGGTGGGGCATGGCCTTTTGACCGACCGTGCGCTGCATATGCCCGCCATGCCCAACGCCCGCGGACTTCTCTCGCCGGAAAACCGTGAAGCCGATCTGGCCATGATCCGCGAGGTAAAGAAGATCGCCGATGAAAAGGGCGTTACGCTTTCGCAGCTCGCGCTGGCATGGTCGCTGGCGAAGTACGACCATGTGCAGAGCTTGGTCGGCACCACCAGCCCGGAGCATCTGCAGGAGTCCATCGATGCGCTTCAGCTGACCCTGACGAATGAGGACATCCGCGCCATTGAGGCTGCTATCCCCGAGGAGAAGGTCAAAGGGCGCGGCATGCGCAATTTCGTCTTCACCAACGGCAGAATGGCGCTGGCGGATTAAAAAGCAAACAGGAGAGTCAAGATCTTGGATAAGCCGAATTACAAACGCACAAAATTTGCCTGTTATTTTACTTACCTTGCCATGTCGTCGGTCTTCAGTCTGCCGCCGCTGCTGTTTGCGACCTTCCGGGCGCTGTACGGTATTTCTTATACGCTGCTGGGAACGCTCGTGTTGGTCAATTTCTGCACGCAATTGGGCATCGACCTGATCTTCAGCTTCTTCAGCCAGCACTTCAATATCCATCGCACCATTCGGATGATGCCGCTGGTAACGGCGCTGGGCTTGTGCGTATACGCCCTCGTCCCCATGCTCTTTCCGCAGTATGCCTACGCAGGGCTCTTAGCCGGGACCTTCCTCTTTTCCATTGCGGCTGGTTTGTGCGAAGTGCTGGTCAGCCCGACGATCGCCGCGCTGCCTTTCGAACATTCCGACCAAGCTATGAGCACACTGCACTCCCTGTATGGCTACGGCTTTGTGGGCGTTGTCCTCGTCAGCACGCTATACCTGCAGTTCGTTGGCAACACGGCTTGGACGGCGCTGGTCTTCTTCTGGGCATTGCTTCCCGTGATCGCCTCCCTCCTGCTGATGTCCTCGCCCCTTCCCGACATGGATGCGGAGCAGGAAAGCACGAAGGCGCATGGGGATCCACAGCGCACCAAAGGTCTGCTGCTGTGCATGGCATGCATCTTTTTGGGCTCCAGTGCTGAAAACACCATGAGCAACTGGATCTCCGTATACGCAGAGACCGTGCTGAACATCCCAAAGGTCTGGGGCGATATTTTCGGCATGTCGCTGTTTGCCATCCTGCTGGCAATGACACGGACATTCTACGCCAAGCGCGGCAAGAGCATCTATCAGACTCTGCTGTTCAGCATGGGCGGAGCAGCCGTTTGCTATCTGGTGATCGGCTTTTCACCAAGTGCGGCCTTCTCTCTGCTTGCCTGTGTTGCGCTGGGCATCTGCACCTCCATGCTCTGGCCCGGCACGCTGATCCTGATGGAAGAAAAGATCCCGGCTGTCGGCGTGGCCGCGTATGCGCTGATGGCTGCCGGAGGCGATTTCGGCGCGTCCCTTGCGCCGCAGGCCTTAGGGATCCTGGTAGACAATATCGCGCTCACGCCGTGGGCGCAGTCGCTCGGCAGCGCCATGGCACTGTCGCCGGAACAGGTCGGCTTCCAGGCGGGCATGCTGGCAGCGGCTATTTTCCCGCTCGCAGGGTTCCTGCTGCTGCTCTATATGAAGAAGTTCTTCCAGCATCAGGATTCCCGAAACATTGCTTAGAAGGATGAAACTATGCAAACCCAACAATTTAAGGAGAAAGCTTTCATGCATCAGGAAGAATTGAAGTTTTACCCGGCACATCCGTCAAACGAAAAAACTCACCGGATCGAAACCACACCCATGCCCCTCAAGGCGCAAAGCGCACCGTATGCGGTCAAGGAGCTGGCGGATGCATTCCGCACCGATCTGAACGCAGCTCTGGCCGAATATCAGGATCAGCGGTTCGAGGTGACCGGCGTGGCGATCAAGGTCGGCCCGGACATTCACCACAAGCCGTCCATCGAGCTTTCCGACGGTGTGGGCGGCGCGTGCCACGCGCTGTGCATTTTTCCAACGGACGCTCACTACAGCAAGGTGGCCGTGGGCGATACCGTCATCGTGCGCGCCAACTATCTGGTCATGAGCAACCTGTTCGGCGTTGTCATGAAGTACAGCGAGCTGGTCAGCGTCGCCCGTCCATAAACCGGAGGAAGTGTCATGCGCAGGATCGCAGCGGCCGTTCTCGTTCTATGCATCATGCTGACAGGGTGCGCGGCTGCACAGAATGCTGAAATGGAGGGCAAGAACATGACAGATTGGATCGTTTTGGATCATCCCGTCTTTGATGGTACACAGGTGTGGGAAAATGCCACAGTCGTTATCGAAAACGGCGTTATTTCTGCCGAAACCACATTGGGCAAAGGGGAAGCGGATCGCCGCTATTTCCTGATGCCCGGTCTGATCGATGCGCACACCCACATGGGCACGGCAGCGCAGGTCGAGGCACTGCTCCGGCACGGCGTAACGGCCACTTGCGATGTAAGCGCCTCCCCTGAATTGATTGCTGCATCGGATCCGCTGATCATCCATTCCTCCGCGGGCATGGCGATGGGCATTGTGCTCAGCGGCAAAAGCTATGTGGACAAAGCGGTCAAAAGCGGCGCGAAGTACATCAAGGTGTTGCTGTTCAACACGCGCTCCATCGGCAAAAAGGCGCTGTGCAGCATTGTGGAGGCCGCCCATGAGCAGGGGCTGAAGGTTGCCGTCCACGCCACGGAGATCGCCACCGTACAGCAGGCTGTGGACGCAGGCGCGGACATCCTGATCCATGTGCCGATGAAGGAAGCGTTCCCGGAGGCGCTGGCGCGCACTATCGCAGACAAGGGCATCGTCGTTGCACCCACGCTGATCATGATGGAAACCTTCGCGCATTCCGGGCAGAACGGCTATCAGCCGTCCCATTACGCCAACGCCGAAGCGGCTGTCCGGCTGCTGCACAGCTGCGGCGTGGAGATCCTCGTTGCAACGGACGCCAATCCCGGCGGCTTTGCTCCGGGCGTTGCTTACGGCAGTTCCCTGCACCGGGAAATGGAACTGCTGGTCAAAGCAGGGCTGTCTCCGCTGGAGGTGCTGCAGGGCGCGACTTCCAAAAACGCGCAGGCGTTTGATCTGAGCGGTATCGGTTCGATCGCTCCCGGACAGAAGGCGAACCTGATCCTGATCGAAGGCCGCCCTGACCGCAGCATATCCGACAGTGCAAAGGTCGTGCAGATCTGGATCGATGGCAAACCGATCCTGAAATGAGGTAGTATGTATGAGGATCATTACCGTTGAAGAGCATGTGATCAGCCCAGCGCTGAACAAAGCCCTTGCCCAATACGGCCGGGGCGGCGCGCCCTATCAGGCGCTGGCCCATTCAAAGGGCTATCCCTATGATGCCGACCCTGTGCTCTTTGCAGACATCGGCGAAAAACGCATGGCCGATATGGATGCAGCGGGCATCGGCATGCAGGTGCTTTCCTGTCCGGTCCAGCCGCAGCAGCTCCCGGCGGCCATCGCCGTTTCAGCCGTGCGGGACGCCAATGACGAGCTGGCCGAGGCCATCGGCAGACACCCTGACCGCTTTGCAGGTCTCTGCGCGCTGCCATGGCCAGACCCTGAAGCCGCCGCAAAGGAACTGGAGCGTGCCGCCACGAAGCTGGGGTATCGCGGCGCGCTCATCGGCGGCCGTGCCATTCCCGAGAGCGGATTTCTGGACGATCCCCGTTTCACCCCCGTGCTGGAAGCCGCAGCGGCGCTGAACATGCCGCTCTACGTCCATCCCGGCGCACCTATGGACGCGGTGCAGCAAGCGTATTACGCAGGGCTGGATGATCTGGTCAGCGCACGCCTTTCCCTGTTTGGCTGGGGTTGGCATCACGAGGCGGGCATTCAGGTGCTGCGCATGATCCTTTCCGGCGTGTTTGAACGTTTCCCCAAGCTGCAGGTGATCTCCGGCCATTGGGGCGAAATGGTGCCTTTCTTCCTTTCCCGGCTGGATCAGGCGCTTCCGCAGAAAGCAACGCATCTTGAACACACCATCACCGAAACCTACCGGCAGCATGTCTACGTCACCCCCAGCGGCATTTTTGATGATCCGCAGCTCCAGTTCTGCGCGGAGGTGCTGGGGACGGATCGGATCATCCATTCCGTGGATTTTCCGTTTATCGCGAATCAGGGCGCGAAGACATTCATCGAAAGCTCGCCCCTTCCTGACGAGGACAAGGAAAAGATCGCGCACGGGAATGCCGAACGGCTGTTGAAACTATGATGAGCCATCCTTTTTTTCTACGGCCTGCTGCACGCAGGCCGTGTTTTTTTTACTGCCGCTGCACTGTCCTCCCCTCTTTTTGAGCAGCACAGCAGGACAAACGCAGACAAAAAACAACAATGCCCGGCATTCCCCGAAAATAACGTTTTTGATATAATGATGCTGGAGTATTTTGCCATGATGGGAGGTTCAGGTATGAGACCAAGATCGATCCGGTTCCAACTGCTGACCATCATGCTGCTGTGCTATCTGGTGCCGACGCTGCTGCTGGGCGGCTGCATGGGCGCCGTGTTTTTTTCCGATCTGCGGGACAAGACCGAAAAAGCGCTCAGTTCCGGGGCCGAGCATGCGCTTACGCTGACGCTCCAAAACGTGGAGCGCGCCATCGGTCTGGCCAAGGACGCGACCTACGACGGCGAGCTCACCAGCGCCTATGCGGCCTATGAGGCCGGCGCGACGGGCAGCGCGGAATTCCTGCAGCTTTCGCGCAATTATCTGGAGCGCAAATACAGCCGCGAGCCCCTGTTTACCTTGGCAGTGACCTTTCCGGCGCTCAATCCGGACATGCTGATCTACAACCGCTCTGGCTATGCGCAGGCGCAGCAGTATCAGCAGTCCGCGCATGCGCGCATCCTACAGCTGGGTGAAACGCTGGATACCCGCTGTCTCTTTATCGAAGTGGACGGCATGCTCTATCTGGTGCGCAACCTGTATAACCTGCGCCTTGAGCGCTACGGCATGCTGGTGCTGGGCGTGGACCGCGCGCAGCTTTTGGGCCAGTTGGACGCCCTTGCCGCTTCATGGGACGCACAGATGGACATCTGCCTTGGCGAGGCCGGAAGCGCGGAGGCGGACTGGTCTGCCCTGCCGCATGGCATTTCCGATTCCGAGGATGGCGAAGCCATCGTCTATGCACAGCTGCTGCGCGAGCAGGACTATACGCTCGGCATTCGCATGACCGTCCTGCGCCACAGGGTATATGGCGAGATGGAGACGTTCCGGCGCATGCTTTTCGCCCTCCTCCTGCTGCTGGTGCCCATCATGGCGCTGATCCTGCTGTTCGTCAGCCGGCGCATCGTGCGGCCCATCCGGATCCTGTCGCAGGCCTCTCACCGGATCGAAGAAGGCGAATTCGGCGTGACGGTGCCCATGAACGGCGGCGATGAGCTGGGGGATCTGGGCCGGGCTTTTTCCAACATGAGCACACGCATCGCCGGGCTGATCGACCGAACGTACAAGGAAGAGATCGCTCTGCGGGATGCGCGCATTCAGGCGATGCAAAGCCGCATCAATCCGCATTTCATCAACAATGCGCTGGAATCGATCAACTGGCAGGCGCGCATGGAAGGCTCGCAGTCCATCAGCGCCATGATCGAAGCGCTCAGCGTGCTGCTCAATGCCAGCATGGCGC
This sequence comes from uncultured Oscillospiraceae bacterium, assembly GCA_964504385.1. Lineage (GTDB taxonomy): Bacteria > Bacillota > Clostridia > Christensenellales > Aristaeellaceae > Limiplasma. The sequence goes on from CAZDEF010000023.1 coordinate 21,968, forward strand.
GGGGCGACCGGCACATGGTGCCCCTGCGTGAAGAATTCGAAGTGGTGCAGGCATTTTTCTATTTTCTGCAGCTGCGTTTTGGCAAGCGGCTGAGCATCCACATCCGCATGGACGAGGGCGTGCTGGATCGCGTGGTGCCGCTGCTGACCATCCAGCCGCTGATCGAAAATGCGGTGGAGCACGGCATCGCCCCGGCAGGGGGCGGAAAGATCTCCGTTTGCTGCTTTCTGGAGCAGGGCTATTTGAACATCGAGGTGCGCAACGACGGGCGCGCGCTTGACGAGCAGGACAAGCGGCGCATCGAGCGGGCGCTTGCGGGCGACAATCAGGGCGGCCACCATCTAGGATTGTCGAACATCGCCAGCCGGCTGCACCTGATCTACGGGCAACGTGCAAGCATCCGCGTGGCAGCCGACGAGGACAGCGGCGAGACGGTGGTGTGGCTCAGGCTGCCGAACGAAGGAGAGGAAAACGCATGAAGAAGAGGATCCTGCTGCTTACGATGCTGCTGTTGCTGCTGAGCCGCTGCGCGCTCGGCGAGGGCGTCGTGCTGAAAACGGTCAGCTGCTTTGCCGGGGCGGATAGCTCCGCGGCGGCGTATGTGGAAATCCTCAAGGCGTTCGAAACCAAAACGGGCAACCGTGTGGAGGACTCCTCCGCCGCCAGCGACGAAGCGTGGAAAGCCAGCGTGCTCTACGATTTTGCCGCAGGCAACGAGCCGGACGTGCTATTCTTCTTTGCAGCCAACGCGGACTCCGCACCCATTCTCAGCCGCGTGGTGCCCATCGCGGAGATCAACGCCGCCTATCCAGAACTTCAGCTCACGGAAAACGCGCTGCTGGCCGAAGAAGACGGAAAGGTATACGCCATCCCGGCCCGCCCTTTCTGGGAGGCGCTGTTCGTGAATGCCGACCTGTTTGAACGATACGGGCTTGACCTGCCAACGGACTGGGCGAAGATGGAAACGGCGATCTGCACGTTCCGGGAAGCCGACATCGTGCCGATCTCCGTGTCCCTTTCGGATATCCCGCACTACATTGCCGAATTTGCCATGCTGTCCAGCGGCATTCCGCAGGAATACACGGCGCGGCCAACGGCGCTGGCAGATGTGCCCGACTCATGGTATCGGGGCATGGAGCTCATCCGACGCCTGTATGAGATCGGCGCGTTTGCGGATGATGTGAACGCCACCACCGAGGTCGTGGCCAGCCAGCTTTTCAGGGAAAAGAAGGCGGCCATGCAGGTGGACGGCAGCTGGTTTGCCAGCAGCATTCCGGCGGAAAACATGGACACGACCCTTGTGATGCCTTTCCCCGCCTATGCGGAGGAGGCGGACGGAAGCGCGATCATCGGCGGCGTATCCATGGGCTTTTACCTGACGCGCAAGGCGTGGAACGATCCGGACAAGCGCGAGGCCGCCGTGCAGCTGCTATCGCACCTGACCAGTGAGGAAAGCGTTGCCACGATTGGCGGCGTTCATTACACGGGCAGGCTGCTTGAATCGGTGAATACGATGATCGAGAATGCCAGCTGCATGCTCAGTCCGGTTCAGGATGCCATGACCAAAGAGGCGCGCGAGGCATGGCTGCTGGGCTGCATCTGCGCCGTGGCCGAAGGAAGCATGAGCGCCGAGCAATGCTGGGAAAAGGTGATGGCGCTCGAACCATTTGACAAGTAGAGGGAGATGAGGGCATGTACAGAGTCCTGCTGGTGGATGACGAGCATTTGATCGTGGAGGGGCTGGCGCGCGTGATGCCGTGGGAAAGTCTTGGCTGCTGCGTGGTGGGCACGGCCTGCGACGGACGGGAGGGCCTTGCGCTGATCCGCGAAAAGCAGCCGGACATCCTCTTTACAGATATCCGCATGCCCAATATGGACGGCCTGACCATGCTCGCGGCGGTCAAGAGCGAGTTTCCGGGAATGCAGGTGTGCGTGCTGACGGCCTTCCGCGATTTTGACTATGCACAGGAGGCCATCCGGCTGGGGGTGTGCCGTTATCTGCTGAAGCCCAGCAAAATGGAGGAGCTGCACGAGGCGGTGCGGGAGATGACGGCTCGGCTGAACGCTGCGCCAAGGGCGGAGAGCGCTGCGCAGGAAAGCGACGAGCAGAGCGCGAACGCGGGCAACTTCATCGTGCGTTCAGCGCTGGACTACATGCAGGAGCACTGCACGCAGCACATTACGCTCACCGATGTGGCGGATCATGTGTTCGTCAGTCAGTGGCATCTGTCCAAGCTCATCAACCGGCACATGGGGCAGAGCTTTCTGGATCTGCTGGGCGGAATGCGCATCGAGCGCGCGAAAGCGCTGCTGAAGGATCCCTCCATGCGTGTGCATGAAGTGGCCGAACAAGCCGGTTTCAGCGACGTTGCACATTTTTCCAGAAGCTTCAAAAACCTTGTGGGAAAAACGCCGGGCGAATACCGGGCGGAGCTCAAGTGAACAGACATCGGCGCGCTGCAGTTACCGGCTGCAGCGCGCTTGTTCTATGCAAAAGGTGGGCAAACTGGGGCAAAAAAGAGCAATCACGAACAATGAAATGAAAAGCCATACCGGATAAAATAAAGTATACAGCTTGTCGAAAAAACCATGGGTGGTTCGGAGGGCCGCAGTCCTCCAAGTGTGATCGTATCGATCGGCTTTGCCGCCCGCGAGCCGTAGGAGCGTAGGCGAACAGTGCCTTTCCTCGGTAAAAAAGATCGCTTGAGCGAGCCTTTTCGACGCTCCGTATAGCATACTGTTCTGCATAAGCGCCGCAATGAGGAGGAAATGCCATGCATACCCATAAGACCGCACAGCAAGGGAAGGCTGCGTCCATCAGCGGCGCGGTCAAAAAGAAGAATCTTCTGCTGCTGACTATGGTGCTGCCCGGCGCGATCTGGCTGCTGCTGATCCGCTATCTGCCAATGTTCGGCGTTGTGATTGCCTTCAAGAATTATCGGGCGTATAAGCCCAACACCTTCTGGAACAACATCGTCCAGAGCGAGTGGGTGGGGCTGAAGAACTTCCAGTTCCTCAAATCGCCGGATACGATGATCATGATCCGCAACACCCTCGGCTACAACCTGCTGTGGATCGTCCTGGGTCTTGTCATTTCGCTGACGTTCGCTGTGATGATGAGCGAGCTGAGCGCCAAGTTTGCGGCGAAGACCTATCAGACGCTCATGTTCTTCCCCTATTTTCTGAGCTGGGTGGTGGCCAGCTATTTCGTGCTGGCCTTCCTTGACCCCACCAGCGGCATGATCCCGACGCTGCAAAAGAGTCTGGGGTATAAGGCCACGAACTTCTACCACGATACAACGTACTGGCCGCTGATCCTCACCATCGCCAATCTGTGGAAAAACGTGGGCTATTCGGCGGTGCTCTATCTGGCGGCGATCACCGGCATCGACACCACGCTTTATGAGGCCGCAGCGGTGGACGGCGCGACCAAAACGCAGCAGATCTGGCACATCACCCTGCCCGGCATCCGCACCATGGTGATCATCCTGCTGATCATGAACGTGGGCAAGATCTTCAATTCCGACTTCGGCCTGTTCTACAACGTTCCGCAGAACTCCGGTTCGCTGTATCCGGTAACGCAGGTCATCGATACTTATGTTTACCGCGCCTATGCCAACACGCACAACATGGGCATGAGCTCGGCTGCGGGTCTTTTGCAGAGCATTGTGGGCTTCATCTGCATTCTGGCCACCAACGCTGTTGTGAAGAAGATCGACCCGGAAAGCACGCTGTTCTGATCCAGCCTGCGAACCACTTTGAGTAAAGGAGGCCTGTGCATGACTGCCCATCCGCTGCCGCGCAAAAAGCATGCCCGGCTGAACAGTTTCAGCCCCGCAACGGAGACCATCTTCCATGTGGTGCTAGGGTTGTTTTCACTGGCGTGCATCATCCCGTTCCTTTTCGTCATCATCATTTCCTTTTCCTCGGAGGACAGCATCCGCCAGATCGGCTATTCCTTCACGCCGCTGAGCTTCGCGCTGGATGCATACAAATATGTCTTCGGCATCGGCGATGTGCTGTGGCGCAGCTACTTCAATTCATTCTTCATCACCGTGGTGGGCACGCTGCTCTCTGTAAGCATCTGTGTGCTGTATAGCTACCCGCTGTTCCGCAGGGATTTTCGCTGGCGCGGCTTCTTCACCTTCTTCAGCTTTTTTACCATGATCTTCGGCGGCGGTCTGGTGCCCACGTTCGTCATCTGCAAAAGCGTGCTGGGGCTGTCAGACAACTACGCCGCGCTGATCGTGCCGCTGCTTTTCAGCCCGTTCAATGTGATCGTGATGCGCACGTTCTTCCAGACCTCCGTGCCGATGGAGCTGATCGAGGCGGCCACCATCGACGGAAGCGGCGAGTACAATACGCTGCTGCGAATCATCGTGCCTATCGTCAAGCCCGGCATCGCGACCATCGCGCTGCTGAACGCGCTGGCGATCTGGAACGAGTGGTTCCTTTCGCTGCTGTACATCAACAAGAATATGGACATCATCCCCCTGCAGTATCTGCTGATGCGCATGCAGCGCAACGCGGATTTTCTGGCAAAGAACAGCCATATGCTTGGCGTGGAAGCGCAGAACATCGCCCGCAATCTGCCTTCGCAGACGCTGAAAATGGCGCTGGTGGTGTTCATCGTGGTGCCCATCGCCTGTGCGTACCCCTACTTCCAGCGGTATGTAGTGGCGGGGCTGACGATCGGCTCGGTCAAGGGATAAACGCGATATAGCCGGATGGAAGCGTCCATCCGCTTATATAAAACAAAAAGGAGGAACTCTGTTATGAAGAAAATCCTAGCTCTGGTTCTGGCGCTGGCGATGGCCCTCTCGATGGCAAGCTTCGCCGCTGCGGAGGATCTGCCCACCATCACCATCATGTTCCACGGCAGCAATGTTGCGGATGACGCCGCTGTGCTCGAGGCTGTGAACGAGTACATCGCCGATAAGGTCGGCGCGAAGCTGGACGTCATCTGGGGCACTTGGGGCGACTTTGACGACAAGTCCACCAATGCCATCATGTCCGGCGACGACACCGTGGACATGTACTTCACCTGCTCCTGGAGCGCAAACGAGTACAACACCTACGCCAAGAACGGCTACTACCTCAAGCTGGATGATCTGATCGCCGAGTACGGCGCGGATCTGACCGCTGCGATCCCCGAAGCGCTGATGCAGGCCGCCACCATCGAGGGCGCGGACGGCAAGGGCATCTACGCTGTGAACGGCTACAAGGACTTCGCCACCCAGAACTGCTGGGACGTGAACGTGACCCTGCTCAAGGAACTGGGCTACACCCTTGAGGACGTGGAAAAGATGAGCTTCTTCGACTTTGGCGAGCTCTTTGCCAAGGCCAAGGAAGTGAAGGGCGACAGCTTCTATCCCTTCCTGGTGGAGCCGATGGTGCTGGAGCGCATGGTCACCAACTCCATCATCGTGGCGGGCGACTCCGGTTCCGTGAACCTGCTGAGCCTGTACCTGAACCCCGATGACGTGAGCGCCGAGGGCGCCTACGGCAGCGTGCTGCTCAACAAGTTTGCCACGCCCGAATACAAGGCCTTCGTGGAAAAGATGTATGAGTACTATCAGGCAGGCTATGTTGACCCGGCGCTGGCCGTTGCGGAGACCTCCAATGATACCCGCACCAACACCCAGCTGAAGGGCGAATACCTGATCGGTACCCAGAGCTACGCACTGGGCTATGAGCATCAGGCTTCCGAGGAGCGCGGCATCGAGGTCGCCTTCGTTCCCTGCACGGAGCCCTATGTGGACACCACCGCTTCTCAGGGCGCCATGGTCGCCATCTCCTCCGCTTCCAACTATCCGGTAGAGAGCTTCAAGTTCCTCGCTCTGCTCAACAGCGATCCGTACCTGATGACCCTGCTCAACTACGGCGTGGAAGGCATCCACTACACCAAGAACGCCGATGGTCTGGTCGAGTTCACCGATGCGCGCAGCACCTACACCCCGTGGACCAACGGCATGGGCAACGTGACCATCCTGCCGGATACCGCCGCTGAGGGCGCTGGCTTCCGCAAGGGCTTCGTGGAGTATTACGGCAACGCCAAGGCCATTCCCGCGCTGGGCTATGTGTTCGACAATACCAGCGTGCAGAATGAGATGGCCGCGCTGGCGAACGTTGCTTCCCAGTACGCGCTGGCGCTGGACGCGGGCGCTGTTGATCCCGCTGAAGTGCTCCCCGCCTTCCTGGAGGCGCTGGATGCTGCCGGCATGCAGGCTTATCTGAATGAGGCGAATGCGCAGCTGGCTGCTTACCTCGCCAAGTAATCCTTCGGTTTCTTCCAAATCCATCAAGGGTCTGAGCAGATGCATCTGCTCAGACCCTTAAATAGCGAAAAAGCTAAAGCCCTCCTTTGCTGCAAGCAAAGGAGGGCTTCTCGTTTCATAAATGCTGATGCAAAGGAACGCTATAGCTTTTACACCGCTCCCAGCTGGCGGTCGTTCAGCAGCATTCCGGTCAGCGGTTTCACCCGGAAGCGGTTGGCGAACAGATCGCATTTGCACAGGAAAAGGTAGTAGATGTTCAGCCCGCAGCCGTACAGCGTTTCAAAATTGGCCTGTCCCTTGGAAAGGATCACGTCCGCGCTTTCGATCAAATCGCGCGCTTCGGCAGAAAGGGACGGCAGCCATGTGCCCGCGATCCGCGAGCCGTTGCCAATGACATGCGCTTCCTCCTCCAGATGGACTTGGCAAGCGTCGGTCAGCGTTGCATCGTTCAGGGCATCCGCTCCGCGTACGATGGCGGTGATCTCGGCGGATGGGTTCAGGCGGCGCAGGGTACGGATGAGCAGCTTGTCCGCCACGATCTCGCCGCAGTTGTCGGTCAGATACACCATGCACTTCATGCGGAGCACATCGCGCCGCAGTTCTTCCAGCGTGTGCCGGTGGAGCGCCAGCAGATCCGGATCGGCCAGAAGCGCGCGAAGCTGCGGCTCCTCCACCTGCGTCTGCGCGCCAAAGTCGATGTAATTACCGGCCATGGCCAAACGCACCGCGCACTGCAGCGGATCCTCCGCCGCCTCGATCTGCTCGCTCATCCAGCGTTCCTGCGTCAGCATCAGCTGGTTGAAATGCTGCTTGAGCTCGCCATAGTCCTCGTGCTGCTGGTACAGCTCGCTGCGTAGGTCTCTGATATCGCGCAGCAGCACCGGCGCGGAGCATTCCTCCGGCGCGTTGACCAAGAGGGAGAGGAAGCGGCGGATGTAGGTCTGCTGCAGCGTCTTCGGCGTGCCCTCAGGCGCAACGAGCATATATTTGTCGATCAGGCATTTCAGGCATGCCGGATCCAGCCGGGATACGCTCATGGTCATTCACCCCTGCCAAGCGCCGCTTCCCACACGGGCACGTTCACCTGCTCAGGCGTAGCGAACGGGCCGGGCAGGATGCGCAGCGAACGCTTGCTGCCAAAGTAGTCTTCGTCCAGCACGATGGGCGTGCCGTCGGGATTCTCGTACTTGGCCTCCGGTTCAAAGGCCTTCCCCAGCGTATCGGAGCTGATGAGATGGGCACGGGCATTGCGGATGCGCTCGAACACATCCGTCCGAAGCAGGTATTTGCCGTCCTCGCACACCAGCTCCACCTTGGCTTCAGCAGCGTCCATCAGGTAGTTTTCTTCCTTGTCAAAGGCCTGTGCGCCGCCCAGATAGGCGTTGCCGTCGATCCATACGGGCAGATGGTCGAAGTGCGCGTCCTGCAGCTTGCCCATATTGGGGCGGTGCGCATCCAGATCAAAGCGCTTGATCCATTCCTCATACAGGGGATATCCGTTCCACATATGGGTGCCAACGGCAAAGTTCACAATGCGCTCGGCGCTGCCCCAACCGTCCGCCACAGTCGGCGGCACAGGCTGATTCTGCACAAACAGGTTGTTGTAGAAACGGTTGTCACCGTGCAGGATGATCATGAAGCCCAGCACCTCGGTGCGGTGCGGAATGTGATAGGGCGTGTAGCGCGGCTGGTTCTTGCCATTGGCGCTCTGATCAGTGCCGCTGCCCACAGCGGTGAAGGAACCGGCCACCAGATTGTGCACCATGGCCACGCCTTCGGTGGCGATGCGCAGGGAAACGCGCGAAAGCAGGATGTTGTTGTCGATCAGAATGGGGCCGTGTCCCACCTCAACGAACAGGTCCTGATCCTGCGAAGGCGCGCTGGCGGGTACGGAGGCAGGGGGCTGGTTGTCGTGCAGCAGGTTGCGGGTGATACGCGTGCCCTGCGCCTGCCAGTCGCACCAGATGCCCATGGTGCAGTGATGAATGTGATTGCGGCGGAAGATCACGTCGATGGCGGCGTGGAACTTGATGCCGGCGATCTCCGCACCGCCCAGCTGGTGCATGTTGTTGATGTGGTGGATGTGGTTGTCCTCAATGATGGAAAACACGCAGCCCATGCGGCCTACGATACCGGTCTGCTCGCAATGGTGAATGTTGCAGCGGCGCACGATGTGCCCGCCCACGGTCTCCTTGGTCCAGCCGTCGTACTGTGCGCGGCATACCGCGTCGCGCTCCATCTGTGTGGGGCTCTTGACATGCTTGGTGAAGAAGTAGTTGTCGTTGTTCTCCTGCGAATAGTTGCCGAAGGAAATGCCGGAGCACTTGGAGCCGTACACCTCGCAGTCCTCAATGATCCAGCCCTTGGACCAGTGCGCGCCGATCATGCCGTCCTGATAGGCGGCAGGCGGAGCCCATGTGGTGGCAGCCTTGTTGACGTTGAAGCCGCTGAGCGTGATATAGCTGATGTACTTGCTTTCGGGCATGAAGCAGTGGCGGCGCACGGCGATCTCCACGTTTTCCTCATTCGGGTCCAGACCGTGGAAATTGGCGTAGAGCACGGTTTCGTTCGCAGCGGCGTCCTGTTCACAGTACCACTTGTAGATGGAGAAATCCGGCTCCCAGCTCAGGTCGTACACTTCGCCCTTCAGGCATTCCTCCAGCGTTTCGGCTTCGTACATCATGCGGTCGTTCAGGTAGACCGAACCGGTGTGCATATGGTTGCTGGCAAAGTACCAGTCGCCCTCCACCTCCTGCAGGTAGGGGTTGTAGCTGCCAAAGAGGGTATTGTCCACACGCATGGTGTAAACGCTGCCTTCGTACAGCGTCCACTCCTTGGCCGGTTCCGCGCCGGTGAGCACTGCGCCCAGCGGCACTTCGGAACGGTAGGTGATGCGCGCGTCCGCTGTACCTGCATGACGCGGGTTGACATATTCGCGGTACACGCCGGGAGCGACGATCACCTCATCGCCGGGCATGGCGACCGCAGCCGCAGCATTGATGGTTTTGAAGGGAGAAAGCTTGGAACCGTTGCCGCTCCGCGCGGCGTTTGCGTTGACGTAAATCTGCATAACGTGTGATCCTCCTTGATCGTTTGCTGTGCCTTATCTTTCGTTGATCCACACCGACATTTCGCCCAGTCCGCGGTTCGCCCATGCATAGTAGGGGATCGCAGTGAGGACAACGGGTTCGTAACGGGGCTCGCCGCTGTCATACAGGGCGGCTCCTGCTGTGCGCCGCAGGCCCTCCGCCTTCAGCGCCACCACGCCGCCCAGCAGGCTTTCGTCAAAGGGCAGCGCTTCCACTGTGCCGGACAGATACAGGCCGGACAGCGGCGCGGAGTTGTCCGCGCTTTCCAGGCAGTACACAATGGGGCCGCGTGCCAGCGCGGCCTTGCCTGCACAGTCGCGCAAGCTCGGGTGAGCATGCAGGCGGCGTACCGGCATATCAAAGCGGAGCTCCACCCGGTCGCCCTGCTTCCATTCGCGGCGGAGGTACAGGTAGCCATCGCGGAGAGACGCTTTCACAGGCTCGCCGTTGACCGTGACCTGAAGTCCCTGCACATGGGCGGGAATATGGATGGCCAGCGTAAACGCCGCCTCGCGGCACGTCTCCATCAAATAGCTGGCACTGCCATTCCACGGGTATCCGGTTTGCAGCGTGATATCGGCAAAGGCCGTTTGCGCACGGCTGCCGGCGAACAGGTGACTGTATACGGTGGAGTCGTCCTCGCTCCACAGGTATTTGCCCAGCGAGGTCAGCAGCCGCGCCAGATTGGGCGGGCAGCAGGCACAGGCATGCCACTGCGGGCGCTGCGGCAGCACATGCTGATAGCCGGGAACCTTGCCGGACACCGCGGGATCCACCTGCAGCGGGTTGACATAGAAGTAGCGCCGCCCATCCAGCTGCATGCCCGCCAGCGCCGCGTTGAACAGCTCCAGCTCCAGCAGGTCAGCATAGCGGCCATCGGCGCGGTTCTGCAGCATCTCATGGGCGAAAAAGCACAGGGCGACCGATGCACAGGTCTCGCCATAGCAGCGGTCGGCAGGCAGATCATAGTCCACCGTGAAGGATTCGCGATGCGCGGTGGAGCCGATCGCGCCCGTCACATACATCTGCTTCTGGGTGATGTTCTCAAACAGGCGGTCGCAGGCAGCCAGCAGCTCCGCATCATCGGTGGAAGCGGCTGCATCGGCCATGGCCGTGAGCATATACGCCTGCCGCACAGCATGCCCGCGCGCGACGGTCTGCTGGCGCACCGGAACATCGGACTGGTTGTACGCCGTGTCCTCTGGCAGGATGTCGTAATCGCCGTAGTGATGGCCCGGATGCTTGGGCGTGTGCTTTTCAAACCAGTGCGGATCCTGCCCGCGCAAGTTGAGGAAGCGCAGCGCCATGTCGCGGTAGCGGGCGGTTCCGGTGGCGTGGTACAGCCGCATCAGGCCAATCTCGATCTCCTGATGGCCGGGAATGCCTTCCTCTCCCCCCTCGCCGAAACGGGCGCAGATGTGATCTGCCAGCCGAATACAGATCTCCAGCAGATCGCGCTTGCCCACGGCTTCGTACAGCGCCACGCCCGCTTCAATGAGGTGGCCCGCGCAGTACAGCTCATGGCATTCCAGCAGATTGGCCCAGCGGTTCTCCGGTTCGCGCACGGTGAAATAAGTGTTGAGGTAGCCATCCGGCTGCTGGCAGCGGCCCAGCAGCGCCACCACCTCGTCCACACGGCGCTCCAACTGGGCATCCGGCTTGAGCGCTAGCGAATACGCCGCCGCTTCCAGCCATTTGGCCACGTCGGAATCCTGAAACACCATGCCGTAAAACGCGCCGCTTTCCTCGCACGCCGCCATGCGGAAATTGCTGATGGCGTGGGATCTGGCTGCGCCGGGCACTTCATCGCGCAGGATCTGCTCCATGTAGGGAATGGTCACATCGGTCATCAGGCGCTGACGCTGCGCCCAAAAGCAGTCAGAGATCGAAACACGGGTAAATGGGATTTCACGGATACTCATGGGGGCCTCCCTTTGGATTTGTACATTTGAGTTCAGTATACGCAAAACAGCCTTCTGCGTCAATGGTTGGTTTTTCTGTAAAATAGGTTTCAAAGCGGCCACTGGCGTGTATAATGGAGGGGTAAGATACGAAAGGGGCGGTGCATATGCACATTACTGAAGAAATCCGCTATGTAGGCGTGAACGATCATCAGGTCGATCTTTTTGAGGGACAGTATGTGGTGCCCAACGGCATGTCGTACCATTCCTATGTGATTCTGGATGAAAAGACCGCCGTCATGGATACGGTGGACGCAGCCTTCGGCGCAGCGTGGATGAACAACATCAGCGATGCGCTGCAGGGGCGGCAGCCGGATTATCTGGTCGTACAGCACATGGAGCCGGATCATTCCGCCAATATCCAGCACTTCATGGAGACCTATCCTCAGGCCGTTATCGTGGCCACGCAGAAGGCCTTTGCCATGATCCAGCAGTTTTTCGGCACGGATTATGCGCAGCGGCGCATGGTCGTCGGCGAGGGTTCGGTGCTCTCTCTGGGCACGCATGAGCTCACCTTTGTGACCGCGCCCATGGTGCACTGGCCGGAGGTCATGGTCACCTACGATGCAAAAGACAAGGTGCTGTTCTCTGCCGATGCCTTTGGCAAATTCGGCGCAATGGGCACGCAGGAGGAATGGGACGCCGAAGCGCGCCGGTACTATTTCGGCATCGTGGGCAAGTTTGGCGTACCGGTGCAAACGCTGCTGAAGAAAGCCGCGGCGCTGGACATCCGCACCATCTGCCCGCTGCACGGCGAGATCCTGACGGAAAATCTGTCCTACTATCTGGCTAAATACGACGTTTGGTCCTCCTACGCTGCCGAGGCCGAGGGCGTGACCATCGCCTGTGCTTCCGTGTACGGCAACACCATGAAGGCGGCTCAGCTGCTGGCAGACAAGCTGCGCGCCAATGGCTGCCCGCAGGTGCGCCTGCTGGATCTGGCGCGCTGCGATATGAGCGAGGCCGTGGCGGAGGCGTTCCGCTGCGACCGCTTGGTGCTGGCTTCCCCCACCTATAACGGCGATGTGTTCCCCTGCATGAAGCATTTCATTCAGCAGCTGACCGAACGCAACTACCAGAACCGCAAGGTGGCGATCATGGAAAACGGTTCATGGGCGCCCACAGCGGCCAAGGCCATGCTCAAGCTGCTGGAAAGCGCGAAGGGGCTGTGCTATGCCGAAAACACGGTCACGATCCGTTCGGCGCTGAACGCGCAGAGCGAAGCGGCCGTGGATGCGCTGGCGAAAGAGCTGTGCTGAAAAGAAAAGCCTAACGAACAGAGGCGACCGAACGAATCGGCCGCCTCTGCTTGTCGAAAAAACCAAGGGTGGTTTGGAGGGCCGCAGCCCTCCAAGTGGGATCGTATCGACCGGCTTTGCCGGTCGGGCGGGCGTTTCCGCGCTCTGCGCGGAA
>CAZDEF010000024.1:0-33942 GCA_964504385.1 uncultured Oscillospiraceae bacterium
ATGCCCTGAATGCCCTGACGCAGCACATCATCGGCAATGCGGAAAGCTTCCAGCATGGAGGTGCCCTTAGTCACCACCTGCAGCAGACGATCGTTGGGGATGACCACAAGGGTATCCACGCGCTGCTTGAGATCGATCACGCCCATCTCGGCATTCTTCATGCGCTGCTTGCCTTCGAAGGCAAAGGGCTTGGTGACCACAGCGATGGTCAGACAGTTCAGGTCGCGGGCGATCTCGGCCACAATGGGCGCAGCGCCCGTGCCGGTGCCGCCGCCCATACCGGCGGTGACAAATACCAGATCCGCGCCTTTGATGGCCGCGGCGATCTCCTCGCGGCTCTCCTCGGCAGCACGGCGGCCCACATCGGGCACAGCGCCCGCGCCAAGGCCCTTGGTGAGCTTCTCGCCGATCTGGATGGTGGTGCCCGCCTTGCTCATGGCAAGCGCCTGACGGTCGGTATTCACAGCGATAAAGTCAACGCCTTTCAGGCCGGCGTCGACCATGCGGTTGATGGCGTTGTTGCCTGCGCCGCCGCAGCCGATCACTTTAATACTAGCAAAGCTCTGCTGATCCTCAATCTGAAAGTCAAGCACGATGCGTTCCCCCTACTTCATCTTTGTTCTTCCGTGGTCGGACGGGGTTTTAGCCGCCCAGCAAACTTCTGAAAAATTCCTTGATGCCGCCGCCCACGCCGCTGGCAGGCGCATTGCGGGATTCAATGGTATCGATGATCAGATCCATCAGACCCATGGCGCTGGCATAGATTGGGCTGGAGAGCTTGATGGTGCGCTTGACCGTATCGCGCACAGGACGCTCCAGCTTGGCAGACAGATAATCTCTGCCGCCGCGGTTAAGGCTAATGCCGCCGCCGGTCAGGTAGATGGTGGACCAGTTGCCCAGCCGAATGCCGCTGTCATCGATGCATTCCCGGATCATATCGGCGATCTCGTCCACGCGGGGCTCCAACACGGCAGCCACCTCGTCCTGCGTGAACGTCTCGCTCTTGCCGCCCTCGCGGCCGGTCACCGTATAGGATTGCGAAATGGTGGAAATTCCATACACATATTCACGCTTGATCTGCTCGGCAGATTCCAGCGGAATGTTCAGACCCTCAGCCACGTCAGCCGCAATATGGCCGCCGCCGACCGGCAGCGTCTTCTGGAAGATCACTGCGTCGCCTTCCACAGCCATCACATCCGTGCATAGATAGCCCACGTCGATAAGAATGGCCGTACGGTCGCGGTCTTCCTCCAGCAGATAGAGCATGGCTTCGCCCGTGCAGGAGGAGAAGAAGCCGCTCACGGTGATGTTCATGTCGCGAAGGCGCGCCATCACATCGTCCAGAAAGAACGTGTCCGCCACCACAAAGCTGACCAGCGCCTTCAGTTCGCTTCCCTTCATGCCCACGGGTTCCAGCGTCTTCTTGCCGCCGTCCACCATAAACCACGCGGGGCTGCGGTGCACTACCACACCTCGCACAGGCGACAGCTGCTTGTCCGCCTCGGCAAAGATCTTTTCCACATGCTTGGGCGTAACATGCGGATCCGCGCCCTGAATGGTCACGCTGGTCTCCACAGCGTACACGCGGGTAAACTCGCCCGGCACGCCCACGTTGATTTCACGGATTTTTCGTTTGGACTGCGTTTCGGCCTCGGTGATGGACTTCTGAATGGCCTCGTTCAGCAATACCGTGTTGTTCCATTCGCCCTCCAGAAAGCCGTCATATGCGGCGGTGCCCGCGCCTACGATATCGCAGCGCTGAGTACCGCTGGTCTCAGCTACGAGCGTCACGATCTTGCTTGTGCCAAAATCAATGGCTGCGATGGTAGATTTCATATCAAAGCATTCCCCTGTTCATCAGGTATCGGCCGTCGTTTTTTTGCTGCAACGGCTGGAAGGGCGCTTCATACAAAGCACCCAAAGTACCATTATTTATTGTAACCGTTTTGGCATAAATACGCAAGCATATTCCTGCTTTTTTTTCACGAATTTGAGAAAGTACTTGTAAAACTTACCGCCGTTTCAGCGTTCGGGCATGTACTTGGCATCCTCCGGAGTGGTCACGTCCAGGATCCCTCCCGTATTGCCCAGCTGGCGCAGGTACGCCATATAGGTGCGCACCGCGCCGATCTTGGCCCGCATGTGCTCGCTGCCGCCCAGCCGCACGGTCACGCCTTCCAGCGTCACCAGATAGATGTTGTCCGGATCCGCCAGATTGATTTCCGACACCTGATCGGCGTAGATCTGCAGCCGCAGCTCCTTCATCATTTCCCGGTATGCCTCCAGCTGCCCCGCCGTGCGTGTAGTCAGGTACTGTCCCACCTGCACGCGGCCCGCCATGAAGCCGGTAATCACCGGCAGCCCTGCCGGAAGCACGGCGGAATTCTCCTCCTTCATCACCATGCCTTCTTCATCCAGCGTATAGAGCATGCCCAGCCATTGCATGGCCGCTACCGTCCGCCGCTCCTCCACATACAGATAGATGGTGCTGGGGTACTCCTTCTGCATCCCCACAAACACAAGCGTGTGATCCTTGGCCATGACGGCAGCCACATCTTCTTCCCGGATGCTGAGCATATTGCTGCCGCGCACCAGCCCGGAGGAAGCCACCACCTGCTGCGGCGTCTTTTGATCGTAGCCAACCACATACACAGTTTCCAAGCGGAACACGGTCTGCTGCACCACCACCACACCAATGGTGAGGAGCACCAGCAGGATCAGAAATTTGAAAAAACCGTTCGTCCTCTTCTGCTTGTGCGCCGCCTTGGCGCGGGCAACGGCGGCAGCATTCTGCGCGGGATCCGGCTGATAGTCGTAGGCATACTCGCCGTACGCCTCATAGGATCCCTGCTCCGGCTGCTGTTCCTCCCTGAAGTCTTTTCTTCTGCTCATCGTGTTCCCCTTCTCTTTATGTGTCCGCCTGCACGCGCTGTGCATCCGCTCCCAGCGCGCAAAGCATTTCTTCCAACCGTTCGTATCCGCGGTCGATCAGTTCCGCATGTTCAATCAGCGTTTCGCCCTCTGCACCCAGCGCTGCAATGGCCAGCGCCGCGCCGCCGCGCAGATCCCTGGCAGACACCTGCGTACCGTACAGGCGTTCCACGCCTTTCACCACGGCCGCCCTGCCGTTGACCAGCACGTCCGCTCCCATCCGGTTCAGGTCGCCCGCGTGCGTAAACCGGTTCTCAAATACATTCTCCACCACAACGGAAGTTCCCTTCGCCGTTGCGGCCAAAGCCAGCATCTGCACCTGCATATCGGTGGGAAAGCCCGGATGCGGCTGGGTCTGCAGCTGATGAAAGGCGCTCAGGCGGCGCGGCGCATCCAAAGCCGCTTCGTTCTCCCGGTCGGCAATCGTGCAGCCCATCTCGCGCAGTTTGGAAAACACCGCACACAAATCGCGGCACGGCACGTTTGTCAGGCGCACGCTCCCGCCTGTCGCCGCAGCAGCCGCCATCAGCGTGCCCGCCACGATCCTGTCCGGCATGGGCTGATAGCTCGCCCCATGCAAAGCTTTCACGCCTTCCACGGTGATGGTATGCGTTCCCGCTCCCGCTACCCTTGCGCCCATGCTGCACAGAAAGCCCTGCAGATCTGCAATTTCCGGCTCGCGCGCGGCATTGTGCAGCGTGGTTTGTCCCGGAAGCAGCACTGCCGCCATCATCACATTCTCCGTTGCGCCAACGCTCGGATAATCAAAATGCACGTTTCCGGCCCGCATATTTCGCCCGTCGCAGCAGATGGAGCCGCCTTCCTCCCGCACATCCACCCCCAGTTGCCTCAGTCCGCTCAGGTGCAGGTCGATGGGGCGCAGGCCAATTTCACAGCCGCCGGGGAAAGTGACCGCCGCCCTGCGGAACCGTGCCAGAATGGGGCCCAGCAGAAAAATGGACGAACGGATCTTCTTGGATAACTGATCCGGCATTTCGCAGCGGCACAGTCCTGCCGGATCGATCTCCATCACGTCTCCAGCTGTCGTCACCCGGCAGCCCAGCGTCAGAAGAATGTCGCCCATATAGCGGATATCGCTCAGATTCGGGCAGCGCTTCAGCAGGCTCTTTTCTCCGGTCAGGATGGCTGCAGCCATGATGGGCAGCACGGCGTTTTTGGCGCTATGTACATTCCATTCGCCTTCCAGCCTTCTGCCGCCCCGGATTCGCAAGGCGTTCATCATTCCACCTCCGTCAAGCAGTTCATATGAACCATCCTATGTCCTGACGGAAAAGGTGTGAATGATTCAAATACCGCTGTTTCGCGACACGCTCAGAATGATGCCAACAGAAGCCATGAGCAGGCAGATGGACGTGCCGCCCGCGCTGAAAAACGGAAGCGGCAGTCCTGTGGTGGGCATCACGCCGATGACAACGGCGATGTTAAGCGCCGCCTGCACGGTGATCATGGCCGTCAGTCCCGCCGCCAGCAGGCAGCCGTACCGATCCTGACAGCCGACCGCAATGCGCATGCCCGCTGCGGCAAAGGATACAAACAGCAGGATCACCACCATGCAGCCGAACAGCCCGAAGTCCTCCCCCACGATGGCAAAAATGAAATCGCTTTCCGGATAGGGCAGAAAGCTGAATTTTTGCCTGCCCTGCCCCAGTCCGCGCCCGAACAGGCCGCCTGAGCCAATGGCGATGAGCGACTGCGCCAGCTGATAGCCCTCGTCGCTCATCTGCGCAAAGGGATCCCGAAAGCTGAGCAAGCGTTCGCGCCGGTAGGGTTCGATCCACGCATAGATGGATCCCACGCACAAACCGGCTGCTCCCATCAGCGTCAGATGCCGCCACTTGGCCCCGGCCAGCAGCATCATCAGTACCGCTACGATCATGATGCTGCCCGCTGTGGACAGATTGGGCTGCTCCAAGATCAGCAGGAACATAAACGCCGGCACCAGCAGCAGCGGCACGATGCCGCTAAACAGCCGTTCCACCTGTTTGGTGCGGTAGCTCAGCGTCGCCGCCAGATACAGTACCGAAGCGATCTTGGCCACTTCCGACGGCTGAAAGCTCATCCCGGCGATGTAGATCCACCTTCGCGATCCGTTCAGATACACGCCGATACCGGGGATCAGCACCAGCACGAGCAGCACAAAGCTGCCCGCCAGCCCGGCCACCACTACGCGCGGATCGCGCCAGAACGTATAGGGAATGCGGCAGGTCACAGCCATCAAGGCAGCGCCCAGCCCCACGCCGATCAGCTGACGCTTCACCTCCAGCAGTGCATCGCCATGATCCACCGCCTTGTAATACGTCGCGCTGAACAGCGTGAGCAGTCCGCCCATCAGCAGCAGCGCTAGAATGGTCAGCATCGTGCGATCCATCGGCCGCCGCGCAGGCTTCAGACGTCTCGCTGGTTTCTCATCACGAATCAAAGAATCCCCTCCCTCCATCGAAAAAGATGCTTCTCTTTGGTGCGCATCTCTTCCCATGCAGGAAGGGGGGCTCTCGTGGCAGGCGTTTATTGCAGCGCCTGCACGATCTGTTTGAATACCTCGCCCCGCTGCTCGTAATCGCGGAACATATCAAAGCTGGCGCAAGCGGGCGACAGCAGCACATTGCCGCCGGATACTGCGAGCTGGCGCGCGCGGTCCACGGCTTCCTCCATGCTGTAGGCCTGCACGATGGCGGTATAGCCGGCTTCCTCCAGCTGTGTGCGGATCTGACGCGCCGTTTCGCCCATCACGACCGCGTGGGTGATCTGGCCGGACTGCACCATTTCGCGGCAAAGGGGCATGAAGTCCGTATGCTTATCATAGCCGCCCAGCAGGATGACCGTGGGGGCTTTCATGCTCTGCACAGCCTTGATGGTGGAATCCACGTTGGTGCCCTTGCTGTCGTTGATGTACGTCACGCCCTGAAACACCCGCACTTTTTCGATGCGGTGCTCCACGCCGGTAAAGGACAGGAGCGTATGACGGATGATCGGCGCTGGCACGCCCATGGCGCAGGTCATGGCGGTAGCGGCCAGCGCGTTTTCCAAGTTGTGCGGCCCGGGAATAAGGATCTGATCGGCATCACAGACGACCGTGCATTTGCCCTTCCATTGCCACACGATCTTGCCGTCTTCAACAAACGCGCCGTTTTCCACCCGCTGCGTGCGGCTGAAGAACGCCACTTGAGCCTTGCATTTGGGAGCCATCTTCACCAGCTCGGCATCGTCCAGATTGAGCACGGCAAAATCATCGGCTGTCTGGTTTTCAAAGATACGCTGCTTCAGGCGGATGTACTCGGCCATGGTGCCGTGGCGGTTGAGATGATCCTCCGTGATGTTGAGCAGCGCCGCCACATGCGGATGAAAGGTCTTGACGCTTTCCAGCTGGAAGCTGGATACTTCCACCACCGTCACGTCCTCTCGGCGGCCTTCCATCGCCACCGCCGAAAGGGGATAGCCGATATTGCCCGCCACATGAGTGATGCGGCCCGCATTTTCAAAGATCTTGCCCACCAGCGTGGTGGTGGTGGTTTTGCCATTGGTTCCGGAAATGGCCAGCACATCGCCCTTGAGAAGCGAATAGGCCATTTCCAGTTCGCCTACCACCGGCACGCCCTTCTCTTTTGCAGCCTTCACCACAGGCGCATCAATGGGAACGCCCGGGCTGATGACCAGCCCTTCGCAAACCGCCAGCAGCGCCACGGGATCCTCGCCCAAGCGGAACTCGCATCCCAGCTCTTTGAGATGATCCAGCTCGGTTCCAAAGGCTTCTTCTTTTTTCCGGTCGTTCAAAATAGGAATCGCACCGTGGTTTTTCAGCAGGGCGGCGCACGCAATACCGCTGCGCGCCATACCCACCACCAGAATACGCTTTCCAGTCAATTTCATCGCTTCTTTACCTCCACAGGTCAGGGAATCAGCTTCAGTGAAAGGATCGCCACCAAGCACAGGATCCCTTCCACAACGGCGTACATGGCCACGATCTGCTGCTCGCTCATGCCGCTGAGTTCAAAATGATGATGGATCGGCGACATCTTGAAGATGCGCTTGCCGTGCGTCACCTTGAAATAGATGCGCTGAATGATCACGCTGAAGGACGAGGCCAGCAGCGTGAAGCAAATGAGGATCATAAAGATCGGCATCCGCAGGAGCATGGACATGCCCACCATCGCACCGCCGATGAACATGCTGCCCGTGTCGCCCATAAACACCATGGCCGGGTAATGGTTGAAACGCAGAAAGCCCATGCAGCCGCCCGCCAGCGCCATGGCAAAGATGGCCAGATTCTGATAGTTGCCGGCCGTGGCAGCGTCCATGCCGGCGCCGCCGATCATCACCAGCACCAGCGCGATCAATCCCCACGCCGCGCTGCCAATGACGGTCACGCTGGAAAGCAGACCGTCCAGTCCATCCTGCAGGTTGGCGCTGTTGATCATGAAGATCATCACCATGGACATCAGCGGCACATAACACACGCCCAGATCCCATTCCACATTGAAGAAGGGAACGATCACGCTGGAGCCTACCATGGGATGGAAGTAGCAGTACAGCGAAAAGCTGACCGCCACAAACACCTGTCCGATGATCTTCTGCCACCAGATGAGACCCAGATTGCGCTTTTTGACCACCTTGATGTAATCATCCACAAAGCCCACCAGCATGCTCGTGCCCGAAACATAGATGAGGGCGAGGATGAAATCATGGTAGCCATACCACGCGCCGTGCACCACCAGCGCCACCACGCAGGCTACGAAGGAGAACATCAGGCCGCCCATGGTGGGGGTGCCCTGCTTCACCTGGTGGCTCTTGGGGCCCAGTTCGTACACGGACTGGCCAAACTTGAGCTTGCGCAGGACAGGCAGCACCCGCGGCCCGATGAGCAGCATTGCAATCACAGAAAGAACCAGTGCCAGAATCAGCTTCAGCATTTGCGATCACTCCTTGGTATTGTTACGCGCGCATTTCCTCCAGCAGCTCCTGCACGACGATCTTCTCGTCGAAGGGGCGCTTCACGCCCATGATATCCTGATAGGTCTCGTTGCCCTTGCCCGCCAGAATGATCACGTCGCCTTCCTCACCCATTTCCAGCGCATAGCGGATGGCTTCGCGGCGGTTTTCGATCATCACATACGCGCCGTCCGTTTCCTTCATGCCTTCTTCGATGGCGCACAGGATCTGCATGGGATCTTCCGTGCGGGGATTATCGCTGGTGAGGATGGAGAAATCCGCCATTTTGCCAACGATTTTGCCCATCATGGGGCGCTTGCCATGGTCGCGGTCGCCCCCGCAGCCCACCAGCGCGATCAGACGCTTGCGGGTGAAAGCACGAACCGTGCGGAGCACATTTTCCAGCGCATCCGGAGAATGGGCGTAGTCGAGGATCACCTTGTAGGGCGTTCCGGTCTCCAGCACTTCCACGCGGCCGGGCACATTCTTCACGCTCTCCAGCCCCTTGCGGATATCCTCCTTGTCAATGCCCATGATCATGGCCAGCGATGCCGCCGCCAATGCATTGTACACGTTGAACATACCGGTCAGGTGCATGGCGATGTGCATTTCCTCCAGTCCGCGCAAACGGATGGTAAACTCCACGCCGTTTTCGGAGATCTCGATATCGCGTGCGAACACATCTGCATCCGCGCTGATCCCAAAGGTAAGATACGGCACCTTCAGATCGCGGCGGATGTTTTCGCTGGTATCGTCATCGGCATTCAGCGCGGCGTTCTTTACCTGTCCCCGCATAAAGAAGGTTTTTTTGGCTTCGAAGTAACGCTCCATGGTGCCGAAGTAATCCAGATGATCCTGCGACAGATTGGTGTAGCAGGCCGCTTCAAAATCCACGCCGTCCAGCCGGTGCATATCCACCGCGTGCGCGCTCACCTCCATGCTGACCACTTCCACGCCCTCGTCCACCATCTGCCGCAGGCAGCGGTGCAGATCCACCGGATCGGGCGTGGTCATGTTGCTGGGCAGGTGCTTGCCGCCGATCATGTTGCCCGTCGTGCCGATCAGTCCGGTCTTGAAGCCCGCCTGTTCCAGAATGGCCTTCATGAGGTAGCTGGTGGTGGTTTTGCCCTTGGTGCCGCACACGCCCACCATGCGCAGGCTGCGGGACGGGTGGCCGAAGAAGGCCGACGCAATGTAAGCCATTGCCGATCGTGCGTTTTCCACCTTCACCTGCGCAGCGGGCGATTCCACAAACCGCTCGACGATCAGCGCCGTGCAGCCGTTTTCCACGGCCTGACCAGCAAAGAGGTGCGCATCAAAGCGCAAACCGCTGATGCAGAAGAACAGGCCGTTTGCCGTTTTCTCACGGCTGTTGGTGATCAGCGCCTCAATCGGCGTGTCCAGATCGCCCTGTGTTTCTATTACGCCCGGCACTTCCGCCAGCAATTCTTTCAGTAGCATCTGTATTCCTCCATCCTTATGGATTGGGCCATTCAAAAGTAACCTTCACAACGGAACCCTGCGCGGCATATTCGCCCGCCGCAGGTTCCTGCCGCACCGCTATGCCCGCGCCGTCGATCTGCATTTCCAGCCCGCGCTGGCGCAGCAGTGCAGCCGCCTGCGGCATGGCTTCGCCCTGCACATCCGGCACGCACACCAGCTCTGCTGGTCTGGGCAGATCGTTCTCATAGGTGTAGAGCATCACCTGCCCGCCCTCGCTCAACTTTGCGCCGGCTGCGGGCATCTGCGCCGTTACGGTGCCGCCTGCGCCATCGTCCAGCACCCGAAAGCCTGCAGCCCCCATCTTTCGTCTGGCTTCCGCCAGCGGGAGTCCCACAGTATTGGGCACCTCCGTCTGCACGGTCTCACCGCCAGAGGGATAGCCAAGATACGGTAACACATCTGCAAGGATTTGTCCAGCAAAAGGCGCTGCGGTGGTGCCGCCGTAGTCCACCGGCGTGTCCGCTTCATCCACGATGACCAGCAGCGCAATGCGCGGATCGTCCGCCGGAGCAAACCCCAGAAAAGAGCCGATGTGCACATCCGACACGATGCGCCCGTCCTTGTAGACCTGCGCCGTGCCCGTTTTGCCGCCGATGCGCTGTCCCTTGACCGCCGCGTTTTTGGCTCCGCCTTCGGCAACCACCTTCTCCAGCAGTTCGCGCATGGTACGGCTGGTCTCCTCCGTCACGGGGCGGCTGACCACCTTGGGCTGCGCACGGTAGAGCACCGTGCCGTCCGGGGCCGCGGCCTCCTTGAGCAGATACGGCTGCATGAGTCTGCCGCCGTTGATCACCGAGCAGGCGGCAGACAGCAACTGAACGGGCGTGACCGCCACGCTCTGGCCGAAGCCAATGCGCGCAAGATCCACATCCTTGACGTTTCTCTCGGCTATCAGTATACCACTTCCCTCCCCCTGCAAGTCAATATTAGTCTTGCTGCCCAGACCAAATGCATGCAGGTACTGGTACATGCGCTGCGTGCCCAGCCGTAGCGCCAATTCCACAAACACGGGGTTGCAGCTGTTCTGCAGCGCTTCGGCCATAGTTTCGGCCTGATGCGGTCTGCCCCAGCAGCGGATCGTATCGCCATCCACCTTGATCTTGGCAGAGCAATAAAAGCCGTCTTCCGGCGTGGTCACTCCCGCGTCCAGTGCGGCGGCCGCCGTAAGGATCTTGAAGGTGGATCCGGGTTCGTAGGCATCGGAAATCAGCCGGATGCGCATCAGCTGCGAAAGCGCGTCAGGCTGCTCGCGCGGCGGATCGTTGGGGTCGTAGTCCGGCTTGGAGCACATGGCCAGGATCGCGCCAGTATACGGATCCATCGCGATGGCATGCACTGCCTGTGCCTTGTTGACGGCATAGCACTCGCGCATCGCCTTTTCGCAGATCTCCTGAATGTTGGCGTCGATAGTAAGCCTGATATCGTTGCCGTTCTGCGGTTCGATATAAAGGTTCTGGCTGTCGTAGATGGGCTGGGATCGTCCGTCCACGCTGCGCAGGATGGTTCCTTCCACGCCCTTGAGCAGCGATTCATACTGCATTTCCAGCCCGGACTGCCCCACGCTGTCGATGTTCGTCAGCCCAAGCGTTTGCGCCAGAAACGCCCCCTTGGGATACGCGCGGCGCACATCCTCGTCAAACAGCAGCGCATCCAGCTGCACAGCCGCATCGTTCTGCGCCAGCTGCAGCCGGCGCAGGGCATCCGCCGTTTCCCGCGGCACCTGCCGTTTCAGCGTCACGGAAGCGCGTGTGCGATCCGAAAGCTTGCGGGCAATCGTCTCCTCATTCAAATCCAAAATCGGACATATCGTTTGCGTGAACAAAGACATGTCCGATATCTTTCGTGGATCAGCACTGACGATGTAGGCCGTAGCGCTCATCGCCAGCGTCTGTCCGTTGGCATCCAGAATGCTGCCGCGGCGCGCATAAACGGTTCCTTCCCGCGTCCACTGGCTGACGCCGCGCCTCGTCAGCTCTGCCGATCTTGCAGTGGTGAGATAGGCGATGCGAAGCGTCAGCAGAAAAAACAGAAAAGTCAGCAGCAACAGCAGCGCAAAGACCCGCTTGCGGATGTGCAGTTCCGTAGGCACGGCGTCCCCCCCTTTTTTATGTTTCACAAAAGGGATGTATGCACATTCAGCCTGCGTTATGCGTCTTTCGCGCGTCTTTTCCAGTACGCGTCAAAATCAGTTGCCAGCGTTTGCCGATATGGACGTATTCTGCGACGGCTGTGCGGCTGCCAGTGCAGATTGCTGCGCAGCCTGCGCCGTTTCCAGCGGACGGGTATCCACCGCATTCAAGTGAATGGCCTGCACAGCCGAGGAGGGGATCATGTTCAGGCGGTTGGTCGCGGCGTAGCAGATATCCGATGAATTGGTGAGGCGAGCCAGTTCCGCCGAAAGCGCCTCGTTCGCTTTGCGGCATTCCTCCGCCGCCCGCTCAATGCGGTTGATCTCCTTCTGCCGGTTGGCGATCTGGCCTTGCTGATACAGCAGCACCAGCCCGCACACAAACAGCACAGCAGCCATCAGCAGCACGCCGGCGCGCATGGTCACGCGCACGCCGCCCTTGCTCATTTCACGCGCATAGGCTTCCTGTTGCCGCTTGTCTTCCCGTTCGAGCTGCTCCCGCTCCAGCCGTTTCGCCTGTGTGCGGCGGCGGCGCTGATGATCAGGCTTGAGCTGACCCGTGTAGAGATCCACCTCGCTGCCGGGCAGATACACGCTGGCAGAAACGCTCATGCGGGCCGATGGAATGTATCCTTCATTTGGAGTGCGGCGGAAGCTGTCGTACATCGGTTCGTACTGTGACATAGCCGTTTCTCCTTTTCCAGTTTATTCTTCCAGTTCCGCGATCTCATCGGAGATCTCATCGCGGTGTTCCTTGTAGTACAGGTCTTCTTCCAGACCGGCGTTGCTGTCAATGATGCGGATGTGATCCAGCGCGCCGCTGATCTCCACATCCTTTGCATCGCCCAGCACATACTGGCGCAGCTTGGCGGGCAGCAGCACGCGGCCCTGATTATCCGCCTGCAAGCCGGGGTAGCTGAATTTGGCAATGTGATCCTGCTGCTTTTGCACAGCGGGTTTGCGGCGGTTGAGGCGATAAAGCTCCTCCACCATTTCTTCGAAGGCGGCGTCGGGATAGATGGCAATGGCGCGATCATCCAGCGTCAGGGTGAGGGTGAAGCTGTCGCCCAGCGCCTTTCGGTACGCATTGGGGATGATGATGCGGCCCTTGGCGTCGATGGAGTGGTCGTAGCTGCCGAAAAAAGTGAACTTTCGGGGCGGTCTGCGCTCAGAAACGGCGCTTGCGTCCGCATGCATCTGCTCGTCCATTGCCGTCACCCCGCTCCCCTTTCGCCTCCACTTTGCACCCTTTTTAGGGTCGTAGCACCATTATGCCCCACTTTTTCAAAGAAAGTCAATCACCTTGTTTTTCCTCATTCTGCCATTTTGACACATTTCCATCATAGAATCAGCGCATTTGTGTGAACACATGTTCGCCACAAATTGCAGAGCAAAAAAAGAAGCCCGCAAACCGTTTATTTCAAACGATTTGCGGGATTGGAGAACATCTGTTCCGTTTCTGAATGTTTCATTTTTATTACAAAGTGGTTTTTAAAATTTAATACTTGTCAAAAGATCTTCTTAGGATCAAACCCCAAGGCATCACAGGACACCAGATGGTACTGGATGCCCTCGCGTTCTCCTTCAAAGCCAATCTTGATCCCCAGTCCGTGCAGATGACCGTACACCACATGATCCACCCGGTACTCTTCCAGAATTTCCGTAAAGCCCGTGCTCACCCCATCGGCAAACAGCGGCGGAAAGTGCAGCATCACCGTCACGTCCGTCCCGTCCATCTTGCACGCCTGATCCAGCGACATGCGCAGGCGCATCAGCTCGCGGCGGTACACCTTCTCATCTTGCTCGCTCATTGTCTGCTGCGGGGTGGGAAAGTTCCATCCGCGCGTACCGCAAAAGACGTGCCCATCCAGACACATGGCATCGTTTTGAATGACATGCATCTTCGGCGGCAGCGCCGCGCGCAGCTTGCTCAGCGAACTCCACCAGTAATCGTGATTCCCGCGCAGCAGCAGCTTGGTACCGGGCAGTTCGCCAATGGCGGCCAGATCGTCCGCCGCCTGCGCAAGCTGCATCGCCCAGCTGATATCGCCGGGAATGAGCACCACGTCCTCCTGCGTGATCCTGCGCCGCCAGTTTTCGCTGATCGTTTCAAAATGGCGATCCCAATGACTGCCAAAAACGTCCATGGGCTTTTGCTCGTGGCCGGGCAGATGGAGATCGCCAATGGCAAATACAGACATTCGTCCCTCGCTTTTCAGTTACTCGTCGTCATTTTCGCGGTTTTCTTCGTCCTCTTCTTCCTCGATCACGCTTTCCAGAGAGAGCTCGCTTTCGATATCGCCGAACTCGCTTTCGGGAATGTCCTCGTGCATCTGCGGGATGATTTCGTCCATGGTGCTGACGGAGTTCAGGCCGATGGTGCTTTCATCCACGGAAGCGGGCGTTTCTTCGATGGCGGTATCGGTATTGCTGCCGCTCATCTCCTTGAGGCAGCTCAGGCACACGTCGTGACCGGGCAGGGCGGGCGCCTCATTGCATACGGAGCACATCTCCATTTCATCCTCAACGTGCGTGCCTTTCATTTCGCGAAGGCATACCTTACACAGTTTTTCTGTATCCAGGATATAATTCAGGTCGCAACGGGGGCATTTCACGAGATTCATAGTCCGGTTCCTCCTCATTGATTGGGGCTATACTGCGTTAGAAAAGATTGGCTTGGCAAGCGCTTGGAATTTCGATTGCTTTTTCTTTTCCAAACTATTACGATTTTATTACGCTTTCGAGCGTAATTCATTTTCCGGAGGTATCTGATGAACAAGAAACAAAAGCTGACTGCCCTCGCCCTTGCCCTGAGCCTTTCGACCAGCGGCGCATACGCAGCCGCTTCCGGAAAGTCCATGTCGTCACCCGGCTTTCCTGATTGGCAGGACAGGCAGAGCAGCATCTGCATCACGCCCGAACCCCAGCCCTGCGCCACGCCGGTTCCCACCGTGCATCCCACGGCTACGCCAAACGCGACAAAAGCGCCTCAGGCAACCCAACAGCCTCAAGCGACGACGACCCCTCCAGCTAACGACGATGATTATACTACGCCTTCCATAAGCGTGCAAGAGGAAATTGCATTTAATCTGCTAAATCAGGACCGGATTGCCAACGGCCTGCCCGCGCTGGCGTTGGATCCCGCTCTGTGCGACATCGCGCGCATCAAAAGTCAGGACATGCACGAAAACGGCTACTTCGCCCACACCTCCCCCACCTACGGCACGCCTTCGGAGATGCTGCGCATGTTTGGCTACAGCTTCACCTCCGTAGCGGAGAACATTGCCCATCACGCCACGGTTGAAAAGTCGCAGGCTGCTTTCATGAGCAGCGATGGGCATCGCCGCAACCTGCTCGGTTCGCAGTGGAGCAAATGCGGCGTGGGCGTATGGACGGACGCACAGGGCTATGTTTATGTAACGCAGCTTTTCGTGCGATGATTTCCCGCACGCAGCGCATGCAGGCACATACCATGAAGCAGGACGCCTTGCCGACTGAGAAGGGAGTGTTTGTATGCCAAACGAATGGTGGATGCGCCCCGCCCTGCAGCAGAGCGAAGCGGTGCTGTTGCCAGCCTTGGAACGCAGAACCTATGCGCCGCCGCGCTTTTCGGACCGTTATACCCATGCCAAAGCCGAAAGCGATCCCTTTCGCCCCGTAACGGCGGACTGGGCCGCGCCGACGCAGGAGCTTGCGCTGAGTACCTATGTGCGCCCACGAGGCAGCATGGCCGGACGCGGTGTGCTGCGCGCCGCTGGTGTAAGCAGCGGTTCCGCCCTGTGCCGACCGCAGTACGCCGGCTGCCGCAGTCTGACACTGCTGCGCGGGCTCTTTCGCTGAAATCATGGGTTTTCAAAAGGCCGCGAACCCTTGCGATGGGTTTGCGGCCTTTTGGATTTTTTCTTCTTTTATTACTATTACAGTTGGTTTTGACGCGGACGCAGCTTGCGGCAGTACTGGGTGCACAGCTTGTCCGTGCAGTTGACGCACTGCAGCGTTTCGTTGGATTGCCACCAGAACCGCTCTGGATGCAGGATCACGCTCAGCTCCCACGCCACCCACACCACCAGCGCAACCGTTAGCAGGCTGTAGGCGAAAAAGCCGTGTACAAACAGCATCGGGGTAAACATCAGGATATGATCCCAGTTAAAAATACGGCAGGTGGTGCAGCAGCGGTTTTTCAGCAGCAGTCTGAACGGGCACCAGAACAATACGCAGATCAGATCGCACACATAAAAAAGCACCGACGTCATGAACAGCGCCGCATCGCTCAGCCAGCCCCGAAAATGGCAAAAGCCCAGCGCAGCAATGAGCGCCACCCACAGCAGCAAGATGCGGTACGCCGAACATGTGGTGGACACGATGTAGCGTTTGAGCGCCTGCAGATCCGTGCGGATCTGTGAAGGACGGAAATACTGCGCAAAGAGCTTCTTCGATCCCAGCGACAGGCTTTTCTTGGCTGGATGCAGCTGGGCCGCCATATCCAGCATCCAGATCGCCCATAGCACATGCAGCGCTGAAAACTGCCGAAAAAACGCCCCGCCCTGCAAAACACTCAGCTGTTCCGGATGGGCAATGCACAGCCACACGCACGCCACCAGCACCACGCAGCGCCCGCCAAAGCGCAGCATGTAGCTTTTTCTGATTGCAGAAATAGCGATTCCTTCTTTCGTTCGTTTGATTGCGTGGATACAGGCAATCATTATATCACAAAAGTGCGCAAAAGTCAGGCTGCCAGCTTGATTTTTTCATGGCATCAGATAGTCCTTTCGAAGCATCGATAGATAGTTTACTCCCGTTCAAGCATAACATAGTTATTGAGGTGAATAACCAGTTCTTCTGTAGAAAGTTTACCTGCGGCGTATTGACGCAGCACTTTTTTCAGCGTCGATGAACCTGTATCCAGCATACCCGGTCTTGTAGCAACAAAACATGAGGCCAGTGTTTGATAGCGGATCAGTTCCTGTTCATCCAGCACAAACTGCTGCTCATAGGCCTCTTCCACAAGACGCTTCTCTGTGTATCGAGCCAAATTGGC
Organism: uncultured Oscillospiraceae bacterium; assembly: GCA_964504385.1. Taxonomy (GTDB): domain Bacteria; phylum Bacillota; class Clostridia; order Christensenellales; family Aristaeellaceae; genus Limiplasma. The sequence continues at coordinate 16,548 of CAZDEF010000024.1, forward strand.
TTCATAGTACTTTCGCTGCGATGGACTGGTATTGGGATCACCAATCATAGCTTGCGCTTCTTCAATCATACCTTCCCAGTAATATGGCGCACTGTAATTTGCTGATGGAACAGGGGCGTTTACATTCTTGAAAAGCAAAGCATTAACGAGCGCCATTTCAGAGTCATCTTCTGTCTGATCAAACAAATCATACTGACGATTTGTAATACAAGCAAAGTAAACATCAAGGAAGCCGTATGCGCTGTCATCAGCATCAGAAGGAATACACATGACAGAGATGCATACTGGAATACTGATGGGGTCAGGATCGTATAGTCTGGAAGGTACATAGTATGGCAGCTGTGAGGAAAGACTATACTCCTCAAACAGGGGAAGATTGCTCTCAAACGGTTTATCTGCTCGATATAGCTTTTCCCCTATCACTCTTACGCGCTCCGCCAACGTTCGCCATTCGTCCGTATCGAAGTTGATGGAAATTTGCTGCATTTCGCACTGGTGAATATAGTTTCGAACAAGCATTTCCATCAGCCAAAGCGTATAGCTGCTTTCTCCAAATCGTCCTTCATCAAATTCATTCGTAATACACACATCATCTACTGGATCTGATTCACATCGGAGGATCCATGCCTCCAGAAAATCAAGGAAAGAAGAAAATGAAGTGGGAACATCACACTCTGTGAATCCCGCAGTTGTCCAAGCCTTAGGGTTCCATGTCAGAAAAAGCGTTGGATCGACATTACAAGGCATCCCGCAGACCTTTCCATCAAATGTTACCATGTCAATAAGCGAAGCGTGCGTTTGATCAAGGATCGCAGCCGTGTGCGAATTGCCGGACATATCAGCCAGCACTCCAGAAGACATCAGTGTTGCAAGATCCACCTTATCACTGCTGATGACAAAAACATCATACTTGAATGAGCTTTTCTTCAGAGCACTAATGAGTGCCTTTGTGGAGTTGGACGAAAGCGTTTTTTCAATTGAAAGCTGCACATCCGGGTAACGCTCCTTGAATGCCTCATACCACTGCTTAACGGTGCTTTTTCCATCCTTTGTGTAAGTCGATCGGTTAAGCCCGGCAATATTGAGCGTTTCAGCAAAGCAAGGAATGATCCAAGAAACCAGCAGAGTGATAATGGCTACCGTGGTCAGTATTCTTTTCATACAATCACCTCGACCAATGTATTTCAAGCAGTTGGAGGAGCACTGTCCTCCAAGATGGGTGACCATGATTTGAGCGCCGCCAGTCGAATCACTGGCGGCGCTCTATGCGTTATTTCACCGGGATCTTCACCGTATAGTCTGTCACGGCCAAGCTTTCCGGCAGTTCGTCGGCGCTGATCATCAGCATATATTGCATCGATTCCAGCTTCCGGTTCTGCATCTCTTCCCATGCAATGGTCTGGCCATCACCATCCAAGAATTCGCCGGACAGGCTCACACCGATCGGATAGGGCTCTCCCTGTTCATCCAGCACATTCCATTCGAAATTGATCTCAAAGATCTCATCCATGGTCATGGGTTCATCCGGCTTTGCGTGGATATACACATACACACCTGCGCATGTCTGCTTGGATATTACCTCAGTGAGCGTAAAGACATCGCTCAGTTTTGCCGGTGTTTCCGGAAAATAGTGCTTCTCTGCGGTCACGCCGTGGATATCAATGGAACGTTCAAGGCTGTTATCGTAATCCGCTTTGTATTCCTGCGTTTCCAAATCCACCTCATGTGCGCGCACCTGCACGGTCACAGGCAGTGTTTCGCCTTCGATCGGCTTGAGGAAGTAAAGCATGCGCACCATCAGCATTGCGCCGTCCTCCGTCGTCTGCCCATCCATCATCTCGGAATCCAACTGTTCACGCAGTTCGTCCGCAATATCCAGCCACGCGCTCACGCTGTACAGTGGCAGGCCGGTGATGCGGGCAGCATCAAAATAGCTGGTCTTTGCGTCAACATCGGGATGATCCAGCTTTTTCGCCATCACTTCGCCGATACGGTCGTACATATCGCTGCTGGCGGGATAGAGAATGGCGCTGCCCTCTTCCTTGAGGCGTGCTTCCGTGGTGAGATAAGCCAGTTTGCCATCGCACAGCAGTTCGGAGACTGTGAAGGTGACCGGGCCTGCATCAATGACGCTCTTTTGCGTCGTACTCAGGATCTCCTGTGCGGTTTGGGGAAGGGTGGCTCCATAGTTGCTCTGGAACCATTCCACCAGTCCGCCGCTGGTGGCCGCAAGGGCCACGGCCATCATGGCCGCGATGATCAGTGCCGCGATCAGCGCAGTGCGCAGCGTAAGCTTTTTCATGGTTTTTTCCTCCTTCTGCGAAGGCAGCGCATGGATCATGCTGTGCATGCGGTTTTCGAAAGTTTCCTCCATCTCCGGGTACATGTGCTGCAGCTGCTCTTTGTCCAACCGGATCATACGCCCACCTCCTCCTGTAATTCATGCTGTAGCTTTTTTCTGGCGCGGAACAGCCGGTTCTTGACGCTCGGCAGCGGCAGCTTGAGCGCTGCGGCCACCTCCCGCTCGGTCATGCCCTCCATGTACTTGAGCAGCAGCGGCGTGCGCAGGCTTTCGGGCAGATCGGCAATGGCTTCGGAAAGGTTGCTGTCCGCGCTGACCGTCACCGTGTCCTCCGGCACATGCTCGGTTGGAACGCTGCGTTTTCGCAGGCGCAGAATGTTGTAGCATTCATTGATGAGGATGCGCATCATCCACGCCCGCTCTGCTCCCTCCCGCGCCCGTTCGCGCGATTGCCACGCGTTCAGCAGCGCCTGCTGCACCGCGTCCTCCGCATCATGCCGGTTTTGCACAATGCTGTATGCTGTTCTGTAAAACGAGGACATATATTGCTCGCTCACAGTGATGTAGGTGTTTTCATCCATCGGCAGTTCCTCCGGTTTTTTTGAGATCTCGCTTATATAACGTTCACCGGGGCGGAAAAGTTAGACCGTATGTGAAAAACCTGCAGCTGTGTGCAGGTTTCACGATTTTTCCCGCCAAGGGAAGGGGCCGTTTGCACTTGGAGGGCTGCGCCCCTCCAAACCTCTCATTCCGTTTTTTCAGTTGAAGCGATCAAATCACTCGCTCGGCTCATCGTCCGGATAGGCGTTCATCAGCACTTCGCAGTCGCATCCGCCGCCCATATCGCATATTTCCTTCAGCGCTGGTTGCAACTGTTTCTCCGGCAGCGTTTCGCGCAGCCACATGCGGGTGAAGCGCAGCGTATGATCGCAGCCTTCGCTGTTGAGCCGCGCGCTCAGGTAGGAAAGCAGCGCCTGTGCCTGCTCGCGGTTGAGCACTTTGCCTTCCTCCGTTTTCCGTAACGGACTGCCCGTTTTCTTTTTCTTCGGTGCTTCCGGCTCTGCCTGCTCCAGCACGGTTTCCGTCATGGCAAAACCGATCTGGTATCGAACTGTTTTCAGCGCGTCATACACGGTAACGCTCAAGCCGCAGGGTTCCAGCAAAGGGGTATGATAGCGCATACGTACCAGCGCATTTCCCTCAGCCGTCAGCAGGCAGTAGATCTTACCGCTCGTGCTGGCCAGCGGCCATGCCAGCGCATCCTCCGCCATGCCATTGACAAATGCCGTCATCCGGTCATCATATTCCGGAGCATATTCAAGCACAGCCACAGCAACGCCGTATTTTTTGAATTCCTTGCGGGTGGCCGCCAGCCTTTCGGGGGTCAGCGCCGCCTCGGCCGTTTCTTCGCAGCATTCCGCCCTTGGGGAGAGCCGTATGGCGTAGTTTTCCTCCCATTCCGTCACACACTGGGCCAGCAGATCCGTCAGTCCCGTCAGCAGAATGGACGGCTTCTTTGCCTGAAGAACAAGCGTGCGCTTTTCCTTCTCTTCCAGAACAGCGGCAGATGAATAGCGCATATTCATGCTGCTCCTGATCTGATCCGCCACCTCCTCTGCATCGCGGCTGGCATAGCCGTAGCAGTTCCACGTTGAAGCAAAGGAGAGCAGCTCGCCATAGAAGCAGCGCGGTGCGCCGCGGGTCTCCCAGCGATACAGGCACACGTTGTCCAACGAGATCTCGCTAAAATGGCCGGAAAGGCTGCTGTCGCTCTCCGTCAGTCCGCCGAATCCGCCGCAGCCAGAACAATGGGCCGTTACCACAGCGCGCAGGCGATCGTTGTATTCCTGCTGTGTCAGCAGTTCCACTTCAACCGGATAGGCCTCCTGCACATTCTCCATCACCAACGTCTGCGGCTGGCTCAGATATGTTGAAATGAAATACGGCGCCATGCAAACGCCCAGCTCATAGGCCTCCCCCTGCACATCGCTCTGCTCCGTCAGCTCGATCGCCTGAATGGAGGCCGGTTCGCCGTTTTCACGCATCTCCGCCACATAGTCTAGGTCCTCACGATTCACAGGAAGATAATACCCGCTCTGATAGAACAACGCCTGATAATGGCCGCTGGCGATCTCCATCGTTGGCTTCGGCTCCTGCCGAATCAGCACGCAGGCATCCGCGTACTTCTGCAGGTAGAGGTCTGCCATTTCTGATAAATCCTCCGGCAATTCATAAAACGCATCATCCAGCTCATCAAAAAGCCCTTCCGGCATCTTCTCCAGCGCGGCGCGCCGCGTCTCTTCTTCATCCGGGATCGGGCCTGCCCATTTTTCTGCAGCGCTCTTGAGCAGCTTCGCCGCCTTCTTGGCACCCATTGCCTTCAGTCCGTCCAACACATCCCGCCACGCAACGCCGGAGGAATTGTAGAAGAACTGTTCGTGCCCGCCGTTGTACACTTCGCTCAGATAAAGCTCTACTGCAAAAAGGCGGCGCAATTCACGGCTGAATGGCTGCATGGCGCGCTCATAGGCTTGCGCATCGGTTAGATCGATCCTGTCGATCATCGGCTCGATCGCTTCCAGTGCTTCAATCGTGCCGGAAGCCAGCTCGGTCTGGGTAAAATATACGTTCTTCATCGCCATAAAAGGGGCTCCTTTCGTATGTTCGCCATACTTATTCAACGCAGCAAAGGCCTGTGTTCCTGCCAAAACGCAAAAGGAACCGGCGCGATTTTTCCATCGCGCTGGTTCCTGTACACATACATCTTAGTTGCGCAGCGAATGCAGCGGCGCAGGAATGCGTCCGCCGCGTTCAATGAACGCATCGTTGCAATAGCCGTTCACTTCCATAATGGGCGCATAACCAAACAGGCCGCCAAAATTCACCGTATCGCCTGCCTTCTTGCCGGGGGCAGGAATGACGCGCACGGCGGTGGTTTTGTTGTTGACCATGCCGATGGCGGCTTCATCTGCAATGATGCCAGCGATGGTATTGGCGCTGGTATCGCCGGGAATGGCGATCATGTCCAGTCCGACAGAGCACACGCAGGTCATGGCCTCCATTTTTTCAATGCGCAGGCAGTTAGCGGCAGCCGCTTCGATCATGCCGATATCCTCGCTCACGGGGATGAACGCGCCGCTCAGGCCGCCCACATGGCTTGAAGCCATCACGCCGCCCTTTTTCACCATATCATTGAGCATGGCAAGGGCCGCCGTTGTACCGGGCGCGCCGGCCATTTCCAGTCCCATCTCGCTCAGAATATAAGCCACGCTGTCGCCTCGCGCCGGTGTGGGCGCCAGCGACAGATCCACGATGCCAAACGGCACGCCCAGCCGCTTCGCGGCCTCCTGCGCCACCAATTCGCCCACGCGGGTGATCTTGAATGCGGTCCGCTTGATGGTTTCAGCCACCACGTCAAAGGTCTGGCCGCGCACTTCTCTGAGCGCACGCTCCACCACGCCGGGGCCGCTCACGCCTACATTGACCACCACTTCCGGCTCGCCAACGCCATGGAACGCACCCGCCATAAAGGGATTATCCTCCACAGCGTTGCAGAACACCACGATCTTGGCGCAGCCGAAGCCGTCCGTATCAGCGGTCAGCTCCGCCGTTTTCTTGATGACATGCCCCATCTTGCGAACCGCATCCATGTTGATGCCGCTCCGGGTGGAGCCCACATTCACGCTTCCGCACAGGCGTTTCGTCTTGGCAAACACCTCAGGCATGGCTTCCAGCAGGATCTCTTCCGAGCGGGTGGAGCCCTTATGCATCAGCGCGCCAAAGCCGCCGATGAAGTTCACGCCCACCTCAGCCGCCGCCTTGTCCAAGGCCACAGCGATGGGCATGGGGTCGCTGCCGGAGATCATACTGACCGGCGTAACGCTGATGCGCTTGTTCACGATCGGCACGCCCAGCTCGCTTTCCAGCTGGCAGCCCACCTTCACAAGGTCGCGGGCTTTGGTGGTTACCTTGGCATAGACAGCCTCTGCGGTTTCACGGTCGGTGTTCTTTTTGCAGTCGAGCAGGCTGATGCCCATGGTGATGGTGCGGATATCAAAATGCTGCTCGTGGATCATCTGCATGGTTTGCAGGATCTCGTTGATCTCAATCATGTCGCTTCACCTCAAATGCGGTGCATGGCGTCGAAAATGTCGGAGCGCTGAATGTTGATCACCTCGCCCAGTTCTTCGCCCACGCAGTTCAGCTTCTGCGCCACGCTGTCAAAGGCGGCGGTCGCAGCCGTCATATCCACGATCATAAGCATGGTAAAATAGCCGTCCAAAATGGTCTGGGAGATCTCCAGCACATTAATGTTCATTTCAAAAAGCGCAGTGCTTACCTTGGCGATGATACCCGGCCTGTCCTTACCCGTAACAGAAACGAGAGCCTTCTGCATTGCTGCATCCTCCTGTAGAAAGAAATCACATTATATCATAACCCGGAGAAGGGTTTTCTGTCAAGGTCGGCTTGCATTTTTTCGTCAAATGTGTATGATGGAAAGGATCAACGGAAAGGCGGCGGCATGATGCAGAAACGCGCAATTGCAATTCACGATATTTCCTGTGTGGGACGCTGCTCCCTCACGGTGGCGCTGCCCATCCTGTCCGCCGCAGGGCTGAATACGGCCATTGTGCCCACAGCACTGCTGAGCACGCACACGGGCGAGTTTACCGGCTACACGCATCTGGATCTCAGCAGTCAGCTTTCGCCCATCGCCCATCATCTGGCCACGCTCGGTCTGCATTACGATGCTTTCTATTCCGGTTATCTGGCCAGCGGAGCACAGGTGGACGAGGTGCTGCGCATGATCGATCTGCTGTGCGATGCGCAAACGCACATTTTTGTGGATCCGGCCTTTGGCGACCATGGGCGCATGTACAGTCTGATGGACGCCGCCATGCCCGGACAGATGCGCCGGTTGTGCAGCCGAGCCCGCACCATCGTGCCCAACCTGACCGAAGCGGCCTTTCTGCTGGGAGAGGCCTATCCCGGCGAGGAAGCCGACGAAGACTGCATCAGCCGCTTCTGCCGCAGACTGCTGGCGCTCGGCCCGGAAAACGTGGTCATTACCGATGTACACTTTCATCCCGGCGAAACCGGCATCGCTATTCTCAGCCGCGGCATGGCGCAGCCGCTTTACCTGTTCCGCCACCGTTTCCCGCAGGTGTTTCACGGCACGGGCGATGTATTCGCTTCCTTCCTGCTGGCCGCACTGATGAACGGGCAGCCGCTCACGCAGGCTGCCGAAACCGCGCTGGACCTGATCCAGCTGTCTATCCGCGAAACCTTGGCTGACGGCGAACCGCTGCGCTACGGCGTGCAGTTTGAAAAAGCCCTGCCGGAAATGTGGCGCAGGCTGTGCCAAACGAATTGAGTATTGTGAAAAGCCCTGCTGCAGCTTTGCAACTGCGGCAGGGCTTTGTTGAACCAGTGAAAACTTACTTGGACAGCGCAGCGGATTCGCCGGCAATACGGCCGAACACGACGGTATCGGTCAGAGCGTTGCCGCCCAGACGGTTGGTGCCGTGGATGCCGCCGGTCACTTCGCCAGCAGCGTACAGGCCGGAGATGACCTCGCCGTTCTCGTTGTACACGCGGCAGGAGGTATCAATTCGGCAGCCGCCCATGGTGTGGTGCACAGTGGGCACGCGAGCGCCAGCATAGAAGGGGCCGTTGTCGATGGGAGCGCCGAACAGGGTGCGGCCAAACTGGTCCGCCTGACCCGCCAGATCGCCGCCTTCGCAGTAGCGGTTGTACTCAGCAACGGTGGCCACCAGGTTCTCGGCGGGCACGCCCATCAGCGCAGCCAGTTCCTCGAGGGTGTCGGCCTTCACAGCGCGGCCGGCAGCCACCAGCTGGTTGGCAGTCTCGCCGAAGTTGTTCACTTCGTCGCCGGTGGGATAGGTATCGGAGTCCATCACGATCCACATGTAAGCGTCTTCCTGAGCGAACAAATCGCGGGTCATGTCATCGCGACGGCCGCCTTCATCGCCGTAGCGCAGGCCGGACTTGTTGACAAAGATACGGGAGTCAACGCCATGCTCGATGTTGCCGGACAGGGAACCGGTCTGGGGATCGCCCAGAGGCAGCAGCTGAATGTTGCCCATCTGGATGAAGTCCACGCCCAGCTTCTGCATCATCTTCACGCCGTCGCCGGTAGCGCCTTCGTGGTTGGTGGACTTCACGCTCGCATCCAGGGTGCCCCAGATGGCGTCGTAAGCCTGACGCAGTTCTACGTTCTTGGAGAAGCCGCCGGTAGCCATCACAACGCTCTTGGCGTTGATGGTGATGGTGTTGCCGGTTTCGCCCGTGCAGACGATGCCGCAGGCAGCGCCGTTCTCGTCCACCAGGATCTCATCGGCCTTGGTGTTGAGCATCAGGGTCATGGTATCGGTGTGGGCATCAATGTACTTGGTGTAGGTGTCAAAGAAACCAGTGCCGGCAGCCATGGCAGGCTTCCATGCGCGGGGCCACAGGCCGCCGGAAACGGTGAACACCGCTTCCTCGCCCAACCATTCCATGCCCAGTTCCTTGGTCCACTGGATGGCATCCCAAGCATTGGAGACCAGCGTCATGACCAGTTCAGGATCGCCCTGATAGTCGCCGCCGGACAGGGTCTGGGTGTAGTGCCAGTACACAGAGTCGTTCTGCTTGATGGCAAACTCGCTGCGGTCGTCCACAGCGTTCACAGCGCCGCCAGCCAGAATGGTGTTGCCGCCAACCTTGGGCATCTTTTCCACAACGATGACGTTCGCGCCGTTCTGCTGGGCAGAGATGGCAGCGGCCAGACCGGCGCCGCCAGCGCCCACGACGACCACGTCGGTGGTATACTCTTCATCGTCAGCCTTTTCAACGACAACTTCCTTCTTTTCCATCAGGGCAGTGGTATCCACGCCGCCGTTTTCCAGCGCGGTCTTCACAGCGTTCATGATGGCTTCGGAGGTCATGGTCGCGCCGCTGACAGCATCCACGTTGATGGAGTTCAGTTCCACCATCTGCTGGGGGATCTGCTCGCAGGGCAGCTCGCAGATACCGGCGGTGTCCTTGCACTCATCCACGGTCACAGCCGCGATGGAGCCGTCTTCCGCTAGCGTGACGGTCACGGTCACGGAATCCACGCCGCCGATCTGAGAATCAGCAGTACCGGTATAGCTGGTGGTTTCAGCCATCACCGGCACGGCGCACAGCACCATGGCCAGCGCCAAGAGCAGGGAGAGAAGCTTCTTCATGGTTCATTTCTCCTTGTTGAATGATATTTTGATTGACAGAAATGCATCAATCATAGAGTAGTATACCAGTTGTTGGCTGTGCCGTCAAGAGACAACACAGCCAACCTGTTCAATCCAGATATGTCATTTTTTCAACGCCCTTGATGCCCAAGCCGGGCTCGTCAGAAACAGTAATGAGCCGCTCCTCAAACACCGCGCCGCCCAAAACGGGATCCTCGCTGCACAGCACAGGGCCGTCCAGATCGATCTTGGTAATGATCTGCTTGCCGCAGGCCAGATGCACGGCTGCGTTGACGCTGATTTTCGCCTCCAGCATGCAGCCGATCATGCACTCCACGCCGTACACCTCGGCGGCGGAAGCGATCTTCAGCGCATTGTACAGTCCGCCGCATTTCATCAGCTTGATGTTCACCAGATCGGCAGCCCCCATCTGCATGATGGTCAGCGCATCTTCCGGGCTGAACACGCTTTCATCCGCCAGCACCGGCACATGGGAACGCTCAGTCACATATTTGAGGCCCTCGAAGTCGCGCGCCTTGACCGGCTGCTCCACGAACTCGATATCCAGCCCCTTTTCCTGCATCTGGTTCAGGATGCGCACTGCCTGCTTGGGGCTCCAGCCCTGATTGGCATCAATGCGGATGCAGCAGTCCGGGCCGACCGCCTTACGCACGGCTGCCAATCGGGCCACGTCCAACGCGGGATTCGCTCCCACCTTCACCTTGAGCGTATCGTAGCCGCGCTGCACGGCGTTGATGGCGTCGCGCGCCATTTCTTCAGGATCGTTCACGCTGATGGTGATATCAGTCACGATCTGCTTGCGGCAGCCGCCCATCAGCTTGTATACTGGAATGCGGTACAGCTGTCCGTAGAGATCCCACAGCGCCATATCCACGGCGGCCTTGGCGCTGGTGTTGTGCACCATGCACTTCTGCACAGCCTGCATCAGCGTTTCAAAATCGTCCACATCGCGGTCCACGATGGTCTTGATAAGATGATCGCGCAGCGCGCCGATGATGGCGCCGGTGGTGTCGCCGGTGATCGCACCAGTGGGCGGCGCTTCGCCGTAGCCAACATTGCCGGTATCGGTATGAATCTCCACCACCACGTCCTGCACGCTGTCCACTGAACGCAGCGCTGTTTTGAACGGCACGCGCAGCGGCACGGAAAGGATTCCCAGCCTGACCTCTGTAATTTTCATAACATGAAAAACTCCTTTCGCAGTCTGCCTGTACTGTTCCCTATCATACGAACTTGCCCTGCTTTTGTCAATTGCCTTTCGTCATTTGGCGACGGCTTCTTTGCTGCATCTTGACTGTACTTTGCGCCACAAAGCGATTATAATGGAAAAACAAAACTGTTGACTGCAAAAGGAGGGTTTGTGTGCAAAAAGCCAAAACTGCTTCGTTTTTCCGCCATCCCGTCAAGCCGGAACGCGTGCTGGCGCTGGGATTTCTGGCGGTGATCCTGACAGGCGGCCTGCTGCTGGCGCTGCCGGTCGCGGGCGCGGACGGTCGTTCCATTGACCTGATGGGCGGCATGTTCACCGCCACCTCCGCCGTGTGCGTCACCGGTTTGACCATCATCGACGCTGGACTGGACCTTTCCCTGTTCGGGCAGGTGATCCTGCTGCTGCTCATTCAGGTAGGCGGGCTGGGCTTCATGGCGTTTGCCACGCTCATCATGGTGGCGCTTGGGCGGCGCGTATCGCTGCGCGGTCGGGTGCTGCTGCGGGATTCCATGAATCAGACTTCTCTTTCCGGTATGGTGCGTTTGTCGCTGCGCTTCTTTTTGATGGCAATGGTCATCGAGGCCCTCGGCGCGCTGCTGCTGCTGCCGCGTCTCGCTGCGCTCTACGGTTTCAAGCGCGGAGTGTGGTACAGTGTTTTCACAGCCGTCAGCGCCTTTTGCAATGCTGGTTTCGATCTGTTCGGCAGCGGAAACAGCATCACCCATCTGTGCCGCGAGCCGTGGGTCCTGCTTGTGCTGAGCGGAGTGGTCGTGCTGGGCGGGCTCGGTTTTTCGGTCATTGCTGAAACGCTGCACAGCCGTTTGCGCTTTCGCACGCTCACGCTGCACGCCAAGCTGGTGCTGACCATGACCGCCGTGCTGCTCGTTTCCGGCACAGTGCTCACCCTGCTCCTGGAGCGTTCCAATCCCGGCACGCTCGGCACGGAAATGAGCTTTTTCGAGCAGCTGGTCAATTCGCTCTTTCAGGCGGTCACGCTGCGCACAGCGGGCTTTGCCGGCATCAATCAGGCACAGCTGACCGATACGAGCAAGCTGCTGGGCTGCCTGTACATGTTCATCGGCGCTTCGCCCGCCTCCACCGGCGGCGGTGTAAAAACCACCACAGCCGCCGTGCTGATGCTGCTGGTGTGGTCAGTGGTGCGCGGAAGAGAACGCATCTCCGCCTTCGGCCGCGAGCTGGCGGAGGATACCGCGCGGCGCTGCCTCACCATCGTTTTCATTGGCTTTTCGTTTGTCATGATCAGCAGCTGCGTCATCAGCGTGATGGAAAACGGTCGCTTCGCCATGATCGATATCCTGTACGAAACCGTGTCGGCCTTCAGCACCACCGGCGTTTCTTCGCTCGGCACGTCCAAGCTGAAGGTGCCCTCGCAGGTGCTGCTGATGCTGATGATGTACCTTGGCCGCGTGGGGCCGCTCACGCTGGCGTTCGCCCTCATCAGCCGTGCGGAAAGCGGCCATGTGAACCGTATGCATTACCCGGAAGAAAAGATCATGATCGGATAAGGAGGTTTGCGCAATGAAAGTCAAACAATATCTGGTGCTTGGGCTGGGCCGTTTCGGCACGAGCCTTGCCAAGACCCTGTGCGAGCTTGGTCAGGAGGTGCTGGCCGTGGACAGCGATGCGGAGCTGGTAAACAGCGTGGCGCCCTATGTGACGCAGGCCCTGCAGCTGGATGCGACCAATGAAGAGGCCCTCGCATCGCTGGGTGTGAGCAACTTTGATGCAGCCATCGTCAGCATCGGCCAGAGCATGCGGGACAGTATTCTGGTGTGTGTGCTGCTCAAGGAGCTGGGCGCGTCCTGTCTCATCGCCAAAGCCAACGATGATCTGCACGCCAAGGTGCTGCGCAAGATCGGCGCGGATCGCGTCGTTTTCCCGGAGCGCGATATGGGCGCGCGCCTGGCCCGCAGCATTCTCACCCCCAATGTGCTGGATTTGATGAACCTGAGCGACGACTACCAGATTATCGAGATCCGCGTTCCCTCCAAATGGGTGGGCAATTCCATCATCGGTCTGAACGTGCGCCGCCGCTATGGCCTGAACATTCTGGCCATCCACCGTCAGGAGCGTTTCCTCGTGTCACCAGCGCCGGATATGCTGTTCGCTGCCGACGACACGCTGCTGGTGATGGGCAAGACGGAAGATATCAAGCGGCTGGAGGCATGACCCTGCCAGCCCTCGCATAAACTTGCTGCCGAAGGAGGCTGTCTGCATGGAACCTTATGCAAAAGGCTATTTTGACCGCGAAGTCTGCCGGCCCTTTTATCATCGTGGAAGCGACAACGGGGTACTGCTCATTCACGGCTTCACGGGAAGCTGCGCACACATGCGCAAATTGGCAGACGAGCTGGCGCTGCTTGGCTACACCGTGCGCACCATCAACCTGCCCGGTCACGCCCTGACCGAGGACGACATGGCCAGAGCCGACTGGCAGCAGTGGCTGCAGGCCTCCAAGCAGGCGGCCTACGAAATGCTGCAGGAGGTGCGCACCTTCACTGTGTGCGGCCTTTCGATGGGCGGCATTCTGGCGCTGATCGTAGCGCAGCAGATGAAGGTGGACGCATGCGTGCCCATTTCCGCCCCCATGGCGGTAAAGAACCGGCTGCTGCCGCTTTCAGGGCTGGCCGCGCCGCTGATTCGCCGCATCGCATGGAAACCGGCTGATGAACGCCATGCTGGCCTCGACAAGGCCTACGACTTTGGCTACTCCGGTTTTCCCACCGCCAAGGGCGCAGATCTGCAGCGGCTGATCCGATTGGCGCGCAGCAATCTGTTCAACATCAACTGTCCGGTGCTGTGCGTGCAAAGCGACGCGGACGAGACCATCTGGGAAGGCAGCTGCGCCGAGATCCTGCAGAACGTATCCAGCGAGGTGCGGCGCAAGCTGTGGCTGCACGGCGTGCCCCATGTGTGCACCCTGTCGCGCGAGCTTCCTTCCATCGTGCACGCGATGGACGAGCTGATGAAGCAGGCGGCTGCCGATTGACTTTCCATGCCGCTTGGAGTATGATTTCGAATGATACTCCAATCAGCACGGAAAGGAAGCCACTTCATGAAAAAGCTGTTCGATGAATTCAAACGGTTCTGCACCCGCGGTAACATTCTGGAATTGGCCACCGGCGTTATGATCGGCGGTGCGTTCACCACCATCGTCAATTCTCTGGTCAACGATATGCTCATGCCTGTCATCGGCATCCTTACCGGCGGTGTGAACCTGTCCGGCCTGTTCTTCGCGCTGGACGGCAATCAGTACGCCAGCATGGAAGCCGCCAAGGAAGCCGGCGTGGGCACGCTCAACTACGGCGCGTTCATCCAGAACATCATCAACTTTCTCATCATTGCCTTCTGCGTGTTCCTGTTTGTGAAGGCAATGTCCAAGATCATGCCCAAGAAAGAGGAGCCGCCCAAGAAGCCCGACCGTCTGTGCCCCTACTGCAAGCAGGTCGTGCACGCCGAGGCCACGCGCTGCCAGCACTGCGGTAGCGACATTGCCGGAAAGTGACCCCCGATATCCGCATAGAACGCAAAAGGATCGCCGACACGCTCGTCAGCGATCCTTTTGTTTTGCCAGTCAATCCTTCCATACGAAGTGATAATTGATGGCCTCTCCCCCATCCACCAGAATGCTCTGACCGGTGCAAAAGCCATTGACCACTGTCAGGAAGTACGCCCACTGGGCGATCTCCTCCGGCGTGGCCCAGCGTTTGAGCGGCGTTTCCTCCATGATCTGCGCCCACAGCTCAGCATCGTTCATCACGCATTCGTTCAGCGGCGTGAGCACGCCGCCCGGATCCAGACTGTTACAGGTAGCGCCGTACTGCGCGATGCGCATGGCCACATTCTTGGTGTAAGCCAGCACGCCGCCCTTGCTGGCGCAGTATTCGGGAAACTCCGCGCCCGTATGCGCGCTGGCAGAGCCGATATTCAGCACGGACTTGATCTGCGGCTGCACGCCGTATTTTTCCGTAATGCGGATGAGCGCTTTGAGGTTGATGTCGATATCCTCCTCGTTTTGCGTACCGGCGTTATTGACCAGCACGTTCACGCCCTCCACTTCCGGCAGATGCGCCTCGTCGCGCACATCGCACTGATAATGCGTGTAATGCTCATGTGTGATCCCCGCCGCCTGCCGGTCAATACCAATAACCGTGTGATGTTCCTGCAAAAACAATTCGGCGATCGCCTTGCCGATTCCCTGCGATGTGCCGGTGATCAGGATCTTCATGCTTCCTCTTTCCTTTCTTCAAGCCATTCGAGATATTCACGCCCTACCGCGTTGCGCCTCCACTTGGTGGTGATGCGGTAGCCAATGGGCGAAAACAGCACTTCCATCAGCAGTTCAGCGGCAGCGCCCGTCAGCGCGCACATGGCGCACTGCACAAACGTCCAGTGGAATCCGCCCCAGAACCGCGGGGCAAAGAACATGAACACGATCATCGAAAAAATGAGGTTGTCCATCATCTGCCCGACAAAGGTGGATACATAGGACTGCATGGCGTAGGCCAGTCTGCCGTGGGGATCGCGGCGGAACAGACTGCCGATGGCGTGATTGAGCGTGTTGTTGATCACGGCTGAGGACAGGAACGCAACCGTGCTGCCCAGCAGAATAAACCATGTGCCGCCCAGCAGGCTGTCCAGTGCGGTGTAATCCGCAGCGTTGGACGGAATGACGCTGGCAATGTAAAAGATCAGGCAGGTCAGCAGGTTGATGCCGGACGCCAGCAGCGAAATCTGGTTAGAAGCCTTGGGGCCGAAGTGCTTGGTGATGATGTCCATGCACATAAACGAAAGCCATGAGATGAGAATGCCGCCGTCCAGCGCGATCCATTCCAGCTGCAGCAGCGTCTTGTTCGCCAAAAGATTCATGCAGATCACGCTGACCACAAACAGCGTGACCACTGTGGAAGGAACGCTGCGCAGCAGGATGTCGAACCCTTGTTTTTCTCTGCGCAGAAACGTCTTTGTCCGAGTACTATTCATTCTTGTATGTCCTTGCTTTTTTCGTTTGATGAAGGTGTCAGCAGCGCTTCCGCCGCCTTCACAGCCGCACTCATTGCGCTTGGAAACGGCAGACTCGCCATTTCCTCCAGCGTCAGCAGACGGGCGTCCAGCTTTTCCAGCAGACGCGCATCCGGCCGTTGCCTCAGCTCATAATGCAGCAGCTTCATATTCCACACGCGGTGCGTAAACACATGCTTCGTCTCTCCCAGCGTCTGCACAAATGATGCGCACAGCCCCTGTTCAGCCAGCAGCGTCTCCGCCTGCTTCGGTCTTGTTTCCTCTTCCAGCAGATAGAATACATACAGCCCGCTGAGCATACGCTCCTTGCGGCGCATTACAAGTATGCTGTTCTGCACAGTCAGCAGGCACACCGCCATCTCGATCTGCTTGGGCGGCTTTTTCTTTTCATGCACAGGCAGCACATCTGCATCGCCCTCTGCGCAGGCGTCGCAGCGCTCGTTCCACGGGCACAGGTCGCATCTGGGGGTGCCAGGGCAGCAATGCGTTGCGCCCAGTTCCATCAGCGCCTGATTGTAATCCCCGGGGCGGTCAGCCGGAATGCTTTCTTTCACCAGTGTCCATATCCGTTTCTGCACGCTTGGGATGCCCACATCCTCCCGCACACCATAGAAGCGCGCGGCCACGCGGTATACATTGCCGTCCACTGCCGGCACGCAAAGGCCGAAGGCGATGCTGCCGATCGCGCCCGCCGTATAGGCTCCTACGCCCGGCAGCGCCAGAAGATCATCATAGGCGGATGGAAACCGTCCGTCATAGACATCGCAGATCTTCTGCGCCGCCTTCTGCAGATTGCGCGCGCGGCTGTAATATCCCAGCCCTTCCCACGCCTTGAGCACCTGCTCCTGCGGCGCGGCTGCCAGCTCCGCCACGGTGGGAAACCATTCCAGAAAGCGTGCGTAATATCCCTTCACCGTTTCCACGCGCGTCTGCTGCAGCATGATCTCCGACAGCCAGATGCGGTACGGATCCTTCGTTCTCCGCCACGGCAGGTCGCGCTTCACAGCGTCGTACCAGTTCAGCAGGAGCTTGTCATCGGAAAGCGTCATCGGGCGCATTCCTCCTTTCGCGTCCCCTATTGTAGCACAACTGTGAACAAAATGCGAAATTTTAGCTGAACGCTTGACACTTGGCAGGAAATAGCTTATAGTTAATACCGTTGTTAGCACTCGTTCTTCTCGAGTGCTAACAGACCCAATGATATTCAATAATGTTCTTAGGGAGGACACAGAAATGAACGTTAAGCCTTTGGGCGACCGTGTGGTCATCAAGAACGTCGAAGTTGAAGAAACCACCAAGAGCGGCATCCTGCTCACCGGTACTGCCAAGGAAAAGCCCCTCATGGCTGAGGTGCTGGCAGTGGGTCCCGGCGGCATGGTGGATGGCAAGGAAGTCGTGATGAACGTGAAGGTTGGCGACAAGGTGATCTATTCCAAGTACGCCGGCACCGAAGTGAAGATCGACGGTCAGGAGCTGATCATCGTCCGTCAGAGCGATATTCTGGCCACTGTAGAGTAATTTTTCCCGCTCACAGTTTTTCATTTTCAACATCTGTTAAGGAGGACAATGCATTATGGCAAAGCAGATTAA
>CAZDEF010000025.1:0-33256 GCA_964504385.1 uncultured Oscillospiraceae bacterium
CCAAGAAGAAATATCAGCCCAAGCCTTATGAACAGATGCAGTACCCCGGTCAGCGTATCCAGATTGATGTGAAAGTTGTACCGCGCTACTGCATTGCAGATCCGGAGCTGAAGCTGTACCAGTACACCGCTATTGACGAGTACTCACGCTACCGCATCCTCGGTGCCTACTCTGAGCAAAGCACCTATTCCTC
Source organism: uncultured Oscillospiraceae bacterium (assembly GCA_964504385.1). Classification (GTDB taxonomy): domain Bacteria; phylum Bacillota; class Clostridia; order Christensenellales; family Aristaeellaceae; genus Limiplasma. Next base: position 194 of record CAZDEF010000025.1, read on the forward strand.
GGCGGATTTCCTGCGCAAGGTCGTTGCCGCCTTTTCTCGCAGAGGCGTGAAGGTGGAGTGCATCCAGACGGACAACGGCTTCGAGTTTACGAATCGTTTCTCCCACTCGAAGCGGGACATTCCTACACTGTTTGAAAGCACTGCCACTGAGCTGGGCATCCGCCACAAGCTCATCCGGCCGTACACTCCCAGGCATAACGGTAAGGTCGAGCGTAGCCACCGCGAAGACCAAAAGCGCTTCTACGCCACCCACCGCTTCTACTCCCTCGCCGACTTTGGTGGGCAGTTAACTGCCCACCAAAGTCGCAGCAACGCCCGCCCCATGCGTCCGCTGCACTGGTTGTCTCCAAAAGAGCGGCTCTCTTGCTTCACTGTACAAGATGTTTGACAAACCTACAGCAAAACACGCGCCCGATTACTTTCTGCGGCGGTTGGCAATCTCGGTATTGCGCTTGAGCTGGCGGGTGATCTGCTCGCTCATGGTGCTGGCCACGCAGGCGAACAGTACGTCCACCATGCTCATGGTGCTGATGCGCGAGGACATGGTGGTCATGCGGCGCAGGCCCTCGTCGCTGGCGGCGGGCAGGTTCACATCGCTCATGTCGGCAATGGGGCTCTTGCCCGGCCGGGTGATGGAGATGATCTTCGCGCCCATTTCGCGGCTGAGCTCGCAGCCCTCGATCACGTCCTTCGTGCGGCCGCTGAAGGAGATGGCCAGCGCCACGCTTTTTTCCGTCAGGCAGCTGGTCTCCAGCAGCTGGCAGTGTATATCCTGATTGAAGCGGCTGTTGAGGCCGATCCGGCTGAGCTTGTTGTGCATGTCGGTGGCGGCCAGCGCACTGCCGCCCACGCCCAGCAGCAGCACGCAGTCCGCATGGCGGATGAGCTCCACCGCGCGGTCGAGCGCCTGCGCCTCCACCATGTCCAGCGTGGCCTGCAGGGACAGGATCTCCTGATGCACCACCGCCTGCGCGATCTGTGCGGACGTAGCGCCCGGATGCAGATCCTCGTAGATATCGTTGCTCTCGCCACGCTGCTCGTTCAGCGCTTTCTGCACCAGCGCTTGGCTGCACAGATCCTTGTACCCCTTGTAGCCCGCGCTCTTGCACAGCTGCACCACCATGGATTTGCTGGTGCCGCACGCCTGCGCCACCGCGCTGATGGTGAGGTTGGGCAACTCGTCCACATGCTGGAGGATAAAATCTGCAATGCGCTTTTCAGTGGTCGAAAAGCTGAGTTCTCGTAGACGGGTCAGCGTACTCATGGGGCCCTTTCCGCAGCCCGGCGGGCTGCCTGTTTGATACGATCTGAACGGGATGGCTGATACGTTCAGCATAGCACGAAGGGGATGCGGTGTCAACGCTGCCGCTTGTCAGCGAGCTTGCCGACGGGCTCCCCCATCAGCCCTCCGCCATTTTCTGCATGGCTTCATGCAACGCGGCGGCGATACGCAGCTTTTCGTCATTGGTGCTGCCGGAGGGGTCATAGACGATGCCGTCGCCAATGGTCACGGTGTGGGTCTTGCGGTTGGCATATACGGGCACGAACACGGCGCGGCGATGATTACGCACCCAGTGCATGGCGCCCAGCATGGCAAAGCCGGTGTAGAAATCCCCCACGCCGCCCTTGATAAAGCCGCTCTTGCCTTTCTCGTGTTCGTCTGCATTTTCGGGAAAAATGAGGATATTGTGTCCGTCGCGCATGGCGTCCAGCGTGAGGCTGAAGGTCTTCATCAGCGCGCGCGGATGGCCGCGATACACGGGAATGGCGTGCACGCCCTCAAACAGCCCTGTCAGGATGGGGGCTATGTGCCGCAGCAGCGGGCGCTTCCACGCCTCGGGCAGCCACTTCTGGCGTTCCATCGTGCCGTAGTACATGTGCTCTACGATCTCATCGCGCTCCATCATGCGGCTGAGCACCCACGGGCGGAACACCGTGGGCAGGGTGAGCATGGCCGCCACCGGCCCGTAGATCTCGCCGTGGTTGCAGATGAACAGCACATCACCCTGCTCGCAGCCCTGCAGCTTTTCCGCGCCCCTCAGCCTGTGCGGGTAGATCACGCGCAGCACAGCCACCAGTGCGCGCACGCCCCACGGCCTTTTCAGTTCCTTCATTGGTTTTCCCTGCCTTGCCTCATTGGTGGTTCAGTATGCGTTCCGCCAGCGTTTCGCTGATGCCCTCCACCTGGCACAGCTCCTCCTTGCTGGCTTCGAAGATGGCCTTCACGCTGCGGAAATGGCGGATGAGCGCCGCCTGCTTCTTGGGGCCCACTCCCTCGATCTCGCTCAGCTTGCTCTTGAGCTGGTTCTTGCCGCGCAGCGCCCGGTGATGGGTGATGCCGAAGCGGTGCGCCTCATCGCGCACAAACTGCACCAGATGCAGCGCGTTGGAACGGCGATCCAGCACGATGGGATTCTCTGGCCGGTTTGGCAGATAGATCTCCTCAAACCGCTCGGCCAGACCGAACATGGGGATCTCCACCCCCGCTTCATGCATGGCCTGCTGCGCAAAGGCCACCTGCTGCGGGCCGCCGTCGATCAGGATCACGTCCGGCAATTTGGAAAAGCTGCCGCCGTCCGGATCCAGCCCGGCCTGCAGCCGCTCCTGCCGTTCCTTCAGGCCGTGCGTGAGACGGCGGGACACTGCCTCCGCAATGGAGGCAAAGTCGTTCGCGCCCTCCACGGTCTTGATGCGGAAGATGCGGTAGTCCTTCTTGCTGGGCAAACCGTTTTCAAACACCACCATGGCGGCCACGCTCTGCTGGCCCATGGTGTTGGATATATCGTAGCCTTCAATGCGCAGGGGCAGCGTGGGCAAATGCAGCGCCTCCTGCAGCGCCAGCATGGCCTGCCGCGTGCGCATGTCCTTCACCGCCGCGGACTGCCGGTGCTTCTCCAAGGCGTCCTCGGCGTTTTTCAGGGCGATCTTGACCAGATCCACCTTGTCGCCGCGCTGGGGCACAGCCAGCGTCACTGCGCTGCCCCTGCGTTCGCGCAGCCAGCTTTCCAGTTCGGCAATGCTGTCCGGCAGCGTTTGCACCAGCACATGCCGGGGGATGAGGTGCTCGTCATCGTAATACTGGGTCAGGAAGTTGGCCAGAATGTCGGCCGGTTCCTCGTCGCCGCTGTTTTCCAGCAGGAACGAACGCCCGCCCTCCATGCGCCCGGCGCGGATGTGGGTGAGGTTCACCATCGCGTCGCGTTCATCGCGCGCCACCGCCAGCACATCCTGCTCCACGTCCCGGGTCTGGATGGCGTGCTGCTCCTCCATCAGCTGTTCCACATCGGCGATCTTGTCGCGCAGCACGGCCGCGTTTTCGTATTCCAGCCGCAGGGCAGCCGCCGTCATTTCCTCCTTGAGCCAGCGGACGAGCTCGCGGCTGTCGCCCTCCAGGAAGGCGATCACGCGGTCCAGGATGGCGCGGTAGTCCGCCTCGCCGATGAGCCCGGCACAGGGGGCTTTGCACCGGCCGATCTGGTAATTCATGCACGGCCGGCGCGGCGTTTTCAGCGGCAGCTTCAGGTTGCATGTGCGCAGCGGAAAGAAGCGCCTCACCTCGTCCACCACCTGCCGCACGGCGGTCGCGCCGATGTACGGGCCGAAATATTTGCCGCCGTCGCGCTGATCCATGCGCCGCGCCAGCGTCAGGCGCGGATAGGGCTCGTTCAGGTCGATGCGCAGGTAGGGGTAATGCTTGTCATCCTTGAGCAGGATATTGTAAAACGGCCTGTGCTTTTTGATGAGGTTGCATTCGAGCGTGAGCGCCTCGAAGTTGGTCTGGCACAGCATCAGGTCGAAGTCGTCCACGCGGCTGACCATGGCCTCCACCTTGGGGGTATGCGCGCCGTGAAAGTAGGAGCGCACGCGATTCTTCAGATTGACGGCCTTGCCCACATAGATGATCTCGCCGTGGCTTTTCATGATATAGCAGCCCGGGCTTTCCGGGAGCATTTTGATTTTGTACTCGAGCGTAGGGTTCATCGCGAAGCCTCCGGCGGGAACAGCGCCCCTGCGCCTGTGAAAGGCGGCGCAGGGAAACGCTGCGGTTTTTTGGGGGAGAGAACGCCTGTTACGGCTGGTAGTAATGCACGATCCTGTTCACCTTGCCGTTGCTGCCCAGATAATACTGCAGCACCCACATGTTGCTGGCTGCGGTGGAGCAGGTGTACTGGATCATGCGCGTGCCGTCCTCCAGCACATACACCTTGCCTACGCGCGGGTAATCGTAGTACAGTCCGCGTTCGCCGTTGGGCGACTGCACCTGCCCGAAATCCCGGTAGACGGAGGTGATCTCTTCTTCCGTGGAGCCGAAGCCCACGCCGCGCGGGCCGTTGCCCAGCGATTTGTTCATTTCGATCCGCACCAGTTCCCATGCGTTGCCGTCCAGAACGAACACCGCGTAGCCCCAGTCATACGTCAGGTGCTGCGCCTGCGCGGTCAGTCCCAGATAGCTGGTGTCCAGCGTTTGCTTCGGTTCGCCAAAGGTCGCGCAGAAATCCTCCACGCTGGTCTTGTTCAGCACAAAGCCGGTGAACACGTCCTCCTCCTGGTATTTGTCCAGCGGAGCCGGTTTGATGTTGAACTTATACCCCACCTCCAGCACGGCGCTCATTTTGCCGTACTGGTTCACGCACACCGCCTTGAGCTTGACGCTGCCGGACGGCATCTGGATGGGCGTGCCGTCATAGACAGGGCTGGTCTCATCCGGGGTGCTTCCATCGATGGTGTAGTAGTACACATAGTGCTTTTCGTCCTCGGCCTTTTCCGCCTTGGTGCGCGTATCGTCCACAAAGGTGCCCGGGCGCAGGCTGACCTCGCGCCGCGAATTGTAGGTATTGGGGGCAAGGTTGCACTTGGGGGCCGGGGGCGAGGGATAGTAGAACGTGTAGGACACCTTCATCTCGTCGGACACCAGATCGCCGCTCACGCACACGGCGCGAAGCGTGACCGTGCCCTCCGCAGGCACGAAGGTGCCGTCGGTGCTCAGCATGCCTTCCTCGGGCAGCTTGGCTTCGTCGTCCGTGGTGTAGTAGATATCATAACCCTGCGGCGAGGACAGGCTCACGTTGCCCTCCAGCTTACTGATCTCGTACCGTCCGGCAGACAGGCTGGTCTGGGGCGACTGGGGAATGTAGTCCGCGCGCTCCAGCCTGAAGTTGTCCTTATCGGTGTTCTCGTAGGCCTTCAGCATCATATCGGCGGCTTCCGGGCGGCGGCCCTGCTCCTGATACATGCGCACCAGCGCGGTATACGCATCCGTGCGGAAGGGGCTCACCTCGTTGACCAGATGCAGGTAGACCGTTTCAGCCTCGGCGTCCTGCATGTTCAGCTGATAGGCGTTGGCCAGCAGCAGCAGGCCGTCGTAGTTTTCAGGATCCACCACATCGCCGATCCGGAAGCAGATAATAGCGGTTTCCACATCGCCCACGTCCAGATAATCCTGTCCGGACAGCCAGTAGGCCTGCGGGCTGATGCCGCCCCACTTGTCCAGCAGGGCTTCGCGCTCCTCCTGCACCAGCGGATCGCGGGTATTCTGTGCAAGGGTGAACATGCTTTCCGTGGCGGACAGGGCATTGCGCCGGGCGGTGGCGCGCTGGCCGCTGTCGCTCTTGGACACATACACATACGCGCCCACCGCCGCGCCGATGAGCAGCACAAAGCCGATGAGGCCCACGAGCATCCAGTTGACATTGCGGCGGCGCACATTATGCGTGCGCACATTTTTGTGCTTCAGGCTGGGGGTGCGGCTATGGGTATTCACCGGCACGCCGCGCCGGGTATCCGGACGGCTGGAGCCCGTCCGGCCATAGGGCTGCACCATTTTGCGCCGGGGCGATGCGCTGGAGCCTTCCATCGGGATGGAGGAAAGGTCATAGTCGCCGTATTCGCGTGTGCGCCGGTTTTGCGGCGGCAGCGTGGGCACGGAGGCGCTCACCCTGCCTTGACGGATAGCGCGCACGCCAGTATCCAGCGCGCTGTTGGAATACTTGCCCAGATAAGTGCCGCATTGCTCGCAGGTGAGCGAGCCATCGGGCATGGAATGACCGCAGTGTTCACAGATCACGCGGGGGGATCCCTCCTTTCAGAAGCATTGTATTTTTGAGGAAAAGCCGATGGAGGAATGCGCGCCGCCGCTCCGCCAAGGCGAGAGGGGGCGCTGCTTTCTCAGTGCTTATGCTGATGCGGCACCGGCTGCAGACGCTTGAAGGCCTTATAGGTCGGATCCTTGCTCCAGTCCTTGACAGGCGCTTCGCTGCCCAGACGCTCGATGGCCGAGCGGATCTCGATGAAGTCCATATAGCTCACGTCATCGCTCTCCGCCACGTCCAGCAGGTGCTCCAGCGCGCGGTCGTCATCCAGTTTGGCCAGATATCCGGCAAACAGGCCGCGCTTGTCCTTCTGCGTCTTGAACTGCTCCAGCGCGAACTGGAACACGTCCTCGTCGCCGGGATAATCCGCCAGCACGTCCAGCAGGGCTTCCTTGCCTTCCGCGTCTGCGGCATTGAAGGCCACCTTCGCGGGCTTGCACACATCGGCCCCCATCTGACGCAGACTTTCCAGCGCGTTGTCCAGAATATCGGCGTCATCGTCGCGCTCCACCTGCCAGCGGATGAAATCCACCATGGGCAGCGTGCTCTCAATCTGGCGCAGCAGCTCGATGCAGTCCATGCGGGCTTCGCTGGGAGCGGACTTGTCCTTGGCCACGCTCAGCAGCGTTTCGGCATCGGCCAGATCCGCCAGTCTGTCCAGCAGGGGATCCGGCACGGACACTTCCTCTTGGATGTACTGCTTGAGTAGATCGCACAGGGCTGCGCTGTCCTCAAACTGGTCAAAGTAGCTGCCGGGCGTAGCGCCGTCCAGCCAGTCCGCCGGGGTGTTCAGCCAGCGCAGGTACACATCCGGCACTTCGTTTTCCATGTCATCGGGTTTGCGGAAACGGTGCTGATTCTTTTCGATCCAGTCGTTGAGCACGTCGGAAAAGTGAGCGTCAAAGTCAATGATCTTCATGTGGGTTGCCTCCTGCCGAATCGATATTTTCGATGATTTCCATTGCAACAGCCAGCGCATGTGTGCGCACGGGATCGATGAAGTCCATCCGCAGCCGCGGAAGTCCGCTGCGGTACCGGTAGCAGCTGGCCAGCGCCAGCGGCCACACGCGCGCCGCATCGTTGATGAGCATGCGCCGTTCGTCGGCGTTCATGTGCGCAATGATGCGCATGGCATAGGGGATGACGCCGCTGTCCATGGGGCACAGCTTGCGCGCCTGCCGGATGCGGCGGGTGAACATGCGCTGCAGGAAGCTGGGCGTTGGGGCGGGCTGACGGGTGGGATCCGCCCAGCCCATGCGGCCCTCCTGCCACAGCAGGTACGGAGGCTGCTCGCCCGCAGCGGGCAGCGTGGACCCGGCGTACTGCTTGGCCAGCGTGCTCTGGGGCGACTGCGCCAGCACCCTGCGCAGCAGCAGCGCCAGCGTTTCCTTGGGCAGATGCGGCGCAGCGCCGTAGAGCAGCGCGGCCGCCCAGTCCATGTTCAGGCTCAGCACATAGAGGAAGCGGCGGTACAAATGCTCGTCCTCCGTCAGCGCTTCCGCCAGCTTTTCGTCCGTTTCACAGGCGATCAGCGGCGCGGTGCAGGCGGACAGCTCTTCGTAGGTCAGCGTGCTGTAATAAGAAAAATCCTTTGCGGCGCGGCGCACCTCATCGGCGGAGGGGCTGGTCTCCGCCAGCTGCGTCAGCCGGGTGAAGAACACCTCGCCCGCCATATCGTCCGGATCGATCTCGCGGGCTTTATGCGCCCAGCTCAGCGCCTCGTCCAGCCGGCCCAGCCGCAGCAGACAGGCGCTCATGCTCTGGCAGGTGGGCGCACGATCGGGTCGCCATTCCAGCGAGCGGCGCAGCATGGCGCGCGCCGCCTCCGGCATGCCGATGAAATCGGCCGCCATGCATACGGGCAGCTCATCCTCCACGCCGCGTGCGGCGACGGCGGCGCGCCACAGGGCGGCGCGCGCCTGCTGGTGCTGACCGGCGTCCCACAGGATGCAGGCAGCGCCGACAATGGTCTTGGCGTCGCGCGGGCGCATGGCGATGGCGCGGCGCAGGCGGCGGACGCAGTCCTCCGTATCGCCGCGCTCCTTCAGCAGCATGGCCTGCAGGCATTCGCGCTGTGCGTTGGGCTGGCGGAAGGTTCGGGCGGATGCCCGGTGCAGGGCGCGGGCCGCGCCGTCCGTGTCTCCGGCCATGAGGCGGCTTGCGGCGATGCGCAGCAGGCCGTCCAGCCGGGCGCAGCGCTCCGGGGGCGGGGCCTGCTCGCACTCGTCCATGCGGTCATAGGCCTCGTCCTGCCACACGGGCGGGATGGCCGGCGGATCGGCCAGATACAGGTTCAGCGCGTCCAACCCTTCCTGACGCAAGCCCAGATCCAGCAGGTTGAGCCCGACGATGCCGAACAGGGCCACTTGCTGCGGATCCCGCGCCAGCGAAAAGAGAGCTTCGCGGTTGCTGGCTTCGTAGCAGTGCATTTGGCGCAGGGTGAGGGCATAGGCAGCGCAGGCCGCGCCGCTGGCAGGATCTGCGCGCAGGGCATGGCGCTGCAGCACGGCGGCGCGCATGAGGTTGCCCTCCTGCCTGAGCTTTTCCGCGCGATGGAGCCAGTAGGCAGTGGGGCGTTGGAAGGTTTCTTTCATAGCTTTTGGAAGCTCCTTGGAGAAAGTGGGGGGAACATTGGGGAAAGAGAACGTGCAAGCAGCAAAACAGCCATCAGCCGCCAGCCTTCAGGCTGCTGCTGATGGCTGTTTGCCTCTGCGCCGCTCTCTTACTTCCGCGTAGCGTAATTCAGCAGCCGTATCAGATCCTGCTGCGTAAACTTCTCCGTCTTCTTGCAGAAATGGCACGTCAGCTCAGCGCCCTCCTGCTCGTCCTGGATCATCCGGGTCAGTTCCTCCTCGCCCAGCGTGATCAGCGCCTTTTCCATGCGCGCACGCGAGCAGTTGCAGCGGTATTCCAGTTCCGTGGTATCCAGCACCACATACTTCAGCCCGTCAAACCATTTCTTTGCCAGATCCTCCATAGGCTCATAGCAAAGCTCGCGGCTGATGTCCGCCATCAGGGGGCTGCGCAGCTCCAGCTCGCTGATCACGCTGTCCGGGCAGCCGGGCAGCGGCTGCAGCAGCACGCCGCCGGCGGAGAGCACCGCATCGCCCGCCACCAGCACGCCCAGGCTCTGCAGCGTGGGCGTCTGCTCGGACTGCACATAGTAGGCGGCAAAATCCTCGGCGATCTCGCCGGAGAACAGCTGCACCTGCCCCACATAGGGGTTCTTCATGCCCATGTCCTTCACCACGCTCATGCGGCCCTCTTTGCCCACCGCCATGCCCACGTTCAGCTTGCCGTCGGGGCGCAGGGGCATTTCCAGATGAGGCACGTCCACACAGCCGCGCACGCTGTCGGCGTCCGCCACGCACACAATGCGTCCCAGCGGGCCGCCGCCGTCGATGGTGACCGTCACGGAGGATTCGTCGCCCTTGAGCATGGCGCCCATCATGGCGGTGCCCATCAGGCTGCGGCCCAGCGCAGCGGTGGCCACGGGGCTGGTGCAGTGGATGGCGGCCGCCTTGGCCACGGTGTGGGTGGCGGTCAGCAGCAGGCCGCGCACCATGCCGTCCATCAGAGTAATATGGATCATCTGATCTTTCACAGGCAGATTCATGGTTCTTCTTCCTTTTCCTTTCGTGGATTTACAGTTCCGTCATGCGCTCGCCCATGGTGGGGGTCTCCTCCGCCAGCGGCTTGCGCGCGGCGATGAACCAGCGCAGCTCGCGCGGTGAAGGCGCCTGCAGCTTTTTATCGGCAAACACGCCCACATCGGTGAAGCCTACCGCCTCCAGCAGATCGGCGATCAGCTGGGCGGGATGCGCGTACTGGCGCTGATGTTCGCCGATGCGCTGATAGGTCTCGTCCTGCTGGCGCACAAAGATGGCCAGATTCAGGTCCACATAGCCGTGCGTGCGGTTGAAGCGGTTCTGCCACAGATAGGCGATCTCCTCGTTCTCATCGCCGATGAAGTGATCGCCCAGTACATTTTCCAGCTTGTACGGCGTGCTCAGATCCATGAACAGGCCGCCGCCTTCGCGCACCGCCACCCAGACCGCGCGGAAAAAATCGGTCAGCTCTGCGGAGTCCTTCAGGTAGTTCAGGCCGTCATTGGTGCACAGCACCGCGTCCATCTGCCGGTGCAGATGCAGCGACCGCATATCCTGCTTCACAAAGGGGATCATCGCGCCCGTCTTGCGCGCCTTCTGCGATGCTTCAAACAGCATATCGGGCGACAGATCCACGCCGGTCATCTGGTAGCCCATCTTGCTCAGCTGAATGGTGATGCTGCCCGTGCCGCAGGCGCATTCGCACACCTTGGCGCTGCGGGGGATGCCGTACTGATCCATCAGCGTGTGGTAAAACCGCGCCCATGTCGGATAGTCCACGTCGGCCATCAGCCGGTCGTAAACAGAGGCAAAAGCGGTGTACATACGAGTGGTTCGCTCCTTCCGGGAGAGTTGTCTTATGAATGTTCGTTGCGCAGCCGACGGCCCACCAAGCCGCCGATGCGCCCGGTCTCCTTCGCCGTCAGCCCGGCCCAGCCCACGCTGCGCACCTTGTCCAGCAGCCCCAGCTCCTGCGCAATCTCGTACTTCATGCGCTCTTCGCGGCTGAGGGCCGTCAGCGCGTTGCGCCGGTTCGCACCGGAAAGCAGCGCCTCTTTCCGCACCATGCCTTCACCTCCTCACAGGAGGTAGGCTTGGCAGGAAAGGGGCGCGCAATGCATCAGGCTTCGGGCGCGGAGGGATCCTCCGCCGGTTCGGTTTCTTCTTCCTCGTCTTCGTCGGTCTCCACATACAGGCCGCGGCCCACCTGCGCGCCTTCGATGTTGATGTTGATATAGCGGTCAAACACCGCGTTGGAATAGCTGGCGGCCACAAAACGGCTGAGGGCAAAGCCCAGCAGGATGTAGTATGCGCCTAGGATCAGCACGGCATACACCGCATAGGGCGTAAGCAGGCTGACCGCCGCGCAGATGAGCGCCGGCAGGATGGACAGCAGCTTCAGCCCGACGGTCATGGGCAGGCGGCCGATGGTCATGATGAGGCTGTTGCGGATCAGGCCGCCATATTTGATGGAGTAGGTGACCATCTGGGGATAGGTGTACATGAGACTGCACAGCCACAGCACGCTCATGATGATCACCAGCATTTGCGGAATGATGAACAGCGCATTGCTGGAGGCCATCTGCCCGTAGAACGCCACGCACACATACAGCAGCAGCGGCACAAAGCCGGTGATGGTGCTGGTGAGCAGGCCCTGCTTCCAGTTGCCCTTCACGGCGTCCCAGTAATCAGACCAGATGAAGGCGTGCTCGTCGCGCGCCCAGTTGCGGGTCACATAGGAGATACCGGCGGTAAAGGGGCCGGTGATGGCAATGGCCGGCACCAGCAGCACCAGCGTCTGCATCAGGATGGCCTTGTACGCCTCGGTGAGGGTCGCGCTGGACTCCGCAAAGGCTGCCGCGGTCATCTCGCCCGCTTCCACCTGCAGCTGCATATCGCTCAGGTTGACCAAGCCGGAATACGCCAGCATCAGCCCGCGGCCGATCACCAGAATGACCGGCAGCCACGCCACCATATACATCAGGTTCAGGCGGAAAAGCGCGGAAAAGCGCACGCGCAGCATTTCCCAGAACAGCGCCCATCGGGTCTGGGGCAGATCCTCGGTGGTATAGTCGCCCTTGCCGCTTTTGCCATAATAATAGCGGTTCATCATTTTTCCGAACATATGTGGTACTCCTCCGTTCGCATGGATATACATTCTGCATTATATCACATATACGCCAAAAAGGAAAATGTCCATTCTGTAAATATCCATTCAGCCGGCGCGCGCGTTCAGCGGCGGACGAACACGCGCTTCCACAGGGCGGGGACCCGCGTGCGCAGAGGCTTTTCCAGCAGGAAGTACGACGCTGCGCCCACCGCCCATGCCAGCAGGGCGAACAGATACATGCAGCCCAGCGTCTGCCCCATGCCGATGGACGGCACAAACAGGCACAAAAACACCTGCACCGCCGCGTGCCACACATAGGTGTTGTAGGAGATCTCGCTCAGCACGCTCCAGAAGCGGTGGCGGAAGATCTTCCCCGCCGTTTCTGTCTGCGCCAGCAGGATCAGCCCCGGCACGCACAGGAACACGAAGGTGCTGTCCGAATCGGTATAGGCCGGTGCGAACGCCGCAAACAGCCCGAACAGCGCGACCGCCCCGGCGGCCAGCGCCTTCACCGGCCCGTTGACGCGGTAGTTCTGTACGAAGAAGCCCAGCAGCAGGCCCATGGAAAACGCCTGATAGCCCCGCAGCGTCTGCGACTGCACAAAGGGCAGATCAGCGCCGATCGCCTTGAGCCCCTGACACAGCAGCACCGCAAACACCAGCACCCATTCCATGCGCCAGCGGCGTTTCTCCACCAGCCTGACCAGCAGGTAGTGGTAGACGTAGCACAGAATGAGCACGCTAACGAACCATGTGGGATTGTTGAGCGAATAGCCGTAGAAGCCAAAGCCCTCCTGCAGCCCCAGACAGGACACGATCAGCCCCCACAGATTGGGCAGATTGCTGAACACCCACGTCTTTCCGGTCTGCTGGAAATACAGATAATACAGCCCGCAGTAGGCAACGGTGCTGATGGCCATCACCGGCAGCAGCCGGTTCAGCTTGCGCCCGATGTAAGTGCCGAAGGGCCCTTCCATCTTCTGCGTGTGCCGCCATGCAAAGAAGCCCGACAGCATGAAAAACACTTCTACCATCATCCACCAGTTGAAGGTGAGATCGCCCCAGAAGTTGATATGATGCTCAAACCATGCGCCCGACACCTGTTGAAAATGGTGAAACAGCACGCAGGTGGTCGCCAGCACCTTCAGCGCGTCCAGCGCGGCATTCCGCTTTTGCATAGTTCTTCCTCCCATTCAGATGCTTGCTTGCATTGTAACACATCCCGCGCCGTCTGGGAAGGGAACGCTGCGCGAAGCGAAAACCCTGCACAAAAGATCGCTTTATCGAGCTTTTTCGCCGTTCTGAGAAAATGATGGTATACTTTTCGGCCGGTTTCTGTTATAGTTACAACTGTTCGCCCTTCTCACGGGGCAGGATGACACAATCATACGAAAGGGCTTTTTCTACTGCTATGCGAAAGAATCTGCGGCATTACATGATCGGCGACCGGGCTTTTTACAAAATGCTCATGGCGATCGCCGTGCCGGTCATCCTCCAGAATGGTCTGACCAATCTGGTATCCTTGCTGGACAACATCATGGTGGGTGCGGTGGGCACCGAGCAGATGACGGGCGTGAGCATCGTCAACCAGCTGCTGTTCGTGTTCAACCTGTGCATCTTCGGCGGCTTGAGCGGCGCGGGCATCTTCACCGCGCAGTTCTACGGCAGGCAGGATCACGAGGGCGTGCGCCACACCTTCCGCTTCAAGCTCATGCTGGTGCTGACCCTCTTTGTGCTGAGCATTGCCGTATTCACCACCATGGGCGAACAGCTCATCCATCTCTACCTGCACGAAGGCAGCGAGACGGGCGACCTTGCCGCCACGGCGCAGTACGGCGCAAAGTACCTGCGCGTGATGCTGTGGGGCCTTCTGCCCTTCGCCATCCAGCAGGCCTATGCCAGCACGCTGCGCGAGACCGGCGAGACCCTGCTGCCCATGAAGGCGGGCATCGTGGCCATTCTGGTCAATTTCGTGTTCAACTACATCCTCATCTTCGGCCATTTTGGCGCGCCCGCGCTGGGCGTGGAGGGCGCGGCCATCGCCACGGTGCTGTCGCGCTGGGTGGAGTGCTTCATCGTGGTGCGCTGGACGCATGTGCACACGGACCGCAATCCCTTCGTGCTGGGCGCGTACCGCAGCATGCGCGTGCCGGCTGCGCTGACGAAGGATATCTTCCGGCGCGGCATGCCCCTGCTGGTGAACGAGGCGCTGTGGTCTGCCGGCATGGCGATGCTGACCCAGAGCTTCTCCACCCGCGGACTGGCGGTGGTGGCGGCGCTGAACATCTCCTCCACCATTTCCAACCTGTTCAATGTGGTGTGGATGGCCATGGGCACTGCGGTGAGCATCATCGTGGGGCAGCAGCTGGGCGCGAACGAGTTTGACAAGGCCAAGGTGAGCTGCTGGCGCATCCTCACCTTCTCCGTAGCCAGCGCCGTGGGCGTGGGCGCGCTGATGTTCCTTCTGGCTCCGCTGTTCCCGCGGCTGTACAACACCACGGAGGAGGTGCGCCAGATCGCTGCAGGCGTCATCCGCATTGTGGCGCTGGCGGCTCCCATGCACGCCTTCAACCACTCGTCCTATTTCACGCTGCGCTCCGGCGGCAAAACGTGGATCACCTTCCTGTTCGACAGCGCCTACCTGTGGGTGGTCTCTATCCCGCTGGCGCGGTTGCTGTCCACCGGCACGATGTGGCCCATTCTGGTGGTGTACGCCATCTGCCAGTTCATCGATCTCATCAAGCTGGTGTTGGGCGCAACGCTGCTGAAGAAGGGCGTCTGGGTGAACAACATCGTAGCGGATCGGTAAAACAAAAGAATACCCAAACAGCCCGATGCAGTTTAAACGCTGCATCGGGCTGTTGTTTATTGTTCATGTGCATCAAAGCGCCGCTTCGATATCCGCCAGCAGCGCGTCCACCTCTTCGCGGCGGGTGGTCACATTGGTGCAGAAGCGCACGGCGGTGCGGCCATCCTCGCGCTTTTCCCACACGGAGAAGGCGTACTTTTCGCTCAGGCGGCGGCACGCTTCATCCGGCAGAATGACGAAGATCTGATTGGCGAAGGTATCGCAGTACAGCTCGCAGCCATGGCGCACAAAGGCCTGCTTGATCTCCTGCGCCATGGTGTTGGCGCGGGCGGAGAGTGAAACGTAATCATCGTTTTTCAAAATGGCCTCAAACTGCACGCCCAGCAGGCGGCCCTTGGCCAGCATCGCGCCGCGCTGCTTGATGTGGTAGCGGAAATCGCGGTGGAGGCGTTCATCCGTCAGCACAATGGCCTCGCCGAACAGCAGCCCCACTTTGGTGCCGCCGATGTAGAAGGCGTCGCACACCTTGGCCAGAAACGGCAGATCCACCTGCGGCATCGCCGCCAGACCGTAGCCCAGCCTTGCGCCGTCCAGGAACAGCGGCAGCCCCAGCTCATGGCAGGCATCGGACAGCTCCTGCAGCTCCTGACGGGTGTAGAGCGTGCCCAGCTCCGTGGGGTGGCTCACATACACCATGCCCGGCCGCACGATATGCTCAAAGCTGGCGTCGGCGGCATGCTGCGCGCAGGCCCTGCGCACCTGTTCCGCCGTGATCTTGCCGTCCTTGTGCGGCAGGGGCAGCACCTTGTGGCCGGTGGCCTCCACAGCGCCGGTCTCGTGTACGTTGATGTGGCCGGTCTCGGCGCACAGCACGCCCTCAAAGGGGCGCAGCGCCGCCGCAATCACCAGCAGATTGGCCTGTGTGCCGCCCACCACAAAGTGCACATGCGCATCCGGCGCGGCGCATTTTTCACAGATCAGCCTGCGGGCGCGTTCGCAGCATTCATCCTCGCTGTAGCCGCAGTGCTGTTCCCCATTGGTCTCCACCAGCGCGCGCAGCACCACATCCGCTGCGCCGCAGGCGTAATCGCATTCAAAATGAAGCATGAAGATCCCCTTCCCGTGAATTTGAAAATAAACTGCCTGTATGGTACACGCACGGCCGCTGCATTGTCAAGGCAAAAAACGGGTCTGCCGCAGCCCGAAAGCCGCAGCAGACCCGAAAGGGAAAAACGGTTTTACTGTGCCTGAGCCAGCGCCGCTTCGCAAGCGCCGATCAGAGCCACGGAGGAATTGGTGGCGCCAGCCACGGTATCCACGCCGACGGTGCCGTTGGCCGCCACGATGGCGTTCAGCACGGTCTGCTCCGCAGTGGCGTAGATGGCGGGGGTCTCATTGTGAGCGGTCACTTCCACGGAAGCAATCTTGCCGCCCTCCACCTTCACGGAAACGGTCACATCGCCGTTGTTGCCCTTGGCGGTGCCTTCGTACACGCCGTCCTGGAAGGAGACGTCCGCGCCGCCCACGGCGGTCACGGTCTCTTCCACAGCGTTCTCATCCGCAGCCGCTTCGCGGGTCTGCACGGTGGCTTCGCCGCGCACCTCGGTGGCAGCGTTTTCACCGGCGATCTTGCCGAAAATGATGGCCTGCAGCAGGCCGTTGCCGCTCATGTAAGCCGCGCCGCCGGTGC
Organism: uncultured Oscillospiraceae bacterium; assembly: GCA_964504385.1. GTDB lineage: Bacteria > Bacillota > Clostridia > Christensenellales > Aristaeellaceae > Limiplasma. The sequence goes on from CAZDEF010000025.1 coordinate 16,500, forward strand.
TGGAGAAGCCCTCGGTCACGCCGCCGGCAGCATACAGGCCGGGAATGAGGGAGCCGTCCTCCTTGAGGACATGGGTGGCGATATCCGTGACCAGACCGCCTTGGGTGTGGCGCAGGTCGCCGGTGATCTTGATGGCATAGAAGGGAGCCTTGAACTCAGCAGGCAGCTTGGTGCGGTTGAACTCGTCCTCGCCGCGCTCGATGGAAGCCAGATACTCGCTGAAGGTGCGGGCCATGGCCTGCTCGTCGATGTCCAGCTTCTGCGCCAGTTCCTCGGCGGTGTCGGCGCTCACCACGATGCCGGCATCCATAAAGGTCTGGAACTTGGCGGTGGCGGCGGCGTTGGTGGAGTCAAACACCATGTAGGCATAGTTGCCGGGCTGGTGCAGCACATGGGGGGACAGCTCGGAATATCCGCCGTACTCGTTGCAGAAGCGCACGCCGTTCTGGTTCACGAAGATGCCGCCGCGGTTGGCAATACCCTGGTCCACGGTGCCGTAGCCTTCGCAGTAGAACGCATGGCCCTGATAAGCGCCCATGTTGGCCACGGCAGCGCCCAGCTCAACGCCCCACTCGATGCCCTCGCCGGTCGCGCCGGGAGCGTACATGGGGTAAGCGTCCTTCACCTCGGGCATGTACTTGGCCACCATTTCCTTGTTGGCGGCAAAGCCGCTGGTCGCCAGCACCACGTTCTTGGCCATGATCTCCAGCTCGCCGTCGCTGTTTTCGGCCTTCACGCCGATCACTTCGCCCGCCTCGTTGGCGATGAGACCCACGCCGGGGGTGTTGAACAGCACGGTGATGTTTTCAAAACCGTTGAGGTAGTCGTTCATCTTTTCCACCAGGCCCTTGCCGCTGCCCTCTGCCAGATGCATGCGGTAGTTGGACTGGCCGTAGTACAGCGAGCTGGTCACCACGGTGAACTTCACGTCCATGTCGGTCAGCCACTCGATGGTGGGCTTGGCGGACTCGGCCACGGTGTACACCAGATCCTCGCGCACGGAGTAGTTGGAGGGGCGCATGATATCGCGCACGAACCATTCAATGTTGTCGTCGATGCCGGCTTCCAGCTGCTGCTGGGTGCCGACCGCCGGGATCAGGCCGCCGGACATGAGCGTAGCGCCGCCCAGATAGCCGACCTTTTCCAGCAGGATCACGTTCGCGCCCTTCTGCGCGGCAGCGATGGCAGCGCTCATACCCGCGCCGCCGCCGCCCACGACCACCACGTCGGTCTCCATGGTCTGGGTCTGGGCAGCTGCGCCCGTCAGCACCATGCTGAGCACCAGCACGGCCGTCATCAGGGCAGACAAAACCTTCTTCATTTTTCTGTGTTCCCCTTTCATACTTGTAAGCGTTCACACGCTGCGTTCCATTATAGCAAAACAGGATCCTGCAAGTCCATGCAGGATCCTGTCTCTTTTCTCAGGCTTTGTCACATGCGCGCTGTATCAATCTGGATACAGCTCCGGATTGTAGTAACTCTCGCCATAAAGCAGCATATGCAGCTCGCCCAGCGTTTTTTCCAGCCGTTCGGGGTTGATGTACAGCAGACTGACCTCGCCGTATTTCTTGTAGGCGTACAGCTTGTCCACCGGGATGCCGAACTGCTGCAGGATCTCGCCGCCGCTGGCGATCTTCTTCATCGTTTCGCCGCCCAGCACCGTCATGCCCAGATTGAGCATTTCATCCAGCGTCAGGTTGGTGCGGCCGTAGGGCAGGGCGGTCTGGATGAGGGTCATCAGCTTCATCACATCCATGTCCTGCATCACGGTCTTGAGCAGGGTCTCCAGCAGCACGCGCTGACGGCCGTTGCGGTTCAGGTCGTTCTGGCCCTGCAGGTTGCGGATGCGGCCATAGGTCACGGCCTGCATGCCGTCCAGATGCTGCACGCCGTCCTCCCGCTTCAGCTTTTCGCGGCCTTCGTTGGAATCCATGGGCTCCTTAGTGAACAGCTCATAGTTGATCTGATGGGCTTCTTCCTCCGTCAGGTACATGTCCACGCCGCCCAGCGCCTGAATGATATCAGCCAGCCCGTGAATGTTGACCAGCACATAGCGCTGGATGTTCATCTGGAAATTGAAGTTGACGGTCTTCATGGCCAGCTCCGCGCCCTTGGCGATGCTTTCGGTGCTGCCGAATTTGAAGGCGGTGTTCAGGCGCTGGCGGTTTTTGTAGCCGGGCACCTTCACGGCGGTATCGCGGCCGATGGAGGTGAGGGTGATGGCGCCGGTGCGCTTGTTGATGGAGCAGATGATATTGGCGTCGGCGCGGCCGCTCTCCAGCTCCACGCTGCGGTTATCGATGCCGATGAGCAGAATGTTCACCACATGATCCGGCAGCGCCTCGTTCACGCTCAGGTCGCTCAGATCCACCTCGCCCTCGCGGGTGGGGTCGTCCAGCATGCCCGCCAGCTCGGACAGCAGCGCGTCCTCCTCGGGGGTCAGCTCCGCCGCGTTGAGCGCGGTCTCATCGGTCTGCCATGCCTCGGCGCTTTCCGCCGCAGCCACGCCGGTCAGCACCAGCATCAGGCTCAAAGCCAGCGCCAGCAGCCTGCTCAGTAGGTTTTTCATTCTCTTTGTTCCTCCCGTACCGTCAAAACCGCTTTGAATAGGCAGCGCGTTTTGACAAAAAAATCTTGCGGACCTTCCTCAGTATAGCACAAACCGCCGTTTGATACAAACCATTCCGCGCATCATTTCCCGCGCTTTTGCGCACACTGTACCCTGCACCACAAAAACAGGGAGGTGAACCTCACATGGCCTTCAACGAAAAGCATCAGACCATCCACTGCGATGTGACCAGCTGCAAGCACCACGCGGACAACTGCAAGTGCGAGCTGGAAAGCATCAAGGTCGCGCCCCGTGCCGAATGCCACTCCGGCAAGTGCGACGAAAGCGAATGCGCCAGCTATTGCCGCAAGTAGATCTCCATTATCAAGCAAAGCACCTGCCGCAGCAGGTGCTTTGTTTATGTGGCGTTTTCAGGCTTTCAGCGCATCGATATACGCGGCAAGGCGGTCGGGGTTGCCGTCCGCATAGCAGTAGCCGTCCATGCCGACTGCCTTCGCGCCGTCGGCGTTTTGCTGCAGATCATCCACGAACAGGCACTCTTCCGCCTTCAGGCCGAATTTTTCACACAAGCGTTCATAGATCTCGGCATGCGGCTTGAGCAGGCGTTCCTCGGCGGAGACCAGCACGCCGCTGAACTGGTCGAAATACGGGATCTTGTAGGAAAAATCATGAAAGCGATGGCCGCAGTTGGTGAGGATATACAGGCGGTAGCCTTCCTCCAGCAGACGTTTGATGAGCTTGTCCATCTGGCTCTTGGGATAGACGGCGTCCAGCCACCAGTCGCTCATCACATCGGCCGCCAGCTGACGCAGCTCGTCCGTCTCCAGCCGGGCCTGCGCCTCCGCCAGATATTCGGCCTCGCTCAGCACGCCGCCGTCGATCTTCGCCGCCCAGTCGGGCACACCAAAGATCGCTTTGCTGACCTGCTGCGCCTTCTGCGCGTCCTTGCAGTGGCGGATGCAGGGCAGATACGGGTCGTAATCCAGCAGCACCATGCCCATATCAAACACGATATTGCGAATCATGCGCTTTCCTCCTCAGTGGTTCATGAGCTCATACATGAAGATGGCCGCCGCCACCGCAGCGTTGAGCGATTCCGCGCCGCCGCGCATGGGCAGGCGGTAGCGGTGGGTGCAGGCGGCAAGGGTCTGGGCGGTCATGCCGCGCCCCTCGTTGCCGATGATGACGCACAGCTTGCCCGGCAGCGCTCCGCGCCCATAGAACGGCTCGCCATCCAGCGCCGCGCCGATGACGGCATAGCCGCGCTGAGCCAGCGTCTGCGCCGCTGCGGCAGCATCGTCCGCCGTGCACATGGGCACGCGGAACACGCTGCCCATGGTGGCGCGCAGGGTTTTGGGGCCGAAGGGATCGGCGCAGCCGGGGGTGAGGATGCAACCGTCGAAGCCCGCCGCATCCAGCGTGCGCAGCACCGTGCCCACATTGCCGGGATCCTGAACATTTTCCAGCAGGATCAGCTTGTCGCCCAGATCGGGCAGAGCTTTCGCTTCCGGCATCTCGCACACGGCGGCGATGCCCTGCGGCGTTTTCACCTGCGATATGGCTGCCAGCACATGCTCCGGCACGGCGTAAACCTCGCCCCGCGCCATGGCCAGCAGATGAGAAAAACCCTCTGCCCGCTTTTCATCCACGAACACGGCGGTCACGCGCTCCGGGCACATGCTCAGCCCCTCGCCCACCATATGCTCGCCGTCCAGCAGGAAGGCGCGGCGGCGCGTCCGCTCCTTTGCGGAGGCCAGCGCGCGCGCATCCTGCACGGCGGGGTTTTTCAGGCTGGTGATGGTCTTCATTTACATCCGCTCCGGCGCTTCCATGCCGATCAGGTACAGGCCGGTCTTGATGGTGTTCTTCACGGCTCTGGTCAGGCGGATGCGCGCCTCGCGCACGGGCGCTTCATCCACGATGATGCGGTTTTCATAGTAGAACTTGTTATACGCCTTGCACAGCTCGGTGACGGCGCGGGTGATGATGCTGGGCTCGTAGCGGCTGGCCGCCTCGCGCACGGTCTCGGGGAAACGGCTGAGCTGGCGCAGCAGCTCCTGCGCATAGTCGTCCGACAGGGCGCTGTAATCCGGCTCCACGCTTTCCAGCCCCTCGGCCTTGCGCAGCGCGCTGCAGCAGCGGGCGTGGGTGTACTGCACATAGGGGCCGGTCTCGCCTTCGAAGGACAGCACGCGATCCCAGTGGAAGTCGATATCCTTGATGCGGCCATTCTGCAGATCCGCATAGATCACCGCGCCAACGCCCACCTGACGGGCCACTTCGTCCTTGTTGTCCAGATTGGGGCTCTTTTCCTCAATGATGGCGCGCGCCTTCTCGATGGCCATGTTGAGCACGTCCTCCAAGAACAGCACATGGCCCTTGCGGGTGGACAGGCTCTGGCCTTCGTAGCTGATCATGCCGAAGGCGACGTGGATCAGATCCTTTGCCCATTCGTAGCCCATCTTTTCCACCACCTTGAACCACTGGCGGAAATGCAGATCCTGCTGATAGGCCACCACATACAGGCACTTGTCAAAATCATAGGTGTCCTTGCGGTACAGGGCGGCGGCGATGTCACGGGTAGCATAAATGGTGGTGCCGTCCTTTTTGAGGATCAGGCAGGGCGGCATGCCGCTTTCTTCCTCGTTGAGATCCACCACAGACGCGCCCTCGGACAAGGTGAGCAGCTGCTTTTCGCGCAGCTCCTCCACCACGCGGTCGGTCTTATCCACATAGAAGGATTCGCCGTTGTAGCTGTCAAACTCCACGCCCAGCAGGTCGTACACGGGCTTGGCGTCGCGCAGGGTCAGATCCTTGAACCAGTTGAACAGGGCGAGCGCTTCCTCGTTACCGTCCTCGATGGCCTTGAACCAGCGGCGGCCTTCGTCATCCAGCGCGGGATCCTTCTCCGCTTCCTCGTGAAACTTCACATACAGGCGGGTCAGTTCCGGCACGCCGTTCTTTTCCACATCCTCGCGGTTGCCCCACGTCTTATAGGCGTAGATCAGCTTGCCGAACTGCGTGCCCCAGTCGCCCAGATGGTTGATGGATACGGTCTTGTAGCCCAGAAAGCGGTAGATGCGGGCCAGGCTGTGGCCCAGCATGGTGGTGGACAGGTGGCCGATGTGGAAGCGCTTGGCGATGTTGATGGAGGAATAGTCCAGACAGATGGTCTTGCCTGCGCCCTCCTCGCCGCTGCCGTAGTCTTCACCGGCGGCCAGCGCGGTCTCCAGCGTCTTCTGGGCAAAATTGTCCCTGTGCAGGAAGAAGTTGAGGTAGCCGCCCAGCTGCTTGGCGCTGGCCAGATCGTTTTCGCCAATGGCCTCGGCCAGCGTGGCGGCGATCATGGGCGGGCCCTTGCGCAGGGCCTTGCTCAGTTTGAAGCAGGGAAAGGCGTAATCGCCCATTTCCTTCTGCGGGGGAATCTCCAGAAAACCGGCGATATCCTCCGCCGTGGGCAGTCCTTCCACGCCCATGAAACAGTTATCGATCGTCTCCGCGATCAAAGCGGCAAGGCTCTGTTTGGTATCCATGTGATCACAAGCTCCCTTCGGTGGTTTCGGAGGCAAAGTCATTGATAAGACGGCGGCGCCATTTGCCGCGGAAGTAGAAGAACACGCTCATGGCGCAGCCACACAGCCAGCTGATGAGCAGCGAGCCGTACAGGCACATCGGGTCGCCGTTGGGGTGAAGGGGCGCGCGGGTGAAATGCGCCCACACATACGCCAGCGGCATGCGTATGATGACCGTGGTGATGATGCTGATCCACATGGGCACGGCGGTCTCGCCGGCGCCGCGCATGATGCCCTGCAGCACCTGCGAGGCGGCGAACACGATGTAGCCCAGCGCCAGCGTGCGCAGCATGGTCTCGCCCGCCGCGATCACCTCCGGCGTCTGGGTGAAGATGTAGAGCAGGTTCTTGCCCAGCAGCAGGATGCCCGCCACCATCACCGTGGCCGTGCCCAGCGCGATCAGCAGCGTTTCCTTCGCGCCCTTGAACACGCGGTCCAGCTTCTTGGCGCCGATGTTCTGCCCGGCAAAGGTGGTGGCCGCCGTGCCGAAGGTGAAGTTGGGCATCATGGCAAAGCCGTCGATGCGCATCACCATGGTGTTGGCCGTCACGATGCTGCCGCCCAGCGAGTTGGTGAGGGACTGCACCAGAATGCTGGACAGGGAGAAGATCATCTGCGTGATCCCGGAGGGCACGCCCAGCCGCACCACACGGTTCATAATGTGCTTGGACACGCGCAGGGTGGAGCGGTTAAGGTCGATGGTGTCCTTCATGCGCCACAGGCGGCGCACGCACAAAAACGCGGAGATGGCCTGTGCAATGATGGTGGCCCACGCCACGCCGTCGGTGGTCATGCCAAAGGCGATGACGAACGTCAGATCCAGCACCACGTTCAGGCCGCAGGCGATCAGCAGATAGATGAGCGGGCTCACGCTGTCGCCCATACCGCGCATCACGCCGCTCAGGATGTTGTACAGTCCGCTGCCCACCAGACCGATCATGATAATGACCAGATAATCCGTCGCCATATCCAGCATATCAGCCGGGGTATCCAGCAGCACCAGCAGCGGGCGCGACAGCAGCACGCCCACCACCGACATGAGCAGGCCGCTGATGACCGTGAGCGTGATGGTGGTGCCCACGGCCTTGCTCAGCTCATCGCGCTCTTTCGCGCCAAAGTACTGCGACACCACAATGGTCGCACCGGTGGAAATGCCCATGAACAGAACGAGGATCAGGTTGATGATGGGGCCGGCCAAGCCCACCGCGCCCAGCGCGGCGTCGCCCACATAGCGGCCCACCACGATGGCATCCACCGTGTTGTACAGCTGCTGTGCCAGATTACCGATCAGCAGCGGGATCGAAAACATCACAATTCCGGACAGCGTGCTGCCCACCGTCAAATCGCGCGGTGCAAACAGCGCTTGCAGTTTTTTCAGCATATATTTCCTTTCCGGGGTGCCTCCCGCACCCATCGCCCGAAGGCTTTTTCCCTAGCCCATCCCGCAGCCGCAGGACGAGCCCGTTCAGAATCAAGATCAGGGGTGAAGAACCGTGCCCATGGGGTCGCCGTTCAGCACGCGGATGACGTTTTCCGCAGGCTGCAGGCCGAACACGCGCAGCTGAGGCACATTGTTGTCGCGCAGCAGGGTAAAGGCCGCAGCGTCCATCACCTTCAGCTCACGGCGCGCCGCCTCGGCATAGGTGATGTTGCGGATCATGGTCGCCTCGGGATCCGCATGCGGGTCAGCCGTATAGACGCCGTCGATGTTCTTGGCCATCAGGATCGCGTCGCACTCCAGCTCGATGCCGCGCAGCACCACGGTGGTGTCGGTGGAGAAGCAGGGGCTGCCGATGCCGCAGGCGAAGAACACGATGTGTCCCTGCTCCAGCAGATCGATCGCCTTGACGGTGTTGTAGGTTTCGGCAAAGCGGGGCATGTCCACAGCGCTCATCACGGTCGCCTTCGCGCCCATATGGGCGAGGGTGTCGCGCATGTACAGGCAGTTCTGCAGGGTGCCCAGCATGCCCATCTGGTCGGCCGCCACAGTGCCCATGCGCAGCGAATCGCCCCGGCGGCCGCGCCACACGTTGCCCCCGCCGATCACCACGGCCAGCTCCACGCCCGTGTTCCGAATGTCGATCAGCATGCGGGCTGCTTCTTCAAACTTCTCGTGACAGAATCCCTTACCGTCCACGCCCAGCGCCTCGCCGCTGAGCTTGAGGATAACGCGCTTATAGGAGATGGCCATGATGAAACGCTTCCTTTCGCAAAAAACAAAATCGCACAGAACCGAATGATGAAAAAGGCACGCAGGCAAAGCCCGCGTGCCACAAGGTCATCACAAACCCTGCCCTTTGAGCACATGCGCTCAAAAACATGGGATCTTTTCAAAGGAGGGTCGATTCCTTTGATGGATTACTTCATCGCAGCCATCTGAGCGGCGATCTCTTCGGCAAAGTTGTCCTTGCGCTTTTCGATGCCCTCGCCGCGCTCGAAACGCTCGAAGGACACGATGTTGATGTTGGCGCCGATCTCCTTGGCCACTTCGGCGGTCAGCTGAGCGATGCTCTTGTCGCCGTCCTTGACGAAGGGCTGCTCCACCAGGCACACTTCCTTGTAGTACTTCTGGATGCGGCCGTCCACCATCTTGTCCACGATCTTCTCGGGCTTGCCCTCGTTCAGGGCCTGAGCGCGCAGGATCTCGCGTTCCTTGTTCAGGTTCTCGGCGGGCACTTCTTCCTTCTTCACATAGCTGGGCTTGGCAGCAGCGATCTGCAGGGCCACATCATGATAGAAGGTCTTGAAGGTGTCGTTGGCGAGGGTGGCGGGGTTGTCGTTTTCGACCAGCAGCAGCACGCCGATCTTGCCGCCCATGTGGATGTAGCTTTCCACGGCGCCATTATCGGTCGCGTAGCGAGCGAAACGGCGGATGGAGATCTTTTCGCCGATGGACACGGTGGCTTCGGAAACCAAGTCGGTGATGGTCTTGGTCTCGTCATCCACAAACTTCTGCTCCATCAAAGCGTCCACATCAGCGGGGTTGGCCAGCGCGATGTGCTTGGCAACGTTCTTGGAGAAGTTGAGGAAGTTGTCGGTCTTGGCAACGAAGTCGGTCTCGCAGTTGACTTCCACCACAACGCCGATCTTGGCGTCATCGGTGATATAGCTGGCCACGACGCCCTCGGCGGCGATGCGGCTGGCCTTCTTGGCAGCAGCGGCCAGGCCCTTTTCGCGCAGCCATTCAACGGCCTTTTCCATGTCGCCGTCGGCCTCTACGAGCGCCTTTTTGCAGTCCATCATACCGGCCTGGGTCATTTCACGCAGTTCTTTGACCATCTGAGAAGTGATGTTGGCCATGATAAATCTCTCCTTACACTTAAACTGTTCAAAAGGGGAATCAAAGGAGGGCTGAACGCAGCCCTCCTTCAAAAGCATTATTCAGCGATCTTGGCGGCTTCTTCAGCGGGAGCGGCTTCGCCTTCGGCGTCCTGCTCGCCCTGACGGCCTTCCAGCACGGCGTCGGCCAGCTTGCCGGCGATCAGCTTCACGGCGCGGATGGCGTCGTCGTTGCCGGGGATGACGTAGTCGATCTCATCGGGGTCGCAGTTGGTGTCAACGATGGCCACGATCGGGATGTTCAGCGCGCGGGCTTCCGCCACGGCGATGTGCTCCTTGCGGGGGTCGACCACGAACAGAGCGCCGGGCAGCTTCTTCATCTCGCGGATACCACCGAGGTTGGCTTCCAGCTTTTCGCGCTCATGCTGCAGCTTGATGACTTCCTTCTTGGGCAGCAGGTCGAACTGGCCGTTGGCTTCCATCTTGTCGATCTGGTTCAGACGATCCACGCGGGTGCGGATGGTGCGGAAGTTGGTCAGCATGCCGCCTAGCCAGCGGTTGTTGACATAGTACATGTTGCAGCGCTGCGCTTCGGAAGCGATGGATTCCTGAGCCTGCTTCTTGGTGCCCACGAACAGGATGGACTTGCCTTCCATCGCCAGATCGCGCACGAAGTTGTAGGCTTCGTCAGCCTTGCGGACGGTCTTCTGCAGGTCGATGATGTAGATGCCGTTGCGCTCGGTGAAGATGTACTGAGCCATCTTGGGGTTCCAGCGGCGGGTCTGGTGACCGAAGTGCACGCCCGCTTCCAGGAGCTGCTTCATAGAAATAACTGCCATTTGGGGTTCCTCCTTGTTATTTTCCACCCATTGCGTCATCCCGTGCGGCCACTGCCTTTTTGCAGGCAGCACAAACGCGCGATCCACAAAGGTGCGTAATCGGTTGTTAGTATACCACAGCCTCGTCCCCCTTGCAAGAGGGAACGAGGCTGTTTTTCGTGTAAAAATGCGCAAAAGCGTCCGCTGGCTCAGGCCGACACCGTGCCGCCCTGCTGCACGGCGGGCTGAAACACATTTTCCGGCTTGGGGGAGTGATACTCCACGCCCTGATTGTAGTACACCTTTTCCGGCGGGGTCTCCAGCTGCTCGGGGTGGGTGAGGCACTGCTTCATCACAGCGAAGAACTTGGCGTACACCGCGCCGCCGCACACGCGCTCATCCGCCGTGATGCCGATGGGCAGCTGGCACTTGCGCACCACATTGCCCTTGGCATCCACGGTGTTGAAGCGCTTGGGCACGCCCATGCCGAAGAACAGGCTGGTGTTGCCGAAATTGTAGATATGGTGGTACACGCGCATCAGGCCGATGGAGGCGTTGTTGGTGATGTACATGCTGGTGTGGAAGGGCAGCGCGTCCAGCAGCGCCTTGGGGCACAGGCCGTAGCGGTCCAGCAGCTTCACCGCGCCCACCATCAGGTTGGGCAGCATCGGCACCTTCATCACCACGCTGGCCAGCTTCAGCGCAAAGCCCGCGGTCTCCTCCTTGCGGTTCGCCTCCACCGTCTGCTTGATGCGGGCGGATACGTCGTAGATGGTGTCTGTGGGGTCAAAGAAGATCTTGACGGCGTTTTCCTTGATGCTGCCGTCGGCGGTGTCCATGAGCAGGGTGAAGCTGACGGTCAGCTCCTTGCGGTTGTAGAACTGCTTGTTCATGATGAAGCGGTTCACTTCCGGCACCTGCGACACGGCGCGCACAAACGCGGCAATGACGATCTCCATAAAGGTGATCTTTGCGCCCTCGCGGCTCTTCTGGGCGATGTAGCGCATGAGCGGATCATACTCCACATCGTAATCTAGAAACACCTGCGCATCGCAGCGCATGGGCATGAGGTAGGGCGTGACCTGCACGATGGGGTCGATATCGCGCACGCGCCGTCCTTCCGGGCGGAATCCAAACATGGCGTTCCTTCCTTTCGTCTCTATGGGTAGGAATGGGGGGAAAAGTCTCCATGCAGGCCGGGATAAGGGCGGAGATCATATAGAATCAGGAAGATATAGGCATGCATGGAATGGACAGCCCTATTGTAGCCCAAAACGGGCAGGCGCGTCAAGCAGATGCAGATCGGCGGAAAAACCCGCTGTATACAAAATCAGCCGCCCCTGTACGGAACGGCTGACGAACGGATGCTTCTTTATCACGCCAGCAGTCTGCGCGCAGTCTTGCGCTTTACCAGCAGGAAGCACACCAGATGCGCGCTGGCTGTCAGCGCCCAGCTGATGGGGTAGGAGAGATACAGCACCTCCAGCGAACGGTTGGCGGCAAAGACGGTGAAGATCCACACCACGCGGAACAGGCACGCGCCCAGAATGGAGATGATCATGGGCACCAGCGAGCTGCCCATGCCGCGCAGTCCGCCCACAAAGGTATCCATGATGCCGCACAGGAAGTAGGTGCTCAGGATGATCTTCATGCGCACAAAGCCCATTTCGATCACATGCGCCTCTGTGCAGTAGATGCTCAGCAGCGGCCGGCCAAAGGCCATCACCAGCAGCCCCAGCGTGATACCCACCGTTGCCACGCTGATCTGGCACACCAGCATGATGCGCCCCACGCGGTCCATCTTTTTGGCCCCCACGTTCTGGCTGGTGAAGGTCAGCGCCGTCTGGTACAGCGCATTCATGGCCACATACACAAAGCCCTCGATGTTGGAGGACGCGCCGTTGCCGGCCATGACATCCGCGCCGAAGGAATTGACCGAGGACTGGATGAGCACGTTGGAAACGGAGAAGATCGCGCCCTGAAAACCGGCGGGCAGACCCACCTTCACCAGCCGCAGCGCCTTTTCCTTGGAAATGCGCAGACGGCGCAGATCCAGCCGGATGCTGGTCTCCGCACGCATCAGGCACTGCAGCACCAGCACCGCGCTCAGCGCCTGCGAGATGACCGTGGCCAGCGCCACACCAGCCACGCTCATGCCAAAGCCCAGCACAAACACCAGATTGAACACCACGTTCACCATGCCGGACAGCACCAGATAGTACATCGGGCGGCGCGTGTCGCCCACAGCGCGCAGAATGGCCGCGCCGAAATTGTACAGCATGTTGAACAGCGAACCGGAAAAATAAATGGTCAGATACAGCGCGGACAGATCCAGCACCTCTTCGGGCGAATCCATCAGGCGCAGCATGGGTTTGGCAAACAGCAGCCCCACGATGCTCACCGCCACGCCGCACACCACGGCCAGCGCGATGGTGGTATGCACCGTCTCGCTCACGTCCTTGGCGCGGCCCGCGCCGTATTCCTGCGCCACCACCACGCTTGCGCCCAGCGACAGCCCCATGAACACATTGATGATCAGATTGATGAGCGAACCGGTGGAGCTGACCGCCGCCAGCGCCGTAGAACCGGAAAAGCGCCCCACCACCACGATATCGGCGGCATTGTACAGCAGCTGCAGCAGACTGGTCAGGATCAGCGGGATGGAAAAACGAATGATCTTGGGAAGCAGCGCGCCCTCTGTCATGTTCATCTCATAGCGCGCAGTATTTCTGGGCACACAGTCCACCTCCTATCCTGCATAGTGTACGCTCCGCGGCCTCCGGTGTCAAGCTCACCGGGCGGCAAGCGGCGTAAGGAATGTTTCCGCGCCGATTTGCGCTTTTGTTTACAGACCGGTCATTGGAATCCGCCGGTGTTTTATGGTATACTGGCATCGTCCTATGCGCAGCGGTTCCTTTCTTTTTTAGGAAAATGGCGCTTCGACATCATTCTTGCAAAAAAGCGGTAGCGCGGGCTTCTTTTCGGTTGTATGATGAGTTCGCCCGCTGACAGCGGAACAGGAGACGAACCTTGGCCAAGGAAAAGACCTGCTATATCTGCGCCGCCTGCGGCTACGAGACCGCAAGATGGCTGGGCTGCTGCCCGGACTGCGGCGCATGGAATACCTTCGAAGAGCGCAAGGCCGCTCCCGTCACCCTGAGCAAAACGGCTGAAAAGGCCGCAAGATACCAAACATCGCGCAAGGCCGAAGCCCTGCCCCTGTCCGAGATCGAGGAAAAGCGCGAGCCGCGTTCCTCCACCGGCAACGGCGAACTGGACCGCGTGCTGGGCGGCGGGCTGGTGCCCGGCAGCGCCATTCTCATCGGCGGCGATCCTGGCATCGGCAAAAGCACGCTGCTGCTGCAGACGGCTTCCAGCCTGTCCGAGACCATGCGCGTGCTCTATGTCAGCGGCGAAGAAAGCGCACAGCAGATCAAAATGCGCGCGGTGCGGCTGGGCGTGCGGCAGGACAGGCTGTATGTGCTGCCCGAAAACGACGTGGGCGCCGTGCTGGAAAAGTGCGAAAAAATGCAGCCGGATGTGCTCATCATCGACTCCATCCAGACCATGGTGAGCGATGACAGCGGCAGCGCGCCCGGCAGCGTATCGCAGGTGCGGCAGAGCGCGGGCGCGATCGTTCGCTACGCCAAGGAAAGCGGCGTGAGCGTGTTCATCGTGGGTCACGTTACCAAGGAAGGCAGTCTGGCCGGCCCCCGCATTCTGGAGCACATGGTGGACGCCGTGCTCTACTTTGAGGGCGACCGCCAGCATGAATACCGCCTGCTGCGCGCGGTGAAGAACCGCTTCGGCTCGGTCAACGAGCTGGGCGTGTTTGAAATGCGCACCGAAGGCATGATCGGCGTGCCCAACCCGAGCGAGACCCTGCTGTCCCAGCGCGCGCGCGGCGCAAGCGGCAGCGTGGTGTTCTGCACCCTGCAGGGCAGCCGCCCCATCCTGTGCGACCTGCAGGCGCTGGCGGCCAAGTCGTTCTACTCCGTGCCCAAGCGCACCGTGGGCGGCATGGATTCCAGCCGTGTGGCGTTGCTGCTGGCCGTCATGGAAAAGCGCGCCGGCAAAAAGCTGTTCGATCAGGATGTATACATCAACGTAGCCGGCGGACTGGCCCTGAGCGACCCCGCGGCCGATCTGGCCGTGTGCGTGGCGGTGGCCTCCAGCCTGATGGGCTTTACCCTCTCCGGTAGCCTGAGCGTGATGGGCGAGGTGGGCCTGTGCGGTGAGGTGCGCCCCGTGGCGCAGGCTGAACGCCGCGTGGCCGAATGTGTGCGCCTTGGCTTTACCGATATCCTGCTGCCCAAGCAGAACCTGAAAAAGATCCCTCCCATCGAGGGCGTCACCCTCACCGGTGTGGATACCCTCATGCAGGCCTTGGCTGTCATCAGCTGAGGCACGAAACAGAAAGGCGAATTTTGGATGATGATCAAAAACCGAACGCTGGAAAGGCTGATGCGCTTCCTGCTCACGCTGCTGGGCGCGGGGCTGGGGCTGGGCGCGGCGGCGCTGGCCATGCCGTTTCTGCGCAGCGCGCATCCGTCCTTCATTCAGAACATCTATAATGTAACGCTCATGTACAGCGGGGCGGCGCTGCTGGGCGCGGCCCTCTTCTTTCTGCTGTCCCGCTCCATGATCGCCTACACCCTGCGGCTGACCGCATCGGTGGAGGCCAAGCTGGAAACCATGTCCTTCCAGCAGATCCTGCTCACCTGCACCGGACTGATCACCGGGCTGGTGGTGGCGGCGCTTCTCACCCAGCTCATTCTCTCCGCCGGGGCCAGCCTCATCACCATCAGCTTCAGCGCGCTCACCTATCTGGTGCTGGGCACGCTGGGCATGCGCGTGGGCTTCGTGCATGGACGCGACGCCAAGCTGCTGCGCCGTCTGCGCCGCAGCCGCAGCGCCGTGGTCGGGCCGGAGACCGCCGAGGCCGCCGACGCGCAGGAGCCTTCCGCCCTGTCTCCCCGCAAATATCTGGATACCTCCGTCATCATCGACGGCCGCATTCTGGACATTGTAAAGACCGGCTTTCTGGAAGGCGAGATCGTGGTGCCACAGTTCGTGCTGGCCGAGCTGCGCCACATTGCCGACAGCGGCGACGGGCTGCGCCGCGCGCGCGGCAGGCGCGGGCTGGACGTGCTGCAGAAGATGCAGAAGGACGTGGCCATCACCGTGGAGGAGACCGACTACCCCGACGTGGCCGAGGTGGACGTGAAGCTGCTGCGCCTGTGCCGCGACAACGGCGGCACCGTTGTGACCAACGACTATAACCTGAACAAGGTGGCCGGCGTAACGGGCATCCGCGTGCTGAACATCAACGATCTGGCCAATGCCGTCAAGCCCATGCTGATGGCCGGTGAGGAGCTGAACGTGCAGGTGGTGCGCGAGGGCAAGGAGCCCGGACAGGGCGTGGCCTATCTGGACGACGGCACGATGATCGTCATCGAAAACGGCCGCCGCCACATCGGCCAGACCATCCCCGTGACCGTGACCACAGTCCTGCAGACCAGCGCCGGCAGAATGATCTTTACCAAGGCAGCATGAATACCGTCCCATCCCTCCTCTTTTGCTCGCAGCCCTGCGGGCATGGGGAGGGTTTGTTTTATGCGGCTCCCCCTTTCGGAACACTGTGGGGTGCCTCACGCAGGAAACGGAATCCTACATTCCGCTTGCCTGTTCATCAAACATAATGCTGGCGCTCAATGCGATAGTACTTGAACATTTCGTCTTCGCCTGTAAAGTGAAAGCCGGCCTTTTCCAAGACGTGCTGACTTCGGGTATTCTTCAAAACCGTATCTGCATTGACAGCAGCCATTCCAAGTTTATCAAAAGCATAGTTCACAGCCAAGCGCTCGGCCTGTGTTCCGTAACCTTTGCCTTTTACGGCGTCATTCTGCAAATGAATGCTCAACGTGCATTCTGCTTTTTCCCGATCGATCTCCTTTAACTGCAATTCTCCGATAGGTCTGCCGTCAAGCATGATCGCAAAAACAATACGCGACGGCTCATTTTTGGAATCAAAATACCGGTCAACAGACGCTTTATCATAAGAGTACGGTTTGAACAGCGACATATCCATATAGATGGATGCATCGTTGCACCAGCGCTTATACAATTCGTGACAGAGCGGCCTCGTCATTTGCTTTAATTCGATCATTTTGCATTTTCCTCTCTACATTCGAATGCGTTAAGAACAACGTGATACGCAGGATCTGAAGTATATCATAAGAAGATGAATTTGCCTATCAAAGAAAAAAGCGGGGCTGATCCAGCCCCGGCTTTCAATCGTTCATTCAGGCGTTTGGGTCAAAACACATCTCCGCGAATTTTTCCAGTTCGGGGTTGATGGTTTCAAACTTCTCGAAATAAACAAATCATCCGAACCCGTCTCCCATTCAGAAGATTTGGTTCGGATGATTTGCTTTGGTGCGTGTATTCTTATAGGATCCATACGAAAGCCCTTATAAATCAACGTTTTGCGGCGATCAGCAATCAGCCTTTACCCTC
>CAZDEF010000026.1:0-32912 GCA_964504385.1 uncultured Oscillospiraceae bacterium
TGACCGACGAGGAACAGCTGGCCCGCAACGCCGCCAACGCCGAATACCGCGCCGCTGTGCTGCCGTGGGTGAAGGCGTGCTTTCAGCCGGAAGACTGGACGGACGCGGACACGGAGCCGGAAGCCGTCGCTCTGAATGAATGCTACGAAGCCCTGCGCCAGAACCCGCTGGGGCAGCAGTATCTGCAAATGCTCGAACCCTTCGGCGCGGCGGATGGCGAAAGCTGCTTTGATATCAGCCGCAGGATCGCGCGGCAGTGGCTGGGTGAGATCCGCCCCGAAAAGCTGCTGGAGATCAACGATGATTATCAGCTGTGGCTGTATGCGCCCGGCACGCAGATCGATTACCCGGTGGTGCAGTGCAGCAACAATGAACGCTACCTGAACCACCTGTTCGACGGCCGCCGCAATGCCAGCGGCACGCTTTTCATCGACTGCCGCAACCTGACGGAGCTGCGCGACCCCAACACGCTGGTGTACGGCCACCACATGCGCAATGAGAGCATGTTCGGCACGCTGGTGTTCTACAAGGAGCAGGCGTATTACGAATCGCACCCGTATATGCTGGCGATCTCGCCGGAAAAGGTGTGGCTGCTGGAGCTGTTCGCCGCCTACACCACCACCAGCACCGACCACTGCTACGACATCGCCCTGTCCGGCGAAGCAGACATGCTGCGCTTCGTGAGCGAGGCGCAGCGCAAATCCAACTTTCTCTCCCTTGTGCAGGTGCTGCCCGGCGACCACCTCGCCACCCTCTCCACCTGCGCCTACACCTTCGAAAACGCCCGCTACATCGTCATCGCCCGCGCCACCCCGTGGTGGTGCGCACCGGTGGAGGGAACGGTGTAAAGCGGCGCATAGAACCACCCCCTCCGCCTGCAGCGCAGATGGAGGGGGTGGTGCATATGTGTCAATGATCCCAATCGACGCGCCAGTCCATATAGTTCAGCGCGCCATCGTCGGTTTCCTGCTGCGTGCCGTCGGTGTAGGCGACCTTCTTCACTGCGGCGTACAGACGGGCAATGCGGCTGCAGTCGGGTAGGGTACATTCGTCCGATGAAGCGGTTTCGCCGGGGGCGATCTCCTTCTTCGTGGTCCAATAGAAATAGGTGGATTCGCCGTAGATGCGCACGCCGCGATCATCTGTGGCATAGACGCGCATCTCGAAGGACTTGACCGTTTTGTCGGAAGTGTTGGCAACGGCAAAATGCGCCTTCATGCGGTCGTTGTCCAGCCTGCTCCACTTGCCATGCGCGCCCGGCTGAAGCACCAGCTGCACACCGGAGGAGGCAAACGCCTGCAGGGGAGACAGCGCCAGTAATATCAATGCAAACAGCAGCGCCCACAATTTTCTGCCCACCATCCAACACTCCTGATCTGCGAAAAATCGCCGTTTTTCTTATTGTAGCATCTGTTGCAGGGAAAGTCAAACAGTGGAAAAATCCCCGCGCACGAGGATATGCGCGGGGAAAATGGGGGATCACAGCAGGCTGCGGTACAGCGCGGCGATTTCCGCCACGGAGGTATCGCGGGGGTTGCCGGGGCGGCAGGCATCGGCAAAGGCGGATTCGGCCAAGAACTGCACATCTTCGTCCTTCACGATCTCCTTGAGGTCGGCGGGAATGCCCACATCAGCGCTCAGCTGGCGCACGGCGTCCACAGCGGCCTTGCGGTACTCTTCCTGAGACATGGTCTCGGTGCCTTCCACACCCATGGCCTTGGCGATGTCGCGGTACTTTTCGCCGGTGCAGGGGGCATTGTACTCCATAATGGTGGGCAGCAGGATGGCATTGGCCACGCCGTGGGGCGTGTCATACAGCGCGCCCAGACCGTGCGCCATGGAGTGCACAATGCCCAGACCCACGTTGGAGAAGCCCATGCCGGCCACATACTGCGCCAGCGCCATGCCTTCGCGGCCTTCTGCGGTGTTGGCCACAGCGCCGCGCAGATGCTTGGAGATGAGCTCGATGGCCTTGAGATGGAACATATCGGTCATTTCCCAAGCGGCCTTGGTGATGTAGCCCTCGATGGCGTGGGTGAGCGCGTCCATACCGGTGGCGGCGGTCAGCCCTTTGGGCATGGTGGACATCATGTCGGGATCGACGATGGCGATCTCGGGGATATCATTGGTATCCACGCAAACGAACTTGCGCTTCTTTTCCACGTCGGTGATCACATAGTTGATGGTCACTTCCGCCGCAGTACCGGCAGTGGTGGGCACGGCGATGGTGAATACGGCGTGATTCTTGGTGGGGGCTACGCCTTCGAGAGAACGTACATCGGCATATTCAGGATTGTTGACGATGATGCCGACGCCCTTGGCAGTGTCCATGGCGGAGCCGCCGCCGATGGCTACGATGCAATCCGCACCGGAAGCTTTGAAGGCCGCCACGCCCGCCTGCACATTTTCGATGGTGGGATTGGCCTTGATTTCGCTGAACAGCTCATAGGGCACGCCAGCTTCCTCCAGCAGACCGGTCACTTTAGCCGAAACGCCGAACTTGACCAGATCGGGATCGGTGCAGACAAAAGCCTTCTGATAGCCGCGCGCCTTGATGATGCCGGCGATCTCGTTGATGGCGCCCTTGCCATGGTGAGAAATGGTATTGAGAACGATACGGTTGGACATGGAAAAATTCCTCCTTCGCAATGTTCACATAGAGATGAAAGGGCCATTTGTAATCATACTGCATTGTGAAGAAAATGTCAAACTTTGGGACTCGATTCCTTTTTGTTTAATAGTTCCATAAAACTCTCAATTAGTGAGGATTCTAGATGCGAAAGCCGTGTACCTTTTGCATAAACAGCGGCATATGCACGCGTGGTATCGATATCTGCGATGCGATAAAAAGTCGGTTCCTGGCGATATTTGTGGATGAGTACATCAGGTAGCATCCCAACGCCAATTCCATTAGCAATTAAACGACAAACGGTATTCCAGTTTGACGTTCTGAAAATAGTTTCTGGCTGTATGGAAAAGTGCTTCATGATTCGTTGACTCATACTGTAAAACTTTAGCTCCGGAATAAGTGAAATGAAGGGTTCATTACGCAAAATCGGCAAACTAAGATAGGAACGCCCCGGAGCGGCAATTGCATGGGCGTTGGCGGGATGACTTGGCGGAACACCAATTAAGATTTCCTCCATATATATAGGGTGATACAACAATCCTTCCCTCATGGGTTCTGTAGGAATAAAGCACAATTTCAACTCTCCATCTAACACAAGTTGTTCTAATTCGGTAGAAGTACGCTCAATCACTTCTAAGTTGATCTGCGGAAAATGCTCATGATAAAAGCGGAAAAGACGCGGTAAGTAGTATTCGCTATAAAATGGTGATATGCCAAAACGAAGACTCTCTGTCGGGATATCTCTGAGATGCGTAAGTTGATTCACCAATTTTTCTCTTTCTTTAAGTAAGATGCGACCTTCACGGATTAACAACTCACCTGCGACTGTGGGCAACATTGTATTACCATTGCGAAGAAAGATGGGCATACCAAGTTCTTGTTCTATTTTGTTTAGATATTGGCTTAATGCAGGCTGACTGATAAAAAGGTTTTTAGCAGCTTGCGAAACCGTCTTGGCATCGTTTATAGCGCAAATATATTGTAATGCTCGAAAGTCCAAAGTCATTGCCTCCGTCAACTATAATTTTTGCTTATAATATGATTCTATCTTAGTATTTGATTTTTTGCAATAACATAAGTAAAATATAATTAGTTCTGGTGCAAGAAAAATATGTAGCTTAATTGGAATCTGATAAGTAAAACATACAGGATGGATTCCATGGGATACGAAGGAGGTACAATATGAAAGGACGAACTAAACGCCTACTTGCGCAAGAGACCAAGGGAGTGGCGTGGACACTACCTGCACTTGTATTCCTAGTGCTATTTACGTTATACCCTATGGTAAATGCTGTTATTACTAGTTTCTACAATTGGAACCTGACCGGGCGCAAAAAATATATTGGTTTATACAACTATAGAAAACTATTTAGCAGTACGGAAATATGGGATAGTATTGGTCGAACAATCCAGTATGTGGTTTATATACTACCGGCTACACTTGTTTTTGGCTTTGTGCTAGCGTTACTGCTGAAAAAAGCATCGAAACTGAATGTGGTTTTTCGTACACTGTTGTTTACTCCGCGGGTGTCTTCTATGGTGGCAATTTCTATGGTGTGGATTTTTATCTATAACCCGCAATATGGCTTGCTTAATAGTATTCTTGGTTGTTTTGGTATGCAGCCTATTCGCTGGCTTAATACACCTGAAACGGCTTTACCGTCACTTTGCCTTATTTTTATATGGCGTATGCTTGGATATAGTGCAGTGGTGTATTTGGGCGGTATTCAAAACATTTCGGAAGAAGTTTTGGAAGCGTCCACTATTGATGGGGCCAATGCAATTCAAACTGTGTGGCACATAACACTGCCATTAACTACACCAACGGCTTTCATGCTGATGATCCTTAACACCATCGAAATTTTAAAGATGTTTACAACCATCAATGTTATGACGCAAGGTGGACCGGCGATGTCTACCACCAATTTGGTCGTTCTGCTATACGAATATGCTTTTCGGCGTTACCAAGTTGGCTATGCTTCAGCTATTGCTCTGGTTCTTTTTCTGCTGATCTTGTCTATCAATCTGCTTCAGATGGCGCTGGAGCGCTTCGTCAGTTACGATTCCTAAGGAGGTGTATGCCAAATGAAGGTGAATCGTCATCATGCTAGTAAATGGGAAGTTTTGCGTATCATAGTGCTGATTATTGTCTGTACTGTTGTTATTTTACCTTTTATATGGATGATTCTTAACTCTTTCAAATCAGCCGATGAAGTGCTGGATAAAAACGTATTTTTTCCCACCGTATGGCATCCTGAAAACTATATTCTTGCATGGAATGCCGCACCATTTGATGTCTATTTCAAGAACAGCCTACTGATGGCGATAGCCACTGTTGTGTGTCAGATAATAACCAGTTCTATGGCTGCCTATTCTTTTGCAAAACTGAAATACCGACTGAACAAACCACTTTTCATGCTCTTCCTTTCCTCGATGATGGTTCCTAGTGAAGCAACGATTGTTTCCAACTATTTGACGATCTCTAGCTTGGGATTGATCAACACATTCTTTTCAGTTATTGCACCATCTATTGTCAGCGTATTTGGCGTGTTCTTGTTGAGACAGTTTTACATGACCATTCCAGATGCACTGATGGAAGCAGCTAAAATTGACGGCGCTGGCGAAATTAAGGTCTTTACAAGTGTTATTCTACCATTGGGAAAGAGTGCGATGGCAACTATCGCGATTATGGGGTTTATTTCTAGCTGGAATAGTTATCTGTGGCCGCTCATCATTACTAGTTCTATGGAACTGCGTACTGTACAAACGGGGTTGCGTGCTATGGTGAATAATGATCTTGGCATCACATGGGAGCAATTGATGGCAATGGCTACGCTGGTTGTTATTCCTGTGCTTGTGTTGTTTGTATGCCTTCAAAAGTATTTTGTACAGGGCATAACCAAGGTTGGTCTAAAGTGATTTGCCTTGGATTGGAAGGTCAATGGCGCAGAAGCGCTTGAGATAAGTGGATACCCATTATAACAAAGGAGGTTTCCCCATGAAGAAGATCCTTTCCCTAGTACTAACCTTGTGCATGTTGTTTAGCTTAACTAACTTTGCGTTGGCGGAAGACGTTACGTTGGAATTCTGGGTTCGTAACAGTGATGACTTTGTAGATGAAATTGCTGCGTTTGAAGCTGCCAATCCTGGCGTGAAGATCAATCAGGTTCAGGTCGGCGCGAATTATGATGACTTGGTGGCAAAGTACAACGCTGCTCAAGTGGCTGGTAATCTGCCGCAGGTAGCTCTTGTTGGACAGCGTCATGGCATTCCACAGTGGTATGATGCCGGTGTGCTGGTTCCAGCTCAGGAATGGATGACAGAAGAAGAACAAGCTGATGTGATGGATAACTTTTGGATTCGGTATACCTACAATGGCGTACGCTGTGCTGTGCCGTTCGGCAGTTCTACGCCTATGCTGTGGTATAATAAGACCATGCTTGATGAATTGGGCATGAACGTACCTGAAACATTAACTCAGTTGAAAGAAGCCGCTATCAAGGCTGTCCGTGATGTGGATGGAGATGGAGCGACTGATATCTATGGCGTAAACTTCAACTCGGATACGCCTTGGTATATTCAGCCCATGGTGTGGTGCTTTGGTGGAACGGTTATTGATGAAGCTGGCAATATTAACATGACCAGTGATGAAATGGTCAAAGTATTTGAACTGCTGGCTGAATTGGTTTCAACTGGCGCATTGCCTGCTAACCAGCACAATTCTGCACAGGCTGATTTTTGCAACGGTACATCATTGTTCTATATTACTTCCTGTGCTTCCAAGGGAAAATTGCAGAACAGCATTGGTGATAAATTTGAACTAGGCGTTGCACTATTTCCTGGTGAGGTGACACGAAACGTTTGCATTGGTGGCAATGGTTTGGCTATCTTTAAATCCACTCCCGAGTTGGAGGAGCTTTCCGCCAAGTTTGCCAAATTCATGATTTCTGTTGAAGGCATGGACTTCCAACTCACTCAGGGTTATATGCCTTTTACCCACAGTCAGTTTGCCAGTGAGCTGATCCAAGAGCGTTTGCAGGATCCTATGTGGAGCATTGTTTTGAGTCAGGTTGATTACATCAAGGGGCAGAATATCCATCCGGCGGATTCCACTATTTGGAGCGAGATGACAAACTTGATTTCTGCTGTTGAAGCCGATTCTACGCTGGATATTCCTGAGGCGTTGCAGAAAATCCAGGACACGGTCGACGAGTTCATGATGCTGTATTGATTTTATAGTCTAATTCCAAAGGCCTGCCGCCGTAATGGCGGCGGGCCAATGAAATGGAGCGTTTCTATCATGCCGATCATCAACTATGCCCATCGGGGGGCTAGCGAATACTATCCTGAGAACACATTAAGATCTTTTTACGCTGGATTGGAAATGCGTGCTGATGGAATTGAAACTGATATTCAGCGTACGAAAGACGGCGTACTTGTACTGTATCACGATGATACTCTTGACCGTGTTCCGCACGCAAACGGAGCGATTAAGGATTATACTTATGAAGAATTGTTAAAAATGGACTTTGGCGTATTCAAGGGAGAACGCTTTGCTGGCGAACGAATTGTAAAACTTGACACTTTTCTCACACACTTCTCTAAACGTGGCCTTACGCTTGCATTAGAAATC
The DNA here is from genome assembly GCA_964504385.1 of uncultured Oscillospiraceae bacterium. Classification (GTDB taxonomy): domain Bacteria; phylum Bacillota; class Clostridia; order Christensenellales; family Aristaeellaceae; genus Limiplasma. The sequence continues at coordinate 7,263 of CAZDEF010000026.1, forward strand.
AAGCAGTATGGGGTTGAAGCGGAAAGCTTGGCAGCAGTGAAGGCTTATGAATGCTGCGATGATGTGATCTTCACTTCGTTTTTGTGGGATAGCATCGAGAAACTCCGCAAACTGGATAACAATATTCGTATAGGCTATTTGACCAATGAGATAAATGCAGAACTGTTAGAGAAACTACAAGAATTGCATATTCAACAGGTTTGTCCAAAACTTGAAATGGTGACGGAAGAAACTATGAAGTTAGCGCAGGAGTATGGCTTCTCTGTGCGTTTCTGGGGCATACGGAATACGGACGATATGAAACGTGCGATTGCATTGGGAGGAGATGGAATGACGATTAATTTTCCGGATAAACTGACAGAAGCGCTTGGAAAATAAAAGCATAATGACTTGCTGAATATATGTAGTAGAGCAAGCTGTTTTGATGAGTACTTGCTTTCTGAGAGCAAGAGGCGTATGATCCTTGTTGTATCAAACACAGAAGGAGCGAACGCATATGAACCAAAGCACCAAGTGCATCGTCAAGAAGGGATTGCCGGAAGGCTTCGTATACGTCGATGAGATCATCGAGGACTGCATTGTGGACGCCAAGTATGCTGGCACGGACAATTTCATGGGCCGGTGCGCGGATGGGTATCATGCACCGCTGGTGGTGATCCCGGTGGAGATGGTGCAGCCGCTGACCAAGGCTGCGGAAACGTTTCGTCAGCATGGCTGTTTGATGAAATTCTACGATGCCTACCGTCCGCAGCGTGCGGTGGATGATTTTGTGCGTTGGGGGGCTGATCCGGAGGATGACCGTCGCAAGCCTGTTCATTACCCCAATGTAGAGAAGGCGCAGATGTTTGAGCTGGGCTACATTGACGGGCGCTCCGGCCATACGCGCGGCCAGTCGGTGGATCTGACGCTGGTGGATGGTGCTACCATGCAGGAACTGGACATGGGCAGCATCTTTGATTTTATGGATGTGCGCTCGCATCATGGTGCGCCAGGGCTCACTGCGCAGCAGGAGCAGAATCGAGAACTGCTGCGCAGTGTGATGCTCGCCAACGGCTTTGGCCCCTATGAATGCGAATGGTGGCATTTCAATCTCATTCCGGAACCTCATCCGGATACCTATTTTGATTTCCCGATCGAATAACGGAAAGAGCCGGAAGCCGCGCAAGCGACCTCCGGCTCCTTTTGTCGGATCAGTTTTCTTCTTCGTCCTGCAGCATGCGGTAGCCAACGCCCAGCTCGTTTACAATGTACCGGTTGTCGCCGGGGCGCATGCCCAGTTTGCGGCGCAGATTGGCCATGTTCACTTGCAGTTTCTTGTTGCCGCCGGGGTCTGCGGCGCCCCAGATGGCTTCGTTCATGGCGGCGTAGGTGAGCAGCTTGCCCGCATAACCGGCCAGCAGCGCCAGAATGTTGAATTCCGTTTGGGTCAGATGCACCGGCTGACCCGCCACGGAAACCGTGCGGCTATCGTACTCGATCACCAGATCGTGCAGTACGAAGCGGTTGTCCTGCCGCTTACCGCCCAGCATACCGGGACGGCTGGCGCGCAGCGCAGCACGGATGCGCGCCAGCAGCTCTGCGGCGCTGAAGGGCTTGGTGATGTAGTCGTTTGCCCCCAGATCCAGCGCTGTCACTTTGTCCGTTTCCGTGCTGCGGGCGGACAGCACCAAAATGGGCACGGCGCTTTCGCGGCGTGCGCAGCGGATGAAATCCAGCCCGTCGCGGTCCGGCAGGCCGAGGTCGAGTAGCACCAGATCCGGCACATGGGAGGACAGCATCATCAGCCCCTGCGTGCAGGTATCCGCCGTGAGCGTTTCGTACTGATGCGCGTCAAGCATGGCACTGAGCATGCCGCTTACACTGCGGTCGTCCTCTACGGTCAGAATGCGGTATTTGTTGTTATTCATCTTCTTCCTCCATATCCAGTGCAAAGCGGAACACGGCGCCGCCTTCCGGGCGGTTGGCGGCATGGATCTCGCTGCCGTGCGCGCGTATGATGGCTGCGCATACAAACAACCCGATGCCCATTCCGCTGCGCCGGCCGTCGCTTACGTCGCCATCGCGGTCCATTACGCCGGTAAACAGATGATCCAGCTTGGCTTTGGGAATGCCGCAGCCGTTGTCGCTGATGCAGAACAGCGCCTGATGGCCCTGCGTGGTCACATCCAGCTGCAGCAGGGTCATGCCCTTGGCGTGGACAGCGGCGTTCTCCAGCAGGTTCATTAGCACCTGCTCAATGAGCATCGCATCCATGGGGATGGATACAAATTCTTCGGGAATGGATACCTGCACCTGCTGTGCAGGGTAGTGCTTGCGGAACTTCACCAGCACGGAGTCGATTAGTTCCTCCAGCACGGTAGGCGTTTTGCTCACCATGCGTTTCCGGTCGTCGATGCGGGTGACGGACAGCAGATTTTCTACCATGCGGATCAGCCAGTCGGCGTCCTTTTGCATGTCGGACAGCAGCGAAAGCTGCTTTGCCCGCGGCACGGCATCATAGTTTTCCAGCATGACGGAACAGGCGCCGTAGATGGAGGTGAGCGGCGTGCGCAGATCGTGCGAGATGGCGCGCAGCAGATTGGCGCGCAGGCGTTCGCGCTCAGCGGCGGCCTTCTCTTGCTGCTGGATGGAGATCTGCGTGGTGAGGGTGCTGGTCATGATGGAAACGATCAGCATGACCACGGCGGTGGTCAGGTTGAGCGGTGTGAGCAGATCGATGGCGTAGTAGGGGAACATGAATGCGTAGTTCACCGCCAGCACCCCCAGCAGCGAGGCGGCAATGCCCCAGCAGTAGCCGTCGGTGTGGAGCGATACCACGAATACTCCCAATACAAACAGCATGGGGATCAACCGATCCACCTGAAAGAAACGCTGCAGGATGAGCACCAGCGCAAAAACCGCCAGCAGCACGACCAACGTGAACGCAGCGTTGCGCAGTGTGTGCGCGGCATTTTTCATGGTCTTTCCTCCCTCTGCTGTATAATGTGGGATTTTCAGAATAATCATCCATGGGTGGTTTGGAGGGCCGCAGCCCTCCAAGTGTGATCGTATCGGCCGGCTTTGTCGGTCGGGCGGGCGTTTCCGCGCCCTGCGCGGAAACATTCCTTACGCCGTTTGCCGCCCGGCGAGCCGAAGGCGAAGTAGGCAAACGGCGCCTTCCCTCGTCGGAAAAGATCGCGTAGCGAGCTTTTTCGACGGCCAGAAAAGCATCCGGCGCAAAGTCCGGATGCTTTTCTATGTTGATTTTCTTATTTGCCGATCTTCTGCATCAGCTTGATGGTGACGAAGAACAGCGTCAGCACCAGAAACACGCCCAACAGCCCCATCAGCGTGGTGAGCAGGCCCTTGGTCAGCAGGGGCAGCCCCACCAGCGCATTGGCAGCCTGCGGCGCTTCCGTCAATGCATCCACACCGATGGGCTCAACGGTAGGCAGCACTTCGGTGACGGTTTCGGTCAAAGTTGCGATCCATTTGAACATAAATGTTTGTCTCCTTCCTCAGTCCGTCTGCATTACCAGATACCGCCCAGCATCATGCTGACCAGCGTAATGACCATGCCGCCCGCTACGATAGAGCCGAGCTGACCGGACACGTTGGCGCTGATGGACTGCATCAGGATGAAGTTGTAGGGGTCTTCTTCCTTGGCCATCTTCTGGATCACGCGCGCGCTCATGGGGAACGCGGAGATACCGGCAGCGCCAACCATGGGGTTGATCTTGGTCTTGCGGAAGAGGTTGAGGAACTTGGCAAACAGCACGCCGCCGGCCGTGTCGAACACGAAGGCGAACAGGCCCAGCGCCATAATGAGCAGGGTGTCCAGACGCAGGAAATTCTCGGCCACCATGGTGCCGCCGATGGTGATGCCCAGCAGAATGGTCACCAGATTGGCCAGTTCGTTCTGCGCAGTCTTGGACAGGCGCTCCAGCACGCCGCACTCACGGATGAGGTTGCCGAACATCAGCGATCCAACCAGCGGCGCGCTCATGGGAACGATGATGCCCGCCACGGCGGTGACGATGATGGGGAAGAGGATGAGGGCCAGCTTGGAGGCGCGCTCCTCGTTGTAGTTCATGCGGATCATGCGCTCCTTCTTGGTGGTGAGCGCCTTGATGACCGGGGGCTGGATGACCGGCACCAGCGACATGTAGCTGTAGGCAGCTACACTGATGGGAGCCATGTAGTCCTTCAGGTTGAAGTGGTTGGCCACATACAGGGTGGTGGGGCCGTCGGCCGCACCGATGATGCCGATGGCGGAGGCCAAGCGCAGGATCAGGTTCTCATTACCGGCGGTCTCGGGCAGCACCACGGGGATGAGCACCAGAGAAACAAGGAACGTGGCGAAGATGCCGAACTGAGCGGCAGCGCCGAAGAAGATCATGGAGGGATCCTTGAGCAGCGGCGAGAAATCGATCATTGCGCCGACGCCGATGAAGATGAGAATGGGGAACAGCTCGTTGGCAATGCCGGCGTTGAACAGCACCGTCAGGAAACCGCTTTCACCCAGCGCGCTGGCGGCGGCAGCGCCGGTCACAGCATCGATGACGGGCGGCAGGTTGGCCAGAATGGCGCCGAAGCCGATAGGCAGCAGCAGAGCGGGTTCGTAATCCTTTTTGATGGCAAGATAGATCAGCACGCCCGCGATAACGAACATCGCCAGCGTTTTCAGTCCTTCGGCCGATGCCAGATACAGCACGCCCGAGAACAGCTCCTTGAGGATTGCCAGAAGATCCAAGGTAAGCCCTCCTTTGGTTTGGTGGTTTTCATTTTCTATTTGAGCAGCTTGCGCTGTACAAACCCTGTGCGATGAAACGCTGCGGCATGGAAAGCGTTTTCATCTGCTACTAATTTCGCTGCAAAAAGCCGAAATCCTGCCTTGCGCGAACGCGGTGATGCTTTTGGCAGAATTCGACATGCATACACTTTATATCATATCGTATGACTGGCGTCCCGGGCAAGCCGTGCGGCGGCTCCTTTGCCAAGTCTTAGCCGCTGAAAAGTAGCCATTTTTGCATTGAATGGGAAGCCAAATGCTGATATAATCGCAGTAGTGAACCACCCCTGAACGACGGTGGCACTGTTACGGAGGAGATACAGATGAATAGCGAATGGTTCAGCGCCCCCATCCCCATTCAGCAGGCCCAGATCACCGACCGCTTCTGGAAGCGGGCGATGGAACTTGTGCGTACCGAGGTGATCCCCTACCAGTGGGAAGCGCTCAATAACCGTGTACCGGGCGCTGCGCCCAGCTGGTGCATGCATAATTTCCGCGCGGCCGGCAGGCTGAGGCAGCGCCAGCGGGAACAGGGCGAGCGCTTTGCGCCGCCTGTATATACCTACCGGGGCTTTGAAGTCCAGCCGGAGGATCCGGCCCATCCGGATGCCGATGCATTCTACGGCTTTGTCTTTCAGGATTCGGACTTTTCCAAGTGGATCGAGGCGGTGGCCTATTCGCTGGCCGGGCATCCGGATGAGCAGCTGGAGGCGCGTGCGGACGAGGCGATCGACGCGGTGTGCGCCGCCCAGTTGGACAACGGCTATCTGGACACCTACTACATCATCAACGGTATGGACGCTGCGCTGAGCAATCTGCGCGATCATCATGAGCTGTACTGCTTCGGCCATCTGACGGAGGCGGCGGTCGCCTACTATCAGGCCACGGGCAAAGAGAAGCTGCTGCGCGCCGCGTGCCGCTTTGCTGATTATTTCTGCGAGCGCTTCGGCCCGGAAGAAGGTAAGTGCAAGGGTTATCCCGGTCATGAGGAGGCCGAGCTGGCGCTTGTGAAACTCTACGAGATCACCGGCGAAAAGCGCTATCTGGATCTCAGCCGCTTTTTCATTGATCAGCGTGGGCAGCAGCCGGCCTATTTTGCCCAGGAGCGTCCGGGCGAGAAGGTGGATCTGCCGTACTATCAGTCGCACAAGCCCGTGCGCGAGATGGAAGAGGTGGAGGGACATGCCGTTCGGGCGGTGTACCTGCTGTGCGGCATGGCGGATGTATACCGCCACACGGGGGACGAAAGCCTGCTGGCGGCCTGCAAACGGCTGTGGGAGGACATTGTGCGGCGCAAGCTCTATGTGACCGGCGGCATCGGCAGCTCCCATGTGGGCGAGGCGTTTACCTACGCTTATGATCTGCCCAATGATTCTGCCTATTCGGAGACCTGCGCCGCCATCGGGCTGGCCTTCTTTGCCCGCCGCATGCTGCAGATCGTCCCGGACAGCCGCTATGGCGATGTGATGGAGCAGGCGCTGTACAATACGGTGCTGGCCGGCATGGCGCTGGATGGCAAGAGCTTTTTCTACGTCAATCCGCTTTCCGTCGTCCCGGAAGCGTGCGAGCGCGACAAGCGGCTCGCGCATGTAAAGCCGGTTCGGCAGAAGTGGTTTGGCTGCGCCTGCTGCCCGCCCAATATTGCGCGCGCGGTCTCGTCCATCGTTCAGTTCGCCTACACGGAAAACGCGAGCACGCTGTTCACGCATCTGTATATCGGCGGGAGCGTCAGCAAGCAGTTTGACGGAAAAACGCTCCGCCTGACGATGGACTCTGCGCTGCCGTGGAACGGACGCGTGCGCGTGACCGTGCAGGCGCAGGAGCCTGTGCAGGCCACGCTGGCCTTCCGCATTCCGGTTTGGGCGGAAAACGCGGCCTTCCGTGCGGAAGGAAAACAGCAGCTGCTGCGGGACGGATACGTCTTTTTCAGCGGTGAGTGGAAAGAGGGTGACAGGGTCGAGATGGATCTTCCCATGGAGGTGCAGATGTGGCAGGCGGACAGCCGTGTGCGCGAAAACATCGGCTGCGTGGCGTTCACCCGCGGCCCTGTGGCATTTTGCGCCGAGGAGGCGGACAACGGCCCGGATCTGCATTTGCTGCGGGTGGATGGCAAGCGCATCACGGTGGAACCCAGCGCCGAGTTCGGCCACGAGACGGTGCGGCTGAAGGTGAGTGGTGTGCGCGAGAAACCGCGCACGGAGGGCGGGCTCTACCATAAGGCGGCCGCGCCCGAGACCGAGCCGGTGGAGATCATCCTCGTTCCATACTATGCATGGTCCAACCGCGGCTTGAATGAAATGCGCGTCTGGCTGCGCACTGCGGAGTGAACGCAGGAACAAGTAGTGGGAGGAAAACGACATGAAAAAAAGCATTTTGGCGGTTGCAATGGTGCTGTTGATGACGATGATTCTGCCGCTTCAGGCAAGGGCGGATTCACTGACAGAATGGAGCGCAGTGAATGCCCATCCGCTGGGTTTGCGGTTACAACCTAGCTCTGAGGAGATACGAAAGCTGCTGGCAAAGGATGCCGGACTGGTCATCGAAGATGGAGCCAGAGGAACATGGAACAAACTGAATGGCAACAAGATGAAGGCGCGCTTTACGGTAACGAATCATTCGGACTGCGAGACCATCCGGGCCTTTGAACTGTATGCATATGCCGAGAATGTGTGGGGAGAACGCATCTACGGCGATACGACCGTTTATTACTGGACGACCAAAAAGAACGTGGCTCCTGGCAAATCTGTCTATTCCGATTATGTGACGATCCCCGACCGCAGCGAGGTGGACAAGCTGCATGTGGGCATCAAACGCTATGTGTTCGAGGATGGGACCGTGGTGGAGCACGACGATGCAGACGTTGATTACAGCCAGTGGACGATCGAGTGGAATTGATCTGGCTAAGTGACTGCTTTCTGAAAAATATGTGAACGCTGGGTGAAAAAGACGAAAACAGCTTTCTGCCTGATGGAAAATATGGTAGGATGCTGAGTGGGCTCAATGACAACCAAGCCCGAAGTACGAAAGGAGTCTCCCCATGAAAAAGATTACTTCCATTCTCCTGGTGCTGGCAATGATCTTCTCCCTTGCCTGCGCGTGCGCCGAAACAGAAGGCAAGAGCGTGCTGGTGCTGGTTCCCTCTCTGGGCGATGGCAGCTACTTTGCCGCCGCAGTCTCCGGTGCGGAAGCGCTGGTGGAAAAGTACCCCGGCACCACCGTTGAAGCCAAGGCGATGGGCTCCATCCCCATGGAGCTGGCCGGTGAGGCATACGAACTGGAAACCTACAAGCCCTTCTTTACCGAAGCCTGCGAAAGCGGCAAGTATGATCTCATCATCACCTGCGGCGCGGAGTGCAACCCTGCGCTGGTGGACGCCGCGGCCAACTATCCCGATCAGCTGTTCCTCAGCGTTGACCTGCAGAATGTGCCCGCCGCCCTGCAGGAAAAGCCGCTGAGCAACGTGTACGGCGTGTGCTACAAGACCAAGGATCTGGGCTATCTGGCCGGTTACGTTGCCTGCCAGGTGACCACCAGCGACATGCCCAACGCTAATGCTGACAAGAAGGTCGGCGTGATCGTGGGCGTGGATGTGGACGGCCTGAACGAGTACATCGGCGGCTTCTGCCAGGTGTGCAAGGACAATGACGTGATCGTGTATATCGACTACGCGGGCGACTTCTTGGCCGATCTGGCTCCGCAGGTCGCTGAGAAGGCCAAGGCGATGTACGATCAGGGCGTGGATGTGATCTGGCAGGTGGCTGGCGGCGCTGGCGCGGGCGTGTTCACCGCTGCCAAGGAAGCCGGCAAGTACGCCTTCGGCGTGGACTGCGACCAGTCTCAGAGCATTGCGGATCCCGAAGAAGCCGCGACCATCGTCACCTCCTTCTACTCCAATTATCCCGCTGTGATCGACGCTGCCTTCTCCGCCATGCTGGATGGCAACTTCCCCGGCGGCGAGTATCCCCAGGTGGGTCTGGCGGAGGGCTTCGTTGGCTATGCCGACAATGCTCAGTTTGCCGCGATGACCTCTCAAAGCGTGCGCGACGGCATTGCCGCGCTGTACAGCGAGATGGCCGAGGGCAACGTGGAGATCTTCAGCGTTCTGGCGGATCCGGAAGGCTGGGCCGAACTGAAGCAGGCTGTGTCTCCCGCTGAATAAGATCTCTTTGATGAATGCAGCCCGTCTGTTGGAAGCCCTCCAACGGACGGGCTGTTTAGTTTGTCGAAAAACGTCTTTGGGAGGTTTGGAGGGCCGCAGCCCTCCAAGTGTGATCGTATCGACCGGCTTTGCCGGTCGGGCGGGCGTTTCCGCGCTCTGCGCGGAAACATTCCTTACGCCGTTTGCCGCCCGGCGAGCCGTAGGCGAGTAGGCAAACGGTGCCTTCCTTCGGCGGAAAAGATCGCTTTAGCGAGCTTTTTCGCCGGCCTGTTTTGGTGTGTAAAGGGATCTGCATTGACATTCCGGCAGCGTCCGCCTATAATGAAGCAGACAACAGCTTTCGGGCCGCTGACGGAGCCGCCCAGGAGGAGCATGACAATGTACAAGACCGGCGTTTATTTTGGCCGTTTCCTGCCCCCGCATCGCGGCCATCTCTACCAGATGATCGAGGCTTCCACCTGCTGCGAACAACTGATCGTGGTCATTTCCGACAACGCAGATCAGACCCGCGAGATCTGCCAGAGCGCGGGCATTCCGGAGATCTCCTACCGGCTGCGCAAGCAGTGGATCAGCCAGCAGATCCAGGATATCGGCCACATCAGCGTGCGCGTGCTGGATGAGACGGACATTCCCGTCTATCCGCAGGGCTGGGAAAAGTGGAGCCAGCGCATGCGCGAGGTGGTGGGCCAGCCGATCGACGCGTTCTTTGTGGGCGATATGGAGTACAGCGAAACACTGGCGGAGTATTTTCCGGAATCCAAGGTGGAGCTGTTCGACCCTAAACGCACCCGTTACCCGATCTCTGCCACTGCCATTCGCGAGAATATTTTGGGCAACTGGCACTACATTCTGGGCGCGGCGCGTCCCTTCTTTGCCAAAAAGGTATTGATTGCAGGCACGGAAAGCTGCGGCAAGACCACGCTGACCAAGTGCCTGGCGAAGCTGTACAACACATCATGGTCGGAAGAGGTGGGCCGCTATTACGCTCACGACTATCTGGGCAATGACGAGACCATCTACACTGACGCTGACTTCAGCCGTATCGCACATCTGCAGTACGAGCAGGATTACCACGCCCTGCGCACGGCCAACAAGGTATGCTTCTTCGATACCGACGCCACCTACACCGATTATTTCAGCGAGCTGTACATGGGCCACCGCAACGAGCTGGTGCAAAAGTACATCGACGCGAACCGCTACGACTTGCTCATTTACCTCACCCCGGATGTGAAGTGGGTGCCGGACGGTCAGCGCCTGAACGGCGATGAGCAGAAGCGCAAGCTGCTGAACGACCGCCTGCTGAACATGTACATCTACCACGGCTTTGGCGACAAGATCGTGGTGGTTCAGGGCGATTACTCACAGCGCTTGTCCCGCGCCATTGAGCTGGTGGACGGCCTGCTGGAAGGCGTGAAGCCGTAGAAGCTCAAATAACAGAAAACCGGCATGCTGCTGTAACCAGCGTGCCGGTTTTGATGAAAGTTGGAACTAAGTTGGAAAAACCGATGTCCGAAGTTTCTTTAGAAAAGCAGATTCTGCAGTTCAGCGTTTTTCTGGAATTCTGCTTCGTAGGTAGTATAGTGTTTCATCAGTAATTCATTGCTGATTTGCACATAGCCGTCTGCACAACGCTCGAATAGGACGGTTTCTACCTCGCTGGCTTTTTCCAGAGAAAGCGTTGTGAAATGGATCCGATTAAGCGCTGGAGAATAAATCATAAAACATCCAGCATCATCACAGGTCAGATAGATACTAAAGACATTTCCGTCAAGACCTACATAGGCTGTTTGCGTTAAGTCGACAGACAAATTCTTTTCACCTAAGTAATCTTTGGCAATACTATCACCGTAATTAGTTTTATAGAAGCGCATTTCACAAGCTGCGATTGCTGTAAGCTGCGCCAGATGTTCTGCATTTGTCATAAGTGCTTTGCAGTCAGGCTCATTTTCCAATTTACGGAATGTCTTCATATGGCCAAATTTAGGGGTCAAAAAGAAACCGTCCGGAACGATAGGTTCTTTGTCCAAACCTCCGTGCATCGAGTATATCAGGCTTTGAAAAGCACCCATATCTGCTGCAGTAACAGCGCATGCAACAGAAATCGTAGAGGATAAGAGCAGCAATACGAAGAATAAACATGTGATTCTTTTCATAAGGTAGTACCTCCTTAACGAATTGTTTAGTCAATTCCAAGCATCTGATTCATGACAGAAGTATACACCTCTATCATCTGCTCCATCTCTTGCTGCAATGTGGAAGCATCGTTGATGAAATATCCGTCGGCACATTTTTCGAACAGAATGCTCCTGACTTGTTCAGTTACATCAAGCGGAATGAAATCGAGATACATCAATTGCGATGAAGAATCGTAGATTGTGAAATACCCAGCATCGACACCTTGAACATAGAAACGCAGAATATTGCCATCTCGACCGATGTAGCTGGGGGTTGAAAAATCAGCCTCGACTATTAAATCACCAAAGTACTCGGCGGCTGCTGGAGAGTAACGTTTTAACATCAGTACCTCCAGAAACTGACTGGCTGTTTGTGAACAACGTTTTGCTTCATCGCCAAAAACATCTTCTGCCGACTCTGTAGATTTGAAAATGGGAGAATGAAAGAGCCGGCCGGGATATTCGAAAAAGCCGTTTGGAGTTCCTTTGCATACCGCGTCGACGAAGGCAAAGAAATCACTCTGTGCATCCGCATGGGCAGATGAAAGAGATAGAAGAAGCATGAGCGAGAGAATCAAACATAACCACTTTTTCATGAAACCGCACACTTCCTTTTGCAAAATTTGTTATTTCGCGCGCGCTTGCCTATATGATACTCAGAATCTGAGTAAATGTCAATACTCAATTTCTGAGTATGTTAACGTAGCCGTGAGGTGAGGTTGGATGGACTACAGGCGGCGGCTGCGCGATCTGCGGGAAGATCATGACCTGTCGCAGATGGAAGTTGGAAAAGTCATCCAGAAATCACAGCAGGGGTACAGCCATATTGAAAATGGAAAGGCGGAGCTGAAGATCGAGGATCTGGTTACGCTGTGCCGTTTCTACGGCGTTACATCGGACTATTTGATCGGCTTAACGGATGAGCCGGCGCAGGGGACGGCTGGCAGATCGACAGCAAGCGGCACAAAACAGCACGAAATTGACCCTTGACAGCGGCGCATCACCTCACTATAATATCTATCAGAGCGTTCCTGAGGTGTGCGCCAGGGCCTTGTTTTTACCCACATTATCTCAAACGGAGCTCGCGTTCGTTGGCTTAATGCCACGCCCCCGCCGCGTGCGGTGCCAGGGGAAGGCAGCGGGTCATGGTAGAGCAACCGGCCTGCTTAACAAAGCGGGTGAAAAAACGGGTACAGCGGCACTTTGGGACTCGTAGAGCTTTCGTCATTGGACGGGGCTCTTTTTTTGTGCGCAGCATGCAGGGTTTGAGGGCGGCAGATTCGTTTGGTTGGACGGCGGGTTCTGCGCATGCTATTTGCAAGCGCGGGCACGGCATGGTATAATCAGGAACGGAGCACCATCATACCCGAAAGAAGGACGGAGCGATGATCGTTACCATTGCCATGGATGGCCCGGTTGGCGCGGGCAAAAGCAGCGTTGCCGGCGAGGTGGCCAAACGGCTGAATATACTGCATCTGGACACGGGCGCGATGTACCGCGCGTTTGCATGGAAGGCGCTGCAGGCAGGTGTATCCGTCGATGACGAGCAGGCGCTGTGCAGCCTGATGGAGACCGCCATGCCGGAAGTGCGCTATGAAAACGGCGCGCAGCATACCTATATGGAAGGCCGGGATGTGAGCGGGCTCATCCGCACGCCGGAAGTGAGCATGGCGGCCAGCAGCGTGTCGCGCTTTGCGGGCGTGCGCCGGGCCATGGTGGCGCGCCAGCAGGAGATCGCCCGGAAGCAAAGCGTGCTGATGGACGGCCGGGATATCGGCACTGTGGTGCTGCGGGATGCGACTATCAAGATCTACCTGACGGCGTCCGCCGAGGTGCGCGCCAAGCGCCGCTTTGACGAGCTGCAGCAGAAGGGTGACACATCCACCTATGAAGACGTGCTGGCGGATGTGATCGCGCGCGACGAGCGCGACATGAACCGCGAGGTGGATCCCCTGCGCCCGGCGGAGGACGCGCAGATCGTGGACAGTTCCGAGATGACGCAGGAGCAGGTGGTGTGCGATATCGTGCGCCGCGTGAACCTGAAGCTGGGCAAAAAGCCTGAGGCAGAGGAAGCGTTCACGCCCATGTACAGGGCGGCGCGCGGATTGTTCGGCTTTCTGTTCCGCACGGTGATGCCTGTGAGCTATCACCATGTGGAGCGCGCGCAGCTGGACGCCCCCTGCATGCTGCTGGGCAACCACAGCAGCCTGTTCGATCCCATGCTCATCGCCTACCCGGTGTGGCGTTACCATGTGCGTTTCTTAGGCAAGAAGGAACTGGTGAGCCATCCGCTGCTGAAATGGTTGTTTGAAAAGCTGCGCATGATCCCTGTGGATCGCCACAACATGGACATGGGCGCACTGCGCACCTGCCTGAAAATGCTGAAGGAAGGGCACATGCTGGGCATCTTCCCCGAGGGAACGCGCCACAAGGAAGGCGTGATGCAGGATATGGAAAGCGGCGTGTCCATGATGGCGCTGCGCAGCGGCGTGAAGCTGCTGCCGGCCTACATTTCCGCCAAGCCCCGCCTGTTCCGGCGCGTGCATGTGTATTACCACGACCCCATATCCATCAGCGATATTGCCGCCACCGGCATGAACAAGGAAGCCTGCGACGCGGTGATGGAGCGCATTGCACAGGTGTACCGCGAAATGGTGGCGGAACACGAAAAAAGTGTACGCTGATCCGGTTTTTCTCATGGAAAAAATGGTTTGATTTTTTTCAATTTTACAGGCGAAAAAGAAGGAAAAACCGTTCTGTGCAGCGAATAATTGAAGTTGATATGCTTGGGAGGAAGTTCTCATGCCAATTACGGTTGCACGTCATGCCGGTTTTTGCATGGGCGTGCGTCGCGCGGTGGACGGCGCTGTCAAAGCAGCGCAGGAAGGCAAGCAGATCGTCTCCTTCGGTGAACTGGCGCACAATCCCGAAGTGATCGGGCGGCTGTCCTCCATGGGCATTTCCGTCATCCGTTCGGTGGAGGAAACGCGCGGGCGGGTGGCCCTCATCCGCAGCCATGGCGTTTCGCCGGAGGTAACGGCGGCGCTGAAGCGCACGGCGGACGAGGTGATCGACCTCACCTGCCCCTTTGTGGCACGACTGCACGATTTTGTGGCCCGCTACAGCCGCGACGGCTTGCCGGTGATCTTGGTGGGGCAGAGCGACCATCCCGAGGTGGTGGGCACCATCGGCTTTGCAAACGGGCCGGTCTATACGGTGCACGACCGGGAAGAAGCGCAGGGCATCCCGCTGCTGGATCGCGCGCTGGCCGTGTCGCAGACCACCTTTCCCAACGAACGCTGGGAAGAGATCCTGCCCGTGCTGCGCAGCCGGGTGCGGAACCTGACCGTGCAGAACACCATCTGCACAGCCACGGCCCTGCGTCAGGCCGAGGCCAGAGAACTGGCCCAGAAAGTGGACGCGATGCTGGTGGTGGGCGGCAGCAACAGCGCCAACACCCGCAAACTGTACGAGACCTGCAAAAGCATTTGCAGCCGTACCCTCATGGTAGAGCGCGCGGCGGACATCCCGCCGGGCTTTGCAAATATCCATTCGGAATCCATTGGAATCACCGCCGGCGCCAGCACGCCGGATTGGTCACTTAAGGAGGTAGTCACACGTATGACTGACAAGGAAGTATTGGACCAGGTCACCACCGAGGAGGCGGAAAGCAGCTTTATGGCTGACGTGGAAGCGACGCTGGTCAAGATCAGACCCGGCCAGACCGTGAAGGGCACCGTCGTGCAGATCACTGAGGACGAAGTGTGCGTCAACATCGGTTACAAGAGCGACGGACTGATCAAGCGCGAAGACTTGGTGGACGAAGGCGTTCAGATGGGCGACGAGATCGAAGTGGAGGTCGTCAAGGTTAACGACGGCGAAGGCAACGTTGTCCTGTCGCAGCGCAACATCTTGAATCGCAAGGCTTTCGCTGAGCTTGTCGAGAAGTACAACAACAACGAGTATGTCGAAGGCGTGGGCAAGGAAGTCGTCAAGGGCGGCCTCATCTGCACCGTGAACGGCATCCGTGCGTTTGTGCCTGCCTCTCAGATCTCCAACCGCTATGTGGAAAAGATCGGCGAGTTCGTTGGCCAGACCCTCAAGCTCAAGATCATCGAGATGGACGAGCAGAAGCGCCGCATCGTGGCCAGCCGCCGCGCTGTGGTCCGCGAAGAAGCCGCTACCAAGAAGGCGGAAGCATGGGCCAAGCTGGCTGAGGGCGAAGTGGTGCACGGCGTGGTCCGTCGCCTGACCGATTTCGGCGCTTTCGTCGATCTGGGCGGCGTGGACGGCCTGATCCATGTGACCGACCTGAGCTGGGCTCATGTGAAGCATCCCTCTGAGATCGTCGCTCCCGACCAGGAAGTGGACGTGAAGATCCTCAGCCTCGACCGCGAGCGCGAGCGCATCCAGCTGGGCCTGAAGCAGCTCATGCCCAAGCCCTGGGATCTGGCTCCCGAAAAGTACCCCGCCGGCGCTGTCGTGACCGGTAAGGTCGTCCGCATCACCACCTTCGGCGCCTTTGTGGAGCTGGAGCCCGGCATCGACGGCCTGGTGCATATCAGCCAGTGCGCCGCCACCCGTATCCAGAAGGTGGAGGACGCTGTGAACGTTGGTGACATCGTGAACGTGAAGGTGCTCAACATCGATCCCGAAGCCAAGCGCATCAGCCTCAGCATCCGCGCTCTGCTGGAGCCCGAAGTGGCTCCCGTGGAAGAAGTGGTAGAAGCGCCTGTGTACGATGACGGCGAAGAAGCCGTGGCCGTGGACATCGACGCTTACGTTGCCACCAGCGAGAACGAGGAAGCTTGATCTCCGTTTGATACGATCAAAGCCCGTTGCAGGAAAAATGCCTGCAGCGGGCTTTTTGTATTCAATCGGGAATCTCTCTCGTGAAATCTTGCAAAAAATGTTTTCCTGTGCTATAATGATATTTACTGATGTGCAATCAGCTTTTTCATTGATCATTCGAGGGAATAGAAAGAGGTTTCTTTGTGCGCTATGCATTGCTGTTAAAACCGCATGCAAATGTTCGCTATCGTCAATCGTTGCAAAAACTGGCGCTGATTGAATTGAAATGCATGCTTCAAGCGTGGGGAATGGAAAACGCAGAACCACAGATCGAAATGCTGGCAGGCGAACCGTTTGTAGTGTTTGAAACTGAAGAAATGACGCAGGAAGCGTGGCGTGAAATAGCACGCCACTCGGCTGCGTGCATGGCGGCGGAAGTGCTGGAAAACGGCCTGCTCAGGCCGCTTGAACGGCACGTGCAGAGCGTTTTGCCGGATGATCTTCCGCATGTGCTGAAATACAAGGGCAAAACCAATGCGGATTTCACCTACATGATGCTCCACTGCGTAAAGGCGGCATCCGCCTTTGCGCGGACGGACGCGCCGCTGCGTGTGCTGGATCCCATGTGCGGCAAGGCGACCACGCTGTTTTGCGCCATGTGCGAAGGGCACCATGCGGTGGGCGTGGAGACGGATATGAAATCGCTTCAGGAGGCCAGCGTGTATTATACACGCTTCCTCAAACTGCATATGCTCAAGCACAGGAGCAAAGAAAGCTCGCACACATTGAGCAAGGGGGGCAACGCCCGCTGCATATCCTTTGAAGCGGCGGCGGATGCACAGGCCATGAAACAGGGGCATGCCATCCAGTTGGAAATGTTCAACGGCGATGCGGCCCGCGTGGCTGAAATGGTCAAGCCCGGAAGCTGCCATCTGATCGTGAGCGACCTGCCTTACGGTGTGCAGCATGCGCCGAAGGAAAACGGCGGCATGTCCGCGCTGGGGCGGCTGGTGGCGCGCGCAGCGCCCGGCTGTGCAAAGGCGCTGCAGAAGGGCGGCGCGCTGGCTTTCTCGTTTAACCTCAATACGCTCAGGCGCAAGGAAGTGGAGCGCATTCTGACCGATGCCGGCCTCGAAGTGCTCAGCCAACCGCCCTACAATGATTTTTCCCATTGGGTGGAACAGGCCGTGGACCGTGACGTGGTCATCGCCCGTAAGCCCTGAAGAATGCGAGCAGGAACTTTTCGGTATTTTTTGAAGGAGGGTTCACATTGCAGATTGCAGAACTGCAAGCCATGACCGTTATTCAGCTGCGTAAGCTGGCCAAGGAACACGGTGTGAAACTGAGCGCCGGTATTGATAAAGCCGGTATTGTGGAGCGCGTTGCCGCTGCCGTGGCGGGTGAGGAAGCGCTCCCTGAGGCCCCTGCTCCTGCGGAGGCGGCTGAAGAGACCCCTGCGGAGCAGGAGAGCCAGCCCACCGAGGAGGCGCAGCCGGAAGCCAGCCTTTCGGCGGACGTTACCTCTGTGGCGCCCGTTGGCTACCGCCCGTGGAACAGCGATGAGCAGGCCAATCGTCCGGCTTACCGGCAGGCGTGGCAGGCCCGCAGCGCCATCAACCGGGAAACGGCCCCCAAGCCCGCATGGCAGCGCACCCCCAGCCCGGCCAACCGCTTCGGCCCGCAGCCGCGCCCCTATGCGCAGCAGGAGCCTGTCAGGCCGCAGCCCGCGCAGGAACAGCCACGTCCCGCGCAGCAGGAAGCCCAGCGCCCGCAGCAGAATGCGCCCACGCTGGACGGCTACCGTCTGGGGTACCGCGCCGCGCCGCAGCGCCAGCCCTACCAGGGCCGCAATGATTACGGCCAGCGGAATCAGGGCTATTCCGGCTACCAGAACCGCGGCTATCAGCAGAACAATTATGGCGGTGGCTATCAGCCCCGCAACAACAATTACCAGCAGCGCGACGGCTATCAGCCCAGAGAAGGGTATCAATCCCGCGACGGCTATCAGCCGCGTGAATATCAGCAGCAGGGCGGCTATCGCGGCAGTTATCAGCCCCGCAGCTACCCGCCGCAGCAATCTGCCGAGCATTACTATAATGACAACCTTTACCGCTTAGGGCGCGATCAGCAGTTTGCCGAGCAGATGGAAGCAGGCCAGCTGCCGGATATGATGCAGATGGCGCAGATGGAGGAAGGCGGCGGCATTCTGGAAGTGCTGCCCGATGGCTACGGCTTCCTTCGCGGCAAAACGCTGCTGCCCGGCAAGAAGGACATCTATGTGTCCATGGCGCAGATCCGCCGCTACGGCCTGCGCACCGGCGACTGCGTGGATGGCAAGGTGCGCGTGCAGACGGAAAACGATAAATTTGCCGCGATGATGATCGTGGAAAAGGTGAACGGCAGCGAAGCGGAGGAAAACCCGGATCGTCTGTCCTTTGAACAGCTGGTGCCGGTCTATCCCAACAAGCGCATCGTGCTGGAAAATGAGGATGAGCAAAGCATGCCCATCCGACTGATGGATCTGATCACGCCGATGGGCTTTGGCCAGCGCGCCATGATCGTGGCTCCGCCGGACAGCGAACGCCTGCTGCTGCTGCGGGAGATCAGCCGCGCCATCAAGCGCAATGATCCGCAGGCCGAGGTGCTGATGCTGCTCATCGACATTGCCCCCGAGGAAGTGACGGAGATCAGCGAAGCTGTGGAAGCGGAAGTGTTCGCCTCTACCTTTGCCGATGCGCCGGAGACCCAGACGCGCGTGAGCGAGACTATGCTGGAGCGCGCGCAGCGTCTGGTGGAAAAGGGCAGCAACGTGGTCATCCTGCTGGACAGCCTCACCAAGCTGACCCGCGCCTATCAGGCAGCGCTCAATCAGGGCGGCCGTCCCATTGCCAATACGGTCACCCCTGCCGCGCTGGTGCGCCCCAAGCGTTTCTTTGGTGCGGCGCGCAACACCCGCGATGCAGGCAGCCTGACCGTGATCGCCACCATCGCAACGGAGACGGGCTCCCGCGTGGACGATATCATCTTTGAAGAATTCAAGGGCACTGCCAATATGGAACTGGTGCTGTGTTCCCATCAGATGAACGACCCCATGACCCCCATGATCGATCTGCAGCTCAGCGGCACCAAGAAGGACGATATGCTCCTTACCGAGGAGCAGCGCGAGGCGCTGCGCTCCATCCGCAAGGTGCTGGGTTCCACCACGAACGGCGAAGCCGTGGTGCAGTTGATCGATATGATGAAGAAGACCCGCTGCAATGCCGACCTGCTGGAACGCCTGAAAGACTGGATCGCCCTGTGGGAAAAGAGCGGCTATCTGCAGAAGTAAGGCTTCGACCCAACGGACGCAATAAGACAGAGCCTGATGCAGTTCAGAACTGCATCAGGCTCTTTGTGTGTTACAGGCGCAGCAGCGCTTGTGTCAATTCGTTCATAGTGCGGCCCCGCAGCTCGGCCGGATAACCGGAATAGAAACCGTCAGGGTCGAACAGCACGCCGCTCATTCCCGCGTTGTGCCCAGCGTCGATGTCAATGTCGCGGTCGCCCACCATGGCGCACTGGCCCGGCGCGAGCTGATTGCGTGCCAGCAGCGCCAGCAGCGCATCCGGCGCAGGCTTGTGCGGGAAGCCGTCTGTACTGATGACCGCATCGTCAAACAGCGTCCACAGGCCGTCGCGCTTGAGCTGATCGACCGCAGTTTCATCACGATGGGTGTAGAGATAGTGGTGAAAACCGGCGTCATGCAGCGCGCGCAGACAGTCGGCTGCGCCTTCGTAGAGCGGAAAGACCGTTTCGCGTTCGTGAAAGCTGCGGTAGCTGCTCATGATTTCCTGCACGTCCGCTTGGGCCTGTTCAGCACACCAAAGTGCCGCGTGATAGACCGATCCCTTCAGCAGCTTCAGCAATGACGCCTCATCCAGAAGACCGCCCAGCTGCAGCCGTTCCAGCCCGCTTCGGAAGGAGGCGGTCAGCTGCGGATAGGTATCGTACAGGGTACCGTCAAAATCCCAGAACAGATGGCGAATGGCGGTCATGCGTCCTCCTGCGTATCGGCGGGGGCGTTGGCTGCATCGGTTTCCACCTTGCTGACCAGTGCTTTTTCAACACGGTGGTCGCATATGTTCTCCACCTGAATGTGCAGGCCATGCATGGTGACTTCGGGCTTTTCGCCATCCTCCGGCAAGCGGGCAAAGACGCTGAATACCATGCCGCCCAGCGTGTCGTATTCCTCGTCCAGCGGAAGCGTGATATCCAACGCTTCACTCAGCGTTTCCAGATCCACCGTGCCCAGCACGCGCCACAGATTATCACCCAGCTTTTCGATCTCCACTTCTTCGCTGGGGTCGAATTCATCGTAGATGTTGCCCACGATCTCTTCCAGTAGATCCTCCATGGTGACGATGCCGCTCATGCCGCCGTATTCATCCACCACGATGGCCATGTGCACTTTCTGCTTTTGCATATTGCTGAACAGCGTATCGGCCGGAACGGTTTCGGGCACCAGATACGGTTTGCGGATGAGCTGACGGGTGGCCTTGGGCGTAGCGGCCTGCGCGTTGAGCAGAAAGTCGCGGGTGTTGAGAATGCCCACGATGTCATCGATGTCTTCGTCATAGACGGGAAAACGGCTTAGGCCGCTTTCGCGGATTTTGTCGAGGATCTCTTCATTGGTCGCGTCCACATGCAGGGCCACCACATCCATGCGGTGCACCATTGCATCGGCGGCGGTGGTGTTGTTGAACTCGAAGATATTTTCGATCATCGTGCGTTCATCCTGCTCGATCGCACCGCTTTCGCTGCCGATATCCACCATCATGCGGATCTCCTCTTCGGTCACTTCATCCCCGCTTTCGCTGGGGTTGATGCCGAACAGGCGCAGCACGCCATTGGTGCTGACCGTGAGCAGCCAGACGAGCGGCGTGAAGATCTTGGATACCAGCAGGATGGCGCGGCAGGAGAAGCGCAGCACCTTTTCGGGATCCTGCAGGGCGATGCGCTTGGGCACCAGCTCGCCCAGAACGATCATAAAGAAGCTGAGGATCAGCGTGATCAGAATGACGCACAGCGTGTTGAGCGCGGCGGGAGACAGCAAGGTAAAACCGGCGGCCACAATGGCATCGGCCAGCTTGGAGGCAAAGCCATCAGCGGCGAAGGCGCTGGCGAGGAAGCCGCTCAGCGTGATGCACACCTGAATGGTGGATAGAAAGCGCGTGGGCGATTCGACCATCTTCAGCATCATGGCGGCGGCGCTGTCGCCGTCTTCGGCCTGCTTGCGTATGCGGTTTTCATTCAGCGAAACAGCAGCGGTTTCGGTAGAAGCGAAAAAAGCGTTGATCAGAATCAAAAGCAACTGAACCAGCAACTGACTGCCTATGGGGTCGTCCAAGGATAAGCCCTCCCTTTCATGGCGGCTTTTCGCCGCAGATGGTTCATTATACCATAAAGAGAATGCAAATGCATCTGATAAGCAGAAAAGAATTGCAAAAAAATGCGGGCACGCGAAAGCGTTCCCGTGTGCCCGCCTCTGCAGGATCCATCAGCGATGGGGCGCTGGCTTTGTTCCCTCACCGGACGGATCGTTTGTCTTTTGCGAATGGATCGCGTAGAGCTGCGCATAGTTTTCTGCCTCGGCTTCCGTTTGCAGGCCGGATGGGATCAGCCCGGTGCATTCGGTGGCGGAAGCCAGATCTTCCACATCGTAGAACGGCATTTTGCCTTTCTGGGGCAGCTTTGCTTTCATTTGGGTCTCACCTCCCTCCCAGACAGAATGCCACTGAACACCGATGAGCATGCCTGTTTTGTTTTGACTTTCTCTTCCTTTCTGCGTATAATATTGGCTGATCTTTTCTGTACGAGGCGATGATATTTGGATCGCAAGCCTTCTTCGCAGCGAATTGGCTATTATCCGCAGCAGCAGTCTGCGCCGACTCCGCCCCAGCGGCCTGCTGCACAGGGACACGCTGCATCCCGTCCGCCGCAGCGCGCCCCGCAGCGTTCTGCGCCTTCCCGAACCGGAAGACCGCGCAAACGCAGAAGGCTTCGCCTGAATCCGCGCGCGCTGCTGCTTCTGATCTGTGCAGGCGTTTTTGTGACGTGCGCCTTTCTGCTTGTGCGCTACTTCGTCAATATCGCGGTCACACGTCAGGCGTCGCAGCAGCTGGAGGAAGCCTATTCCGCAGCCATGCAGAGCACCGATGTTCCCGCTCAGCCCACTCTGGAACCCGGTGATGCGCCCAGTGCAGCACCCACTTCCACCGAGGCTCCGCTTCCGACAGCCAGCACGGCCCCGCTGGCGGAGGAACTGTGGCCCGACCGGTATCCCTCCAATCCGTCTTTGCGTGTATCCAGCGTTTTTTATGAGCTGCAGCGTCAGAATGCGGATATCGTGGGCTGGCTGAAAATTGACGGCGTGCTGGAAGAGGCTGTGCTGCAACGCGACAACAGCTATTATCTGACCCATAATGCGCTGGGGCAGCGCAGTGTGACCGGCGCGCTGTTCTTAGACGAGGGCTGCGATTTGCGCACCGTGCCCACCCAAATGCTCATTCACGGGCACAACATGAAGGAAGGCGCGATGTTCGGTTCGCTGAAAAAGTACAAGGTGAAGGACGCCAGCTTTTACCGCGCCCACCCCTTCATTGATTTCAACACGATTTATGAAAACGGAAGGTACGTCATCTTCGCCGTTGCGGAGGTGGATCTGCGGTATGGTCAGCACGATTATCTGCCCTTCTGGCGCGACGTGCGTTTTTCCAGCGCTGACACGTTTGTACAATATGTGGAAAAGGCGCAGTCGCTGTCGCACTACCGCTGCAATGTGGACGTGCAGCCGGGCGACCGCCTGCTGACGCTGTCCACCTGCACCGGCACTGATGACAACAAACGTCTGCTGGTGATGGCGCGCAAGCTGCGCGACAACGAGGACGCGCTGGAACTGAACATTTCCATCCTGAGCACGGATGACCGGTGAAGGGGAAGAATGCCCCCTTCTGTCCCTTTTCTGAATTTTCCTTGACCAAACAGCGCCTTTCGTTCTATAATAAACGCTACGACAGCATTGAGGCTGGCCGTGGAGATTATAGAAAGGAAGGCGCTGTTATTTATGGAAACTGCTGTAGCAAAGAGCAACTTTATCTGGGACGCCGTGGAAGAAGATTTACGGAGCGGGCGCTATCAAAGCGTTCATACGCGCTTTCCTCCTGAACCGAACGGCTATATGCACATCGGCCACTGCAAGGCGCTGATCATGGACTTCCTGACTGCTGAAAAATACGGCGGCCAGTGCAACCTGCGCTTCGATGACACCAACCCCGCCAAGGAAGACACCGAGTATGTGGAAGCCATCAAGCGGGATATCAACTGGCTGGGCTTCCACTGGACGGGCGGCTTGTACTATGCCAGCGATTACTACGACAAGTGCTACGAGATCGCTGAGGACTGGATTAAGCGCGGGCTGGCCTATGTGGACGAACTGAGCAAAGAGGAGATGCGCGAATACCGCGGTACCCTCACCAAGCCCGGTAAGAACAGCCCGTGGCGCGACCGCCCTGCCGAAGAAAGCCTCGACCTGTTCCGCCGTATGAAGAACGGCGAGTTCGCCGAGGGACAGTACACCCTGCGCGCGAAGATCGATATGGCTTCGCCCAATATCGTCATGCGCGATCCCGCCATGTACCGCATCCTGTACAAGGAGCACTGGCGGACCGGCAACAAGTGGTGCATCTACCCGATGTACGATTTTGCCCACCCCATCGGCGACGCGCTGGAAGGCATCAGCCATAGCCTGTGTTCGCTGGAATACGAGATCCATCGTCCCCTGTATGACTGGGTGGTGGAGAAGAGCGCGCACCTGCTGCCTGCCAAGCCCCGCCAGATCGAGTTCGCCCGCCTGAACATGACCCAGACCGTGATGAGCAAGCGCAAGCTGCGTGCGCTGGTGGAGGGCGGATATGTGCGCGGCTGGGACGATCCCCGCATGCCCACGCTGAGCGCCCTGCGCCGCCGCGGCTACACCGCCGCCGCCATCCGTGATTTCATCAGCCGCATCGGCTTGAGCAAGGCGGATTCCACCGTGGACGCCGCGCTGCTGGAGGCCTGCGTGCGCGATGATCTGGGGCAGAACGCCGCCCGCGCCATGGCGGTGCTCAACCCCATCAAAGTGGTGTTTACCAACTGGCCGGAGGGTGAGACCAAGACCATCACCATGGAAAATCATCCCGACTGTCCGGAAATGGGCACTCATACCGTTACCTTCGGCCGCGAAGTGTACATTGACGCGGACGACTTTATGGAGGTGCCGGCCAAGAAGTTCCAGCGCATGTATCCCGGCTTCGAGGTCCGCCTCAAGGGCGCCTACATCGTCAAGTGCGAAGACTGCGTGAAGGACGAGAACGGCAAGATCGTGGAAGTGCACTGCACTGTGGATCTGGATTCCGCCTCCGGCACGCCCGGCGCAGACCGCAAGATCAAGGGCAAGGTGCTTCACTGGGTGAGCGCCATTGACGCCGTTCCCTTCGAAGCCCGCCTGTATGAGCCGCTGCTGGCTGACGAGACCGAGCAGGCCGAAGCGGAGGAGACCCCCGTGGAAGAACCCGCTCTGGAAGAAGCCGAGGAGGCGGAGGAGGACGCGCTGACCCGCAAGGACTACGACTTCCTCAAGCAGCTCAATCCCAACAGCCTGGTCATCTGCAACGGCTTTGTGGAGCCCTGCGTGCTGGAAAGCGCCCCCGGAACCACCTATCAGTTCCTGCGCACCGGCTACTTCTGCAAGGATCCCGATTCGACTGCGGAAAGACCCGTATTCAACCGCACGGTGGGGCTGCGCGATACCTTTGCCAAGCAGAGCCAACGCTGATTTTCCCCCAAAAAACCGATGATCTTTTGCAAGTGCCTGACGCGACAATGCGTCGGGCACTTGCTTCAGTTTGCTGAAAAAGCCTATGGGGGAGGTTTGGAGAGCCGCAGCCCTCCAAGTGGGATCGTATCGACCGGCTTTGCCGGTCGGGCGGGCGTTTCCGCGCCCTGCGCGGAAACATTCCTTACGCCGTTTGCCGCCCGGCGAGCCGCAGGCGAGTAGGCAAACGGTGCCTTCCTTCGGCGGAAAAGATCGCTTTAGCGAGCTTTTTCGACGGCCTGCTGCAAGTGCCGGACGCAGCAATGCGTCAGACACTTGCTTTATCTTTAACAATCTTTGATGCCGAAACAATATTGCATTTACATCCGTTTTTTGGTATAATCGTTTTGCTTCGAAATGAGAGATTCATAGTTGAAGAGTAGGGTAGGACTTTGCACCGCTAAGGATAGAGGTGTGAAAATAAGTCAAAAATGAAAGGGGAACTTTAACCATGAAAAAGGCTCTCGCTCTGGTTCTGTGCCTGATCCTGTCTCTGGGCATGATGTCCAGCGCTCTCGCCGTCAACGAAGACGTTGAAGGCAAGGTGACCATCTATACTTCCATCTACCAGTTCGTGATCGACATGTTGAGCGAAGAACTCAAGGCCGAATTCCCGAACCTCGAAGTAGAATTCTTCTACGGCGGTACCGGCTCCCTGCAGACCAAGCTGACCGGCGAAATGGAAACCGGCGCTCTGGGCTGCGACATGATGCTGGTGGCCGAGCCCGCTTATTCTCTGGAACTGAAGGAAGGCGGCTGGCTGCATCAGTTTGACGTGGAGAATGCCGACAGCATGCTCCGCTTCGACTATGACGAGGAAGGCTACTGGTATCCTGTGCGCGTGTGCAACATGGTGCTGGCC
>CAZDEF010000027.1:0-32556 GCA_964504385.1 uncultured Oscillospiraceae bacterium
CAGCGGCAAAACATCGCTGATGAACATGCTGGCCGGCATCTACTTTCCCGATGCAGGGCACATTTACATCGAGGGCCGGGAAGTGGTCATCCGCTCCCCGAAGGACGCGTTTGATCTGGGCATCGGCATGATCCACCAGCACTTCAAACTGGTGGATGTGCTCACCGCCGCCGAAAACATCATTCTGGGTCTGCCCGGAAAGCTTCGACTGGACATGAAGCAGGTGAAGAGCGATGTGCAGAAGCTGCTGGATAAGTATGGCTTTGAACTGAATCTGGATGCGAAGATCTATGAGATGAGCGTTTCGCAGAAGCAGACGGTGGAGATCGTCAAGATGCTCTACCGCGGCGCGAACATCCTCATTCTGGACGAGCCCACCGCCGTGCTCACACCGCAGGAGACCGACAAGCTGTTTCAGGTGCTGCGCAACATGCGCGCGCAGGGGCATTCCATCATCATCATCACTCACAAGCTCAACGAGGTGCTCAGCCTGAGCGACCGCGTGGCCGTGCTGCGCAAGGGGCGCTATGTGGGCACGGTGGAAACCAGCGATGCGACCGAGATGAGCCTGACCGAAATGATGGTGGGTGAGAAGGTGGCGCTGGACATTGAACGCCCGGAGCCCGTGAACCCCGTGATGAAGCTGCACATGGACGATGTGACCGTGTACAACCGCGAGGGGCGCGAGGTGCTGTCCCATGCGGATTTCAAGGCGTATACCGGCGAGATACTGGGCATTGCCGGCATTTCCGGCAGCGGCCAGAAGGAGCTGCTGGAATCCATCGCCGGCCTGCAGCCCCGCATGACCGGCAAGATCCATTACCGCAACCGCAAGGGCCACATCAAGGAGCTCACCGAGATGACCGCGCAGGAGATCCGCGAGATGGGCATCCGGCTGGCCTTCGTGCCGGAGGATCGTTTGGGCATGGGCCTGGTGGCTTCCATGGGCATGACGGACAACATGATGCTGCGCTCCTATAAGAAGGGCCCTGGCCTGTTCTCCCACCGCAAGGAGCCGCATGATCTGGCCGAGCGCATCATGAAGGAGCTGGGCGTGGTCACGCCCTCCATTGAGTGGCCCGTGGGACGCATGAGCGGCGGCAACGTGCAGAAGGTGCTGGTGGGCCGCGAGATCGCCTCCTCCCCGCAGGTGTTGATGGTGGCCTATCCCGTGCGCGGTCTGGACATCAATTCCTCCTACCAGATCTACGGCCTGCTCAACGAGCAGAAGAAGCAGGGTTCCTGCGTGATCTGCGTGGGCGAGGATCTGGATGTGCTGCTGGCGCTGTGCGACCGCATTCTGGTGCTGGCGGACGGCCATATCACCGGCGTGGTGGATGCGCGTACCGCCACCAAGGAAGAAGTGGGCCTGCTGATGACCAGCCATGAGACCAAGGAGGTGCAGGCATGAGCGCCAATGTAAAGGAACCCCTGTTTCACGTTGTCAAGCGCGATACGGGCAGCCTGTCGCGCAGCATTCTGGTGCGGCTGGCGGCCATCGTGCTGGCGCTGATCGTGTGCGCCGTCGTCATTGTGCTGCTGACCGGCATGAACCCCCTGAGCGTATACGCCGCCTTGTGGAACGGCGCGGTGGGCACCTCCCGCCGCATGTGGATCACCCTGCGAGACGCGGCCATTCTGCTGTGCATCGGCTTTGCGGTGATGCCGGCCTTCCGCATGCGCTTTTGGAACACCGGCGCGGAAGGTCAGGTGCTGGTGGGATCCATGGCGACTGCAGCCGTCATGATTTATGGCAGAGGGCTGCCCAGCTGGCTGCTGTACACGCTATGCCCTCTGGCCGGTATGGCGGCCGGTATGGTGTGGGGCGTGATCCCCGCGTTTTTCAAGGCGCACTGGAACACCAACGAGACCCTCTTTACCCTGATGCTCAACTATATCGCTACGCAGCTGGTGGCCTTTGCCATCATCTTCTGGGAGAACCCCAAGGGCTCCAACTCCGTGGGCCTGATCAATGCCAAGGGCAAGATCGGCTGGCTGCCCAGCATCGCCAAGAACGGCTATATCCTGCCGGTGATCATTGTGGCAGTGCTGGCGGTGGTGCTGTTCGTGTACATGCGCTACACCAAGCAGGGCTATGAGATCAGCGTGGTGGGCGAGAGTGAGAACACCGCCTATTACGCCGCCATCAACGTTAAGCGCGTCATCATCCGCACCATGGCCATCTGCGGCGCATTGGCCGGCGTGGCGGGCTATCTGCTCACTGCCGGTGTGGGCCACACCATTTCCGTGGGCTTGGCCGGCGGACGCGGCTTCACGGCCATCATCGTGGCATGGCTGGGCAAGCTCAATCCCTTCACCATGATGCTGGTGTCCTTCTTCCTGGTGTTCATGGAGAAGGGCGCGCTGGAGATCGCCTCTCAGTTCAACCTGAATGAAAACGCCAGCGAGATCCTCACCGGCATCATCCTGTTCTTCATTCTGGGCTGCGAATTCTTCATCAACTATCGTCTGGAGTTCCGCAAGCCAGCTGCCAAGGAGGAAGTGAAAGCATGAACGTGATCAGCATCTTCCTGCAAAAATCCATCACGCAGGGCATCCCGCTCCTGTTCGGCGCGAACGGCGAGATCCTGACGGAAAAATCCGGCAACCTGAATCTGGGCATTCCGGGCCTGATGTACATCGGCGGCGTGGCCGGACTGATCGGCGCATTCCTGTACGAAAGCAGCACGGCCACCCCCATTCCCGTGGTGGGCATGCTGGTGTCGCTGCTGTGCTGCCTGCTGTGCTCGGCGCTGGGCGCGCTCATCTACTGCGTGCTCACCGTGACCCTGCGCGCCAATCAGAACGTGACCGGTCTGGCGCTCACCACCTTTGGTATGGGCTTTGGCAATTTCTTTGGCGGCTCGCTGTCCAAGCTGGCCGGCGGCGTGGGTCAGCTGTCCACGGCATCCACCGCCAGCGCGTTCCGCGCCACCATTCCGGGCCTGCGCAGCCTGCCAGTGGTGGGCGATCTGCTGTTCAGCTACGGCTTCCTCACCTATCTGTGCGTGATCCTCACCGTGGCGCTGAGCTGGTTCCTGTTCAAGACCCGCATCGGCCTGAACCTGCGCGCTGTGGGTGAAAGCGCCGCCACGGCTGACGCGGCGGGCATCAATGTATCGCGCTACAAGTACCTGTCCACCATCATCGGCGGTATGCTGGCCGGTCTGGGCGGATTGTACTTCGTGATGGAGTACACCGGCGGCACATGGGTGAACAACGGCTTCGGCGACCGCGGATGGCTGGCCATTGCGCTGGTGATCTTCGCGCGCTGGCGGCCGCTCAACGCCATCTGGGGCGCATTCCTGTTCGGCGGACTGTACATTCTGTACCTGTACATCCCCGGCCTTGGCCGCAGCATGCAGGAGATCTTCAAATCCCTGCCCTACATCGTTACCATCGTGGTGCTGGTGATCACCAGCCTGCGCAAAAAGCGCGAGGATCAGCCCCCGGCCTCGCTGGGTGTTGCCTATTTCCGCGAAAGCAGAGGCTAATGCAAAACCCCGTCTGATTCCTTCAAAGGAACCGGACGGGGTTTCTTGATCGATAAAAAGCGTTTCCATCAACGCAGTGGTGATGGAAACGCTCTGCTTATACGATGCCAAGATATTCTTCCAAGCACTGGTCACGATCCCGCATGTTCTGACTGTGCGGCAGCCCCACATAGCGTATGTGCCAGCATTCGGCAATGTATCCGGTGATCTTTTCCTTGTCCTCTTGATAGCGGATGATGAAGCCGTAGTCCCAGCAGTGCTTGTGCAGCCAGATCTGCTCGTCCGTGCCTTTGAAGGTGGTGCCGGGCACCGTGATATCGAAGGCCAGCCCGGTGTGATGCTCGCTGGTGCCGGGGTCGGCCACGGTCTGGCGGGTGGCGGATCTGGCGTTGGCTTGGCTGAAACCCTGATCCAGGTATTCCTGCACCTGCTTGTCAAACAGCTTTTGCTGATAGCTGTAGCTGCGGTAGCCGGCGCTGATCTGCCAGCGGGTCACGCCATCGGCCTGCGCGGCGGTGAACATGTCGATCATGGCGTTCACGGCGGTGCGGTCGCCCTCCGTGTCGCTGCCCTTCACAGTTGCCACGGAAGAAGGGATCACATTCTTCAGCACCACCAGATCATCCGGCGCATAGGCGGAATCCACCGGATGGTCGCGGTTGACCAGCAGCGGCATTTGGTTGGGGTCGGGCGTGGGGGTAACGGTGACTCGCTTTGCGTCCTCGCGGTACAGCGCGGCAAAGGTCATCTTTGCGGCAATGCCGTCCACATCCAGCTGGTTCTGGCGCTGGAACAGGCGCACGGCTTCCTCGGTGCCGCCGCCAAAGGAGCCGTCCACCTCGCCGGTGTAGTAGCCCAGCTCCTTCAGCCTCGCCTGCATTTGGCGCACAGCATCGCCGCTGTCGCCCTTTTTCAGCAGGCTGGCAGCGGCGGTAGGCGTGGGGGTGGGCTGGAAGGGCTGTGCGTTGGAACTGTACAGGGCGCTGCGCGTGCCCTCGCCCGCAATGCCGTCTGCGGCCAGCCCATGCTGGGCCTGGAACAGGAGGACGGCTTCCTGCGTGCCGGGGCCGTAAGCGCCGTCCACCTCGCCGGTGTAATAGCCCAGCTCTTTCAGGCGCTGCTGCAGTTTAGTCACTTCATCGCCCTTCACGCCCTGCTTGAGCAGCAGCGCGGTGGGGGCGGGCGTGCTGTTGGGATCCGGGGTGATCAGCAGCATGCTGCTCACGTCCGCAGTGGGGGTGGGCGTGGCAGCCAGCTCGATGGCCAGCCGTTCCCGCGCCTCCTTCGTGGCGGGCGCAGTCATGGCGATGCCCGCGATCCCGGCGACCAGCACCAGCCACAAAACAATCGTGATGGGCCGGAGTTTTCGTCTCATTCCGTTCTCCTCACGGCCACAGCGGCGCGGGGTACAGCCCGCTTTCCGTCATGCGTGCCAGCGCGCTGACCACCTCGGCGCGATCCTCGCGGTAGGTAACGCCGTACCATTTGTCCGGCGTGGTGTACACATGCACGCCCGCCGTGCCGGCGCGCAGCTGCGCGTCCACCACGCTGGGCAGGAAGTACTCGGCCTTCATGGGGTTGGCAGGGACATTTTCACGCAGGAAGCGGGGGAAGCCCTCCTGCAGATACTGCATCATCTTGCCGGGGAAGCCCCACATATTCATGCTGACAATGGTTTCGGGCGACAGCCATTCGTAGGTTTTGCCGTCCTCGGTCATCAGCGGGCCGTCCACGGTGGAGATGATATGCGTACGCTCGGTCAGATCCCTGAGGGCGTCGCCCTGCGCCAGCTCGCACACGCCGCGCGCCACGCTGCCGGTCTCGCTCAGCGTATTGCGCAGCAGATACCCCACCATGCAGAAGTCACGCTCGTCCTTCAGGCCGGACAGGTGATCGTAGCACAGTCGGAAGGCTTCGCGGCCATAGTAATCGTCGGCGTTGATGGCGCAGAAGGGCGCGCCGTCCACGGCCTGCGCCGCGCACAGCACGGCATGGCCGGTGCCCCACGGCTTCGCGCGGCCCTCGGGAATGGAAAAGCCCTCGGGAATGCGGTCCATCGTCTGGTGGGCATAGTCTACCTGCATGTAGCGGCTGACGCGGTTGCCCAGCACTTCGCGGAAATCCTGCTCGTTTTCCGGCTTGATGATGATGACTGCGCGCTCGAAGCCGGCGCGTCTGGCGTCAAAGAGCGAATAG
The DNA here is from genome assembly GCA_964504385.1 of uncultured Oscillospiraceae bacterium. Lineage (GTDB taxonomy): Bacteria > Bacillota > Clostridia > Christensenellales > Aristaeellaceae > Limiplasma. Next base: position 5,691 of record CAZDEF010000027.1, read on the forward strand.
TCCAGGATCAGCTCGCCGCTTGGCCCCACGGGATCCATCTGCTTCAGGCCGCCGTAGCGGCTGCCCATGCCGGCCGCCATGATGACCAGAACCGGTTTCTTCATCGTGTTCATCCTTTCCGCGTGCTCAGGTCGCGCACGCACTCGAGCATCTCTTCCCAGTGCTCATCCATCTCCTGCAGCAACTTGAACTGCGTGCGGGCGCGCACCAGATTGTGCTCGGGATAATCCGTCTTGAAATAAACATCGCCATTGAGATAGTCGCCCAGAAAGCGGATGCCGTTTTCCAACGTCATCATGCGCGCGCCCACGGGCAGGGAATCCACCTCGCGCATGGTGAGCTGGCTGCTCACCTCGCTCAGGTAGCCCTGCGCATAGGCCCGGTACATGTTCATGTCCAGATGCACCTTGTCAAGATCGCGCTCGTCCTCGGCGGCGGTGCTGGCGCCGTAGCGGATCGCGTCGCCAAAGTCATAGGCGCACAGGCCCGGCATCACCGTGTCCAGATCGATCACGCACACGGCGCGGCCGGTCTTTTCATCAATGAGGACATTGTTGAGCTTGGTGTCGTTGTGGGTCACGCGCAGGGGCAGTTCGCCGCTGCGCAGCTGACCAGTGAGGGTATCGGCGAAGGGTTCGTAGCTCAGCGCCGTGTCGATGAGCTCCTTCACACCGCTGGCGCGGCCCGCCGCGTCCTGCTGCACCGCTTTCCGGAAATCGCGGAAGCGCTTGGGCGTGTCGTGGAACTGCACGATGGTCTCGTGCAGGGAGGCGGCGTCGAAGCCGTCCAGCATGGACAGAAAGCGGCCGAAGGCATGGCCGGATTCGCAGAAGATGTTTGCGTCCTCACAGCGGTCATAGCTGACGCTGTCGGCCACGAAGCTGTAGGAGCGCCAGTAATCGCCGTTGCGGTCGATGGCGAAAAAACGGTTGTCGGCGGTCTTGAGCAGCTTGAGCGTCTCGCGCACGGGGTCGCCGCCGCGCTGGATGATGATGCCGCGCAGGTATTCGGTCACGCGCAGCATGTTGTCCATCACTTCTTCCGGGTTGGGGAAAGCGTTTTTGTTGATACGCTGCAGCACATACTGCGCGCCGTTTTCATCGTGGCGGCAAAACAGGTAGGTATCGTTGATATGTCCGCCGCCAAAAGGCTGGGGAACGCCGATCTTGCCTTCCGGCGCGAACTGCGCCGCCAGCGCGCGGACTTCCTCAACTGTCAGTTTCATGTTGTTTCTCCCTTGCGCTCACCGTACTTGCTGTGTGCTTTGGTACGGGCATCCGTTTTACAGGCATGACAGAACGCGGAAATCTGCACACCATAAAAAACATTATAACATGAAAAAGCGTTCTCAACAATCCCTTATCCGGAAACAGCGTGCGCAGCCAAGAAAAAGCGCGTAGATGGGCGGGCGGCGCTGCTTGCTATTTTGGCGTTTGCAGGGTATAATCTTTACCATTCCCCGCCGATGGGGCGGGCATTGAAAAGGAGGCTGGAAGATGGGGATTCTGAACAGGCTGAGCAGCTGGTTTTCGTGGCTCACAACGGATCCTGTCGGGTTTTTGGTCTATCTTCTGTATTTTGCGGCTTCCATCCTTTTGACGCTGATGCTGCACGAGATTGCGCACGGCTATGTGGCATGGAAATGCGGCGACCCCACCGCAAAAATGATGGGGCGTTTGTCGCTGGATCCCCGCAAGCATCTGGATCCGCTCGGAACGATCTTTCTGATTTTCTTTGGCTTTGGCTGGGCCAAGCCGGTGCCGGTGAATCCGCGCAATTTTACGGATTACCGCCGCGATGATTTTCTGGTTTCCATTGCGGGCATCACGGTGAACATCACGCTGTTCCTGCTGTCGCTGTCGCTGGCGGTGGGGCTCAACGGGCTTTTGTGGAAGCCTGAGGTGATCGAGATGTACGGCGCCAAGGCGTTGCTGTCCTCCAACGGCATCGGCTATCAGGTGCTGCTGGGCGGCGCGGGCGCGGCGAACGAGCACGCCATGCGCTACCCATGGGTGCAGTATATTCAGCGGTTCCTGCTGATGTTCGGCACCATGAACCTGTCGGTGGGCCTGTTCAACCTGCTGCCCATCCCGCCGCTGGACGGCTATCACCTTTTGAATGACATTCTGCTCAAGGGCCGGCTGAACCTCAGCCACAACGCCTTTCAGGTGATGCAGCTGTTCCTGATCACGCTCATGTTCTCCGGCGCGCTGAGCGGGCTGCTGAGCAATGCCTTTGACGCTGTGGAGGACGCGGTGCTCAATCTGCTGTTGATGATTGCGGGGTTGAACTGATGGCCGTCAGCATCCACCTGAAACAATTCGACGGGCCGCTGGACTTGCTGCTTACCCTGATCGGCAAGGCCAAGATCGACCTGCAGGAGATCTTCGTCAGCGATATTACCGAGCAGTATATCGAAGCCGTGCAGAATGCCGCCGATTTCGACATGGACGAGGCCAGCGAGTTCATCGCCATGGCGGCGCTGCTGGTGGAGATCAAGAGCCGCCACCTGCTGCCCAAGCCGCCCAAGCAGGAGGAGGAAGACCCCGAGCAGGCGCTGATCGCGCGGCTGGTGGCCTACAAACAGTTCAAGGAAAGCGCGCAGAACATGCAGACCTTTGAAAAAAGCGCCTTGCAGGTGTTTGGCAAGCTGCCGGAGGAATACCCTCTGCCCCCGCCCACGCTGGAGCTGGACGGCCTGACGCTGGATGCGCTGTGGGAAGCGCTGGTGCGAGTGCAGAACCGCGTGCCCGCCCAGCCGCGCGAGGTGGACTTCCGCCTGCGGGACATCCGCCGCGATTCCTACACCGTGGAAGGCTGCATGGAGACCATCGAAAGTCGGCTGGTGATGGGCCAGACCCGCTTTGACGAGCTGTTCAGCGATGCGCCCGGCAAGGAAGAAGTGGTCACGCTGTTCATCGCGCTGCTGGAAATACTCAAACTTGGCAAGGCGCATGTGGTGCAGAGCGCCACGTTCGATACGATCTTGCTGGTGCCCGGAAGGAAGGAATTTGATGCAGGAGAAGACGACGCAGCTCCATGAAGCGCCCCAGATCATTGAGGCCATTCTGTTCGTGGCCGGCGAGCCGGTGCGGATCGGCGATCTGGCCGCGGCGCTGGGGATCAGCGAAATGGAGACCATCCATGCTGTGGAAACGCTGGAACGCAGCTACGACGCCGACCGGCGCGGCATCGCCGTGAAGCGTTATGGCGACCATCTGCGGCTGGAGACCCGCCCGGAATATGCCCCCTATGTGGAGCGGCTGCTGCAGCCAGTGCAAAGACAGTCGCTTTCGCAAACGGCCATGGAGACCCTCGCCGTGATCGCCTACCGTCAGCCTACCACTAAGGGCGAGGTGGAGCAGGTGCGCGGCGTGAAGTGCGACTACTCCGTGCAGTCGCTGCTGCAGAAGGGACTCATCAAGGAGGTGGGCCGCAAGGAGGCGCTGGGCCGCCCCATCCTGTACGCCACCACGGACAAATTTCTGGAGCATTTCGGCATTTCCGATCTGCGCGAGCTGCCGCCGCTGCCCGACCCTCAGCCGGTGGAAAAGGTGGACGAGCCGCTCACCCCGTGACGATCCATATGAATACGTTTCCTGCGTTCGGCGCATACTGATGCCGAACGCTTTTTTGTATGGAGGAACAACGGCATGAAACAAACGGTGGTGATCCTCACGGCGCTGATGCTGGCGCTGCTGATGGTCTCTGGCTTCATCGTGGCGGGCAGCACGCAGCAGAGCCGGCTGCTGGCGGAATGCGAACAGCAGCTGCGCCAAGCGCAGGCGGAGGCGGCGGATCGGAAGGCGGAGAGCGAGAAATGGAAGCGCGAGGCGCAGCGCAGCACGCAGCTGTCGGCAGAGCTGACGGAGCAGCGCGACGCGCTGAACACGCAGCTGAACGATGCGGTGCTGTCCTCGCAGGAGGCCAACGATGCGGTGGCGCAGCAGGTGCGCACGGTAGAAGCGCAGGCGCAGGAGATCGCACAGATGGAGCAGGCATACACCCAGCTGTATCTGGAGTATCAGGCGCTCCGGCAGGGAGCCACGGAAGCGCCCGCACTGCCCACGCCGCCGCCCGTGGTGAAGCCGGCGCGGCAAAGACCTGTGAAATAGGGACAGGCACCATTGACCGCTGCTTTCATAGGATGGCGGGAGGGGGAAGAACCCCGAATCGAAAGGAGCGAATCCGTATGATGATCGACGTTCCCGCCCAACCGGGCGAAGGCGATGTGGCTCTGCCCACCCCTGCGCTTCCGGCAGAGAATGAACCGGCGCAGCCGGGAGAGGGCCCTGTGGAACTGCCCACGCCATCGCTGCCCAGCCAGACGCAGCCAGCCGCCCCGCTGACCTGTCCCACCGGTTACACGGTGGGCGTGGTTCGAAACGGGCAGACGTTCACCGATCTGCTGCTGGCCAACAACGTGTCCTATCAGGCGCTGCGCGCGGCCAACCCCGGCCTGTCTGCCACGCGGATCGTCCCCGGCACGCGCTATTGCGTTCCGCCCAGTGGCAGCCGCAGACTGTGCCCCAGCGGTTCCAGCAGCTATGTGATGGGGGAATACGAGGATCTGAACACGCTGTCGGCGCTGTTCGGCTACTCGCCCGGTTTGTTCTTGACCACGAACCCGCAGCTTGCGCCGGGCGATTTTATCCCCGGCCGGGTGATATGCGTTCCCTAACCGCAGACCGTCGGAAAAGCCGGTCGATACGATCACAGTTGGAGGGCTGCGGCCCTCCAAGTCTCCCAATGCCATTTTCCGAAAAAATGAGGGCTGCTGCAGCATGCAACAGCCCTTTTGATGCGGGTGATCCGTTTGTTAGCGCTTGCCGCGGTCGGCAAAGCCCACCTTGCGCTGCACCTTGCGCAGCGTCCGCAGCGCCATGCGGTTGGCGATCTCCGCGTTTTCGTCCAGCACGCCCTGCAGATAGGCCTTGTCGGCCATCAGGCGCTTGTGCTCGGCCTGCAGGGGTTCCAGCGTGGCGATCACGCAGTCGGTCACGCGTTCCTTCAGCTTGCCGTAGCCCATGCCCTGCAGCTCGGCGGCGACTTGGTCGGGGGTCTGGCCGGTCAGCGCGGCGGTGATGGACAGCAGATTGCTCACACCGGGCTTGTTTTCCGGGTCGAAACGGATCTCGCCGTCGCTGTCGGTAACAGCGCGCTTGATCTTGCGGCGGATCACATCCGGCGGATCCAGCAGCGCGATGAAGGTCTCCTCCGGGTCGGATTTGCTCATCTTGCGGGTGGGCTCCTGCAGGCTCATGATGCGGCTGCCTACCTTGCCGAAGTAGCCGTCCGGCACGGTGAACACGTCGCCGTACACGCTGTTGAAGCGCTGGGCGATGTCGCGGGTCAGCTCCAGATGCTGCTTCTGATCGGCGCCGATCGGCACCAGATCCGCCTGATACAGCAGGATGTCCGCCGCCATCAGCACGGGATAGGTGAACAGACCGGCGTTGATGTTGTCGGCATGTTTGGCGCACTTGTCCTTGTACTGGGTCATGCGGTTCAGCTCGCCCATGTAGGTGAAGCAGTTGAGGATCCACGCCAGCTCCGCATGGCCGCTCACATGGCTCTGGCAGTAAATGATGTTCTTTTTGGGGTCCAGACCGCTGGCGATGTAGATGCCGGCCAGCTCCAGGCAGCGCTTGCGCAGCGCAGCCGCGTCCTGACGCACGGTGATGGCGTGCATGTCCACCACGCAGTAGAGGCACTGATACTCATCCTCCAGCAGCTTGAAGTTGCGCAGCGCGCCGATGTAGTTGCCCAGCGTCAGCGTGCCGGAGGGCTGGATGCCGGAGAAGATGATCTTTTTGGGCTGAGTGACGGGAGTTTCCATGAAAGCATTGCCTCCTTCGAAGGATGATTACGATGATCACAATGTTAAAGTCAGCACGATGCCGACGACGATGATGAGATTACCGATCAGGCGGCGCAGGGTGATCTTCTCCTTTAGGAAGAAGAAACTGAGCGCCATGACATAGATGTAGCCGGAGGCCTCCAGCACGCTGGCGATGGTCAGGTCGAGCGTGCGCAGCGCCACCACATTGAGCAGCATGCAGCCGAAGAACAGGCCGTACGCCAGCAGGACGGGGGCGTTGAGATAGGCGCGGATGCCGGTATACCTAGGATCGTCCGCCGCTTTTTTGAGGATCAGCTGGCTGATGGCGGACAGCAGGGGAGTGAGCAGATAAATGAGAACGCCGCTATTCATGATCCGTCACCACGAGCAGCACTCCGATGAGCACCACTGCGATGCCCAGCGCCTTTCCCCATGTGAGCGTTTCGCCAAAGAGCAGCAGGCCGAACAGCGCCGTCCACAGCGTGCACATGCCCTTGTTGCTGTAAGCGAAGGACAGCGGCATGCGCTTGAGCACCTGTTGCCATAAAACGGAATAGACCAGCAGCGTGAACGCCTCCAGCCCCAGAAAGACCAGCGTGAGCCCCCAGCTGCTTTCCGCTATGTGGATGCCGGCGTATTTGGCAAAGACGCTGACCACGGCATACACCAGCAAAGTGCCGTGCAGCAGGAGCAGCCCTCTGAGGCCGCCATTGGCTTGTTTGTCCAAAACTAATCGTCCTTTCCCTGCGCAAGCCTGCGCAGCGCGCCCAGAACAGGACTGTCGCTGAGCGAGCATCGGGCCGCCGAAAGCAGCGTGTAGCGCAGCGGCGCTTCCGTCAGCTCGATCAGCCCCAGCTGACAAAAGGCGTGCAGCCCGGCGCGCGTCTGCACCCCGGTGAGCCCGGCGGTTTCCGCCAGCTGCGGCAGACTGCGGTACACGCCGGTGCGCAGCGCCTTGTACAGCGTGCGGTACGCCGCGTCGCCTGCGTCGATGGCAGCGGCCGTTTGGCGCAGCTCAGGCGATGCGGGCAGAATGTGTATCTGTGCTTGCGGCAAACGCTGCAGCCATTTTTCGGCTTCCCGTGCGCACAGCTCCCCGTCCAGCAGCCACACATGCCGCCAGTGACCGGCGTTCATGGAAAGGAGCGGCTCGGTCAGCAGGGTGGCAAAACCGCGCGGATCGGCGGGGGCATGAACGCACACATCCAGTTCGTCCAGCTGCAGCGCCTTGCGCGCAGAGGCCGGTGTGCGGGAAACCAGCAGATGGCCGCGCTGGCGGGAGGCCACGGCCTGCTCCACCTCCGCCCAATGGCTTATCTGTATGGATTCTGTGTCCGCCTCCTGTTTTCCTGCCGGATGGGCAAAAGTATCCAGCAGTCCGTCCAGCAGTGCGGATTGCGCCTGTGCGTCTGTGGGGCGGGCGAGAGACTGCATGCGCGCTTCGCGATCCGGCAGCAGGGCCTTCACGTCCATCTGCAGACTGGTGACGCCGCGGAAGGTATTGCGGCCCAAACTGAACACAGCGCTGATGCGTTCCGCCATGTCGGCAGCCATGGCGCCCATGCCGAAGGCGATGCCGCCCAGCATGCGTTCGCCCTGCCGCAGCGTCAGCTTCAGATGTGCGCCTTCCGACCCGACCGCGCGGTACTCCTCCGGATGCAGCCCGCGCGCCAGCAACAGCGGCGCGGGGTTCTGACAGCCGAAGGGGGCCAGCTGTTCGATCTGGCTGAGCAGCGCCTCCGTGCATTCGCTCAGACTGACCTCTGCGTCGTATTCCTGCACGGGCACAAAGCAGCTTTCATCCGCCTTGGAGACCGCGTGCTGCAGCCTTGCGCAGAACGCATCGTAGTTCTGCGCCGCCAGCGTCACGCCCGCCGCCTGCTCATGGCCGCCGTAGCGCAGCAGCAGGTCGTCGCAGGCCTGCAGGCATTTGTGGATGTTTACGCCGGGAATGCTGCGCAGACTGCCGTGCAGCAGCCCGTCATGCTCGCTGAGCACGCAGGTGGGGCAGTAGTATTGATTGCACAGCCGCCCGGCGGCCAGCCCGATGACGCCCACATGCCAGTTTTCGCCCTTCACGATGAGGGCGCGGCTGCGGATGAAATCGTGGGAAAGGGCGGCTTCCTGCGCCTGACGCACCAGCTTCTGCTCGGTGGCCTTGCGCTCGGTGTTGAGCATGTCCAATTCGTCGGCCAGCCGGTCCGCCTCGGCGGGATCGACCGTCATCATCAGGCGCACGCCCTTGCCCGCATCGTCCAGCCGTCCGGCGGCGTTCAGACGCGGCCCCAGCCGGAAGCCGAGGGTGTCCGCATCGATCGCGTCGGGTTCGCCGCTGACCCGCAGCAGGGCGCGCATGCCCTCGCGCTTGCGCGAAGCGATGGTCTTCAGCCCCAGCGACACCAGCACGCGGTTCTCATCCACCAGCGGCACGATGTCGGCCACGGTGGCCAGCGCGGCCAGATCGAGGTATTCCACACAGCTTTCCAAGCCCAGCAGCGCCGTGGCCAGCTTGAACGCCACGCCGGTGCCGCAGAGACGGCGGAAGGGATAATCGCCCAGCAGAGGGTTCATGACCGCGTCGGCTGGACTGGGCTCCAGCCCCAGCCCGTGGTGATCCGTCACGATGACCTTCATGCCGAGGCTTTGCGCAAGGCGCACCTCCTCGTGGTTGGTGATGCCCAGATCGACCGTGACCAGCACGCGGTAGGTTTCGGCCAGCTTGCGCACCGCATCGCAGTTGAGGCCGTAGCCCTCGGCGCGCAGCGGCGTGTGGGGCTGCGCATCTACCCCGAAGCGGCGCAGAGCCAGCGTCAGTAGCGAACAGGCGCAGATGCCGTCCACATCGTAGTCTCCGTAGACGACCGTGGGCAGGTGCTCATTGCGCGCCTGCGTAAGGATCGCCACCGCCTCCTGCATGCCGTGCATGCGCATGGGATCGTGCAGCTGGGCCAAAGACGGGTGCAGAAAGGCTTCGGCCTGCCCGGCGGTCACAACGCCGCGGGCGTACAAAAGCCGCGCCGTCACCCCGGTATAGGGGCGCAGCGCGGCAAGCTCCGCCTCGGACGGCGGGCGTTGGTCTCTTGGAATGAATCGCAGCAAGGAAAGGCCTCCAGCGTCAGTTTTTCTTTTCCTCGTGATATTCCTGCTCGGTGTTCACGTTCCAGATGTTGGTCTTGTCGGAAACGCCGGCGACGATGTTGTTCACCGCTTCGAACGCAGTGGCCATGGAATGGTCCATGTTGTTGTAGCGGTGCTGACCGTTGCGGCCCACGCAGTAGAGATTGTCGAAGATGTTGAGGTAGTCCACCACCTTGCCGATATCGTCGTAGGTATCGAAATAGGCGGGATAGGCCTTCTTCACCTTTTCGCGGTGGCTCATGAGCACCTCGGACGGATCGCCGATCACGCCCATGGTGCACAGCTCCTGCGCGGCCAGACGATTGGCTTCCTCATCGCTGAGGTTCCAGAAATCGTCGCCTTCATCGCAGAAGTATTCCAGCCCCACCCACACCGTGTGCTCGGGATCCTGCACCATATAGGGCGACCAGTTGTTGAAAATCTGCATGCGGCCCATGGTCACGCTCTTATCGTGCACATAGATCCAGCAGTCGGGCACGATGTTGCCCAGCGTCTTGTGCTGGGTCTCATTTTTCAGGTTGAGCCGGTTCACCAGCAGGCCCACGGTCACATAATCGCGATAGGGCAGCCCCTTGGCCACGGCGGCCACGTCGGTAGGCACATCGTTCATGCCGCCCACCAGATCCTTCACCGGCATGGAGGAGAAGAAGATGTCCGCTTCCATATTGCGCTCGCCGTTCTCATCGCGCACGCGCACGCTGCGCACCCTGCCGTTTTCGGTGTGCACGCCGATGGCCTCGGTGTTCATCAGGATGCGGCCGCCCAGCTTTTCAATTTCGCCGGCAACGGTTTCCCACAGCTGGCCGGGGCCGAACTTGGGGTAGATGAACTCCTCGATCAGCGAGGTCTGCACGTTCTTCTGGCGCTGCTCCTTGCTCATGAACACCTTGGAGAACATATCCCGGAGGATGCTGAAGATGTTCAGCTCCTTGGTGCGCTGCTTGCCCCAGCTGGCGTCGATCTCGCTGGGATGGCGGCCCCACAGGTTTTCGGTGTAGCCTTCAAAGAACATGCTGTACAGCTTTTTGCCGAAGGAATTGATATAATAGTTTTCCAGATTGTCGTTGGGGCGCTTGAACAGCGTGGCCTTGAGGAAGCTGAAGCCCACCGCCATCGTGGTGCCGAAGCCCATGGTCTTGAGCGTGTCCAGCTTCAGGCTGATGGGATAGTCGAAGAACTTGTTGTTCCAGTAGATGCGGCTGACGCGGCTGCGGGTGAGCATCACGCGGTCTTCCTTTTCGGGATCGGGGCCGCCCTCGGCAAGGGGCACGCTGCGGCCCAGCACTTTATCGTCATAGGCGGGCGCGCCCTGCAGGGGCATCATATCCGCCCACCACTTCATCACGCGCTGATCCTTGCTGAAAAAACGGTGGCCGCCCAGATCCATGCGGTTGCCCTGATAGCGGACGGTCTTGGAAATGCCGCCCACCTGCTTGTCGCCCTCCAGAAGGGTGACGTCATAGCCGCGCTTGGCCAGCTCGTAGCCTGCGGTCAGACCTGCGGGGCCTGCGCCGATGATCAAAACTTTCTTCATGATGACATTACTCCATACCGGATGCCTGAAAACTTTGTGATGCACACAAACATCCCGTGACAGTATACCTTTTTTTCGCAGGATTGACAAGGCGCAAATCCTGCGCGGGACATATCGGTTACAATTCCGAGCCCGATGTGGCTTTTTATGCGTATCTATGCTATAATACTAAATTGGTAACTTATCTGAATGTATACGAAAGGAGCGTGCGGCCGGTGAAGCGGATCCCGCTGGAAAAGTGGCAGAGGGTTTTTGCGGTGCTTTGCGTGGCGGCGCTGGCGGTGAGCACGCTTCCGCTGTACGCGATCGCTTTTTACAATCATCCGTACTACGATGACTACGGCTTTTCCGCCTCCGTGCACCATGCGTGGAAGGAAACGGGCAGCTTGGCCGCGCTGGCGAAGGCTGCGTGGGAGAGCGCAAAGAATACGCGCATGACGTGGCAGGGCACCTATACCGGTACGATCCTCAGCAATTTTCAGCCCGGCGTGTTTTCCGAGGATCTGTACTGGATCGGCACATGGATCCTGCTCACGGCGCTGGTGGTGTGCTTCGCCTTTTTCTTTGAGACGCTGTTTGTGCGCTTCAGGCTGGAAAAGTGGGCGCGGGTGAGCCTGACCGCGCTGATCCTCACGCTGATGATCCAGTTCATGCCGGACGTGGGCGAGGCGTTCTACTGGTTCAACGGCGGCGTGGGCAATGTGTTTGTGTATTCGCTGCTGGCGCTGGCCGCGGCGCTGATGATGCGGCTGCTGGACAGCCGGGGCAGGGCCGTCGGGCTGACGGCGGCGCTGGGCGTGCTGGCGGTGCTGCTGGGCGGCGGCAGCTACGGCGGAGGGCTGCTTGGGCTGTGCCTGTGCGCGGTGCTGCTGGTGTGGCTGTTTGCGGCAAAGCATGGCAAGCGCTGGCAGGTGAGCGCGCTGACGCTGCTGTTCCTGTGCTGCTTTGTGTACAGCATGGCCGCGCCAGGCAATGCCGTGCGCGCCGGGGTCATCAACTACGAGAACTCGGCGGTGAAGACCATTCTGCAGTCGCTGTATTACGGCGTGGCGCAGGTGGGCGGCTACATCACGCTGCCGGTGATCGCTGTCACGCTGGTGATGGCGCCCGCGCTGTACGCCGCCGCTCGAAGAAGCGCGTGGCGCTTCAGCCACCCGTGGCTGGCTGCGGCGCTGGGCATCTGCCTGTACTGCACGCAGTTGGCGCCGCCGCTGTACTCCATCGCCTCCATCGGAGCGGGGCGCATTGTCAACACCTACTACCTCAGCTTTCTGGTGCTGTGGTTCGCATATGTGTATTATCTGCTGGGCTTTGCGGCCCGCGCGCTGCCGGCCGCGCCTGAAATGAACGCGCGCCGCTTCGGCGCGCTGGCGCTGGCGGCGCTGTGCCTGCTGGGGGCGGGCTGCCTTGCGTTCAAGCGCGAGGGGGATGTGCTCTACGGTGCGCAGAACCTGTCCGGCCCGAGCGCGGCGCTGTCGCTCCTCACGGGCGAGGCGGCGCAGTATGACCGCGAGATGACGCAGCGGGAGCAGCTGCTTGGCGACGAGAGCCAGCCGGTGGTGACGCTCGCGCCGCTTACGGTCACTCCCGCCGTGTTTATGGAGGATCTCATCAGAACGGACGCGGTTTATGATGTGCGTCCGTCTCTGTGCCTGTACTACGGCAAGCAGGCCGTCCGCATCGAAGGGGAGGGAGACGCAACGTGAAGCTGGCTGTGATGAAACGCCGCATTTCCAACCGCACGCTGGTGTGGCTGTGCGTGGCCGGGCTGCTGCTGAGCCTGCTGCCGCTGTACGCGCTGTCGTTTTATAACCATGCATGCTACGATGACTTCGGCTTCTCCATCCTCACGCACGGCGCGTGGCGGGAAACCGGCAGCCTGCTGGATACGTTTGCGGCGGCGGTGGAGAATACCGTGGGCATTCGCCAGACGTGGGAGGGCACCTATGCCACGTCCTTCATCAGCGCCCTGCAGCCCGCCCTGATGGGCGAGGATCATTATTGGATCACCACGGCGGTGCTGCTGACCTTCTTCCTGTTTGCAGTGTGGTTCTTCCTGAAGCAGGTGCTCGTGCGCATGCTTCAGGCGGATGAAGGCACCTTCTGGATGGCGTTCTGCGCGCTGGCCTTTGTGATGATCCAGTTTGTGCCGGATCTGAGCGAGGCGTTCTTCTGGTTCAACGGCGGCGTGGCCTACACGCTGATGTGGTCGGTCATGCTGGTGCGCCTCGGCCTGTGGGTGTGCTTCACGCAGACGAAGCGCCGCGCGGGCAAGACGTGCTACGGCGCGCTGCTGGCGCTGGTGACGGTGGTGATGGGCGGCGCGAAGTACTCCACGGTGCTGTTTGCCGTGCTGCTGGATGCGCTCATCGTGCTGTACGGCTTTGTGAAAAAGCGCGGCGACCGTTTCAGCCGCCTTGGCATTTTCGGGCTGCTGATGGTCGGCTTCGTGTTCAGCATGCTGGCCCCGGGCAACGGCGTGCGCGCGGCCACGCTCATGGGCGGCGTATCCGCGCCGGTGGCTGTGCTGCAGGCGTTCTATTTCGGCCTTGCGCTGATGGGCAGCTGGTTTTCGCTGCCGCTGCTGGTGGTGTGGGCGTTTGTGGCGTGGCAGCTGATGGAGACTGTGCGCGGCTGCCCGTACCGGTTCAACCATCCCATCTGGATCACGGTGCTGAGCGTATGCCTGTTTTGCGCGCAGCTGGCCCCCACACTGTATACCGGCAATTACATCGGCGACGGCCGCACGGTGAACACCTATTTCTACACCTTTGTGATCATGAGCTGCGCGCTGGTGCTGTACTGGCTGGGCTGGCTGCTGCGCCGCACGGAGACCCGCAGCCCCTTCCCGGCCATCGGCACGCGCAAAAAAGACGGCCTGCGCATCGCGGCGTTTGCCGCGGCGGTGGTGCTGCTGGTGATCGGCTGCGTGAGCCATCAGCCGGACGGCGCGGAGGGACGGGGGCTGCAGAACGTGTCCGCCTTCAGTGCGCTGCGGTCGCTGCTCAACGGCGAGGCCGCGGCCTATGACAAGGCCATGGACGAGCGCGACGCCGCCATGAACGACCCCGAGCAGCCCGAGGTGGTGCTCAAGGCCGTGGAGGAGATCCCGGCGGCGTTCATGGGCGACGCGCTGGAGAGCGACAACATTGACTATGTGCTGCATCTCTATCAGGAATATTACGAAAAGCAGCAGGTGACGGCTGCACAGGAGGAATGACCATGCTCTTGCAGGGAAAGAACGCGCTGATCACTGGCGCGGCGCGCGGCATCGGCGCGGCGGCGGTGGAGGTATTTGCGCGGGAGGGCGCGAACGTGTGGGCCTTTGCCCGCAGGCCGGACGAGGCGTTTGAGCAGCGCTGCGCGGAGCAGGCCGCCCGCTGCGGCGTGTGGATCCGCCCCGTGTATTGCGAGCTGAGCGACACCGCCGCCATCAAGGAAGCCTTCCGGCAGGTGATGGCGGACAAGCAGCCGCTGCATGCGCTGGTGAACAACGCCGGCATCATGGGCGAGGACCGCATGTTCCAGATGACCTCCGAGGCGGATATGCGCGCGATTTTCGATGTGAACTTCTTCGCCATGGTCGAGGTCAGCCGTCTGGCCACGCGCCTGATGGCCCGCGGCAAACAGGGCGCGGTGGTCAACATCGCCAGCATTGCCGGCATCGACGGCGACAGCCGTCTGGATTATTCCGCGTCCAAGGCGGCGGTGATCGCCGCCAGCAAAAAGATGGCGCGCGAGCTGATCAGCGTGGGCATCCGCGTCAACGCCCTCGCGCCCGGCTTCACCGATACCGATCTGGTGAAGGATCTGAGCGAGAAGGTCGTGCAGGAGCAGACGGAGAAGATCCTGATGAAGCGCAAGGCGAGGCCGGAGGAGATCGCCAATGTGGCGGCGTTCCTTGCCAGCGATATGGCCTCCTACGTCACAGGGCAGGTGTGGCGCGTGGACGGCGGCATACTGTAAGCACCGTTTCCTGCCTGATTCAAACCAAAAAGAAGGAGAGAAAAACCATGACCAATCTGGAAAAATACATCAATGCCTTTGCCGAATCCCTCGAAGTGGCCCCCGAGGACATGCTCGCCCTCAAGTACGGCGAAAGCGAGCAGTGGGACAGCGTGGGCCACATGAGCCTGATCGCCGCGCTGGAGGATGCGTTCGACATCATGGTGGATATGGACGATATCATTGACCTGAGCTCTTTTGAAAAGGGAAAGGAGATCCTGGCAAAGTATGATGTGGAGATTTGACCGCTTTGGCGACGCCGTCGCCCTGAAGGATGAATACGGCCGGACGCTTACCTATGCGCAGCTGAAGGCCGAGGGCGAGGCCCTCTGTCAGGCTGCGGGCGGCCGATGCCTGAGCTTCAACCTCTGCACCAACACCATCGGCAGCGTGGTGGGGTATGCCGGCTTCATCGAAGGCGGCATCGTGCCGGCGCTGCTGAATGCCGAGATCGACCCGGAGCTGTTCGGCGCGCTGTATGAAAACTATCGTCCCGCGTTCCTGTGGACGCCTGAAGGCTTTGCGTGGGAAGGCTGCCGCAGTGTGTACGAGCGCTTCGGATATCATCTGCTGCAGACGCCCTTCGGCGGGCAGACCCGGCTGAATGACGAGCTGGCGCTGCTGCTGACCACCAGCGGCTCCACCGGCAGCCCTAAGTTTGTGCGGCAGAGCTATCAGAACATCCGCGCCAATACCGACAGCATTGTGGAATATCTGCGGCTGGACGCGACGGAAAAGCCCATCACCACGCTGCCCATGAACTACACCTATGGCCTGAGCATCATCAACAGCCATCTGGATGTGGGCGCGTGCATCCTGCTCACGGAAAAGGGCATTGCCCAGCGCGAATTCTGGAACCTGTTCCGCACGGAAGGAGCCACCAGCTTCGGCGGCGTGCCCTATACCTACGAAATGCTGGATCGCATGCGTTTCATGCGCATGGATCTGCCCAGCCTGCGCACCATGACGCAGGCCGGCGGCAAGCTGCTGCCGGAGCTGCACCGCAAGTTTGTGGACTGGTGCCGGCAGACGGGCAAGCAGTTTGTGGTGATGTACGGCCAGTGCGAGGCCACCGCCCGCATGGCGTATCTGCCGTGGGAAAAGAGCATGGAAAAGGTGGGCGCGATGGGCGTGGCCATTCCCGGCGGCCGCTTTGAACTGATCGACGTGGACGGCCATGTCATCACGCAGCCCGGCGTGACGGGCGAATTGCGCTACTACGGCCGGAACGTGACGCTGGGCTATGCTGAATGCGGGGCCGACCTGCAAAAGGGCGACGAGCGCGGCGGCGTGCTGGAGACCGGCGATATGGCGCAGATGGACGCGGACGGCTACTTCACCATCGTGGGCCGCAAGAAGCGTTTCCTCAAGATGTACGGCAACCGCGTCAATCTGGACGAGACCGAGCGCATGCTCAAGGCCGCCTTCCCGCAGTGCGAATGCGCCTGCGCGGGCCGGGACGACCATCTGATGATCTTTGCCACCGAAGAAGGCCAGCTGCCCGCCATGCGCACCTTCCTGAGCGAAAAGACCGGCCTGAACATCAGCGGCTTCCACACCATGGCGCTGGAGGCCATTCCCAAGAATGATTCCGGCAAGACCCTGTACCGCGAACTGGAGAAATATCATGTATGATGTAAACGAGCTGCCTTCCCTTCCGGCCTACGAATGGGCCAAGGAGGAGAAGCGCGCCTTTCTGACCCGCGAGCTGCGCGAGCTGACCCGCCATCACGCGGCGCTGTGCCCGGAGTATGCGAAGATGCTGCGCGCATGGGGGACCGATGCGGACAAGGTGCAGTCCTACGAGGAGCTGCCCTTTCTTCCGGTGCGCCTGTTCAAGGAATTCACGCTCAAATCCGTGGCGGATGAAGCGCTGCACCGCACCATGACCTCCTCCGGCACCACTGGCCAGCAGGTCAGCCGCATCTTCCTCGACCGGGAGACCTCCACCCTGCAAAGCAAGGTGCTCAGCCGCATCATGGGCGAGTTCCTCGGTAAGCAGCGGCTGCCCATGATCATTCTGGACACCAGCGCCGTCATCAAGAACCTCGCCATGTTTTCCGCGCGCGGCGCGGGCATTCTGGGCTTCAGCATGTTTGGCCGCGATAAGATCTACGCGCTGGATGAAAACATGCAGCTGGATGTGGACGGGCTGAAAGCATTTTTGGAAAAGCACGCGGATGAAGACATCTTCCTGTTCGGCTTCACGTTTATGATCTGGCAGCACTTCTGTGCGGAGCTGCGCAAAAGCGGCTACAGGCCGGATCTCAGCCGCGGCGTGCTCATTCATGGCGGCGGCTGGAAGAAACTGGCCGACCAGCACATTACCACCGCGCAGTTCAAGCAGGCGCTGCAGGACACCTGCGGCCTGACCCGCGTGCACGATTACTACGGCATGGTGGAGCAGACCGGCACCGTTTATATGGAGTGCGAGCACGGCCACCTGCATGCGCCGGTATGGTCGGATGTGACCATTCGCCGCGCAGCGGATTTTTCCGTGGCGGAGGTGGGGGAACTGGGGCTGATCCAAGTCTCCAGCGTGCTGCCGCGCAGCTATCCCGGCCACATCCTGCTCACCGAGGACGAAGGCCGCATTCTGGGCGAGGACGACTGCCCCTGCGGTCGCAAGGGCAAGTACTTTGAAATTGTCGGGCGCATCAAGCGCGCCGAGATACGGGGGTGCAGCGATACCTATGAACAGAAGTGAAGCGGTCACGCTGCTGTGCGGCGGCGATGTGCGGCTGGCCCGCCCCCTTGCCCCCTTTGCCGAACCTGTGCTGGCTTTTTTGAGCGATCTGGGCAGCCTGCTGCTGAAGGACAAGGCGGCCAAAGCCTACCCTGATGTTGTCACCTTCGCGTTTTTCTGCCGCCGCGCCCATCTGGAAGCGCTGAAGGCAGAATATGCCAGGCAGACGGATGACCGGTTGGGCCGCGGGCTCACCTTTCACATCGCGCCCAGCAATGTGCCCATCAACTTTGCTTATTCGCTGGCGGCGGCGCTGCTGGCGGGCAACGCCTGCGTGGTGAAGGCTTCCAGTCAGGACTTTGTGCAGACACGCATCGTCTGCCGCGCTATGGACAGCCTGCTGCAGGGCGAACACGCCGCTATGGCGCCCTATGTGAACGTTGTGCTGTATGCACGCGAACGGCAGGATCTGACGGAGATGTACAGCGCCGAATGCGACGCGCGCATCATCTGGGGCGGCGATGAGACCGTGCGCCGCGTGCGCGCAGCCGCCCTGCCGCCACATGCGGTGGAAGTGACCTTCCCCGACCGCTACAGCCTGCTGTGCGTGCAGGCGCAGGCCGTGCTGGACATGGACGAAAAGCAGCTTGCCCAAGCGGCGCAGGGCTTCTACAACGATACCTATCTGACCAATCAGAACGCCTGCACCTCGCCGCGCCTCGTCTACTGGCTGGGCGAAGGCGAAAGGCTGAAGCAGGCGCAGGAGCGCTTCTGGAATGCCGTGACCGCCTACGCCCGCCCGCGCTATGCCGTGGAGCCCGTGGTAGCGGTGGACAAGCTGACCGCGGCGTACCGCGCCGCCATCGCCCTGCCGGAGGCCAAGCTCGCGCCCATGGCGGACAATACCGCCGTGCGCGTGGAGGTGGAGGCGCTGACGGAAAAGCTGGACGAGCATCGCTGCGCCGGCGGCTTCTTCATCGAATATGCAGCCGAAACGCTGGACGCGCTCGTGCCCGTTGTGAAGCGCAAGTATCAGACGCTGTCCTACATCGGGCTGGAGAAGGATGCGCTGCGCCGCTTTGTGGTTGAAAACGGGCTGCGCGGGATCGACCGCATCGCGCCTGTCGGCCACACGATGGACTTTGCGCTCACATGGGATGGGTACGATCTCATCCGCACGCTCAGCCGCCGTATCGCGGCCATCTAACGAAACGAGGTGCCTTATGGCCAAACCCCTGCTTTCCTTCGTCATTCCCTGCTACCGTTCCGAGCACACCATCGGCGCGGTGGTGCGGGAGCTGACGGATACCGTAGCGGCCCGCGCGGACGAGTATGACCACGAGATCATTCTGGTCAACGACGGCAGCCCCGATCATACGGCTGACGCAATCCGCGCATTGTGCAAGACCTACCCCGCCGTCGTGTTTGTGGATCTCAGCCGCAACTTCGGCCAGCACAGCGCGCTGATGGCGGGCTTCCACCATGTGCGGGGCGACATCGTGGTCTGCCTGGATGACGATGGGCAAACTCCCGCCAACGAGTGCTTCAAGCTCATCGACAAGGTGGCGGAAGGCTACGATCTGGTGTTTGCGCAGTACCCCAAGCGCAAGCAGAACTGGCTGCGCAACATGGGCAGCCGCTTCAACACCTTCTGCAATCATTTCTTCTACAATCAGCCCAAGGATCTGACCGCCAACAGCTACTATGCCTGTCAGCGCTTCGTGGTGGATACGGCGCTGCAGTACCCCAATCCCTTTCCCTATGTGACGGGGCTGCTGTTTCAGAGCGTGAGCCGCTACTGCAATGTGCCCGTCACGCACCGCGCGCGCATGGAGGGGCAGAGCGGCTACAACCTGAAAAAGCTCATCTCGCTGTGGGCCAACGGTGTGACCGCCTTTTCCATCAAGCCGCTGCGGCTGGCCAGCTATCTGGGCTGGATCGTGGCGCTGGGCGGCGGCCTGTTTGCGCTGATCACCATCATCCGCAAGCTGCTCGACCCTGCCATGCAGGCCGGGTGGGCCAGCACCATTTCGGTGATGCTGCTGCTGGGCGGCGTGATCATTGCGCTGATGGGCGTGATCGGCGAATATATCGGCCGGATCTATCTGAGCATCAACCGGTATCCGCAGTTCGTGGTGCGCAGCGTCACGCGTGCGGAGCAGCAGGAAAGCGAGGAAAATGCGCATGAAGACCACGCACGCCGTGTGGGAGCTTGAAAACATCGGCGCAAATGCCTATGAGATCGCGCTGGACGCCGCCGACACGCCGGAACTGCTGGCTGCGGAGGAGGCGCGCATCATTGCGCAGGGCGCGGAGTATATTGTGGTCAAAACGCCGGTCAACTGCCCGCAGCTGCTTTTTGGCCTGCCCAAGCTGGGCTACACCTTTGTGGAGATGGTGTTCCATGTGGCCATCCGCCGCGAGCACTACCACATGCCGGATGTGATCGCCCGGTTCGACCGTGGGCTGACCGTTGTGGAGCGCACGGAGGAGAGCGAGCGCCAGCACGTGTACGGGCTCATCCGCGCGGGCGTGTTCGTGTCCGACCGCGTGAGCATCGATCCTGCCTTTGGCGTGGGTAAGGGCGGCCGACGCTATGCCAACTGGCTGCGCTCCATGCTGGAAAACGGCGGGCGGCTCTACGAGGTACTCAAGGGCGACAAGCCCATCGGCTTTTTCGTGATCTGCCGCAAGGACGAAAACACGGTCGATCCCGTGCTGATGGGAATGTACGACGAACAAAACGACCGCGGCATGGGCGCGCTGCTGCACAAAAAAACGCTGGACACCTGCTTCACCTACGACTGCAAGCGGCTGACCAGCACCATCGTAAGCAACAATGCCAAGGTGCTGCATGTGTATGTGAACGCCGGCGCGGATATCACCGACACGCTGTACACCTATGTGAAGCACATTGGCTGAACCGAGAGGTGAAGGATATGCTGACCTATATCACCAACGAGTGCATGCCTCTGGAAAAGATGCTGGCACGCGTTGCCAAAGTGCATCCCGAGGGCTGCGATCTGGTTCGCAAGGCCTATGAGTTTGCCGAGAACGCGCACCGCGGACAGGTGCGCAAGAGCGGCGAGCCGTATTTCATGCACCCGGTTTCCGTGGCCAGCATCCTCACCGACCTGATGATCGACGCCACCACCGTGGCGGCGGGCTTTTTGCACGATACGGTGGAGGACTGTCCGGACATCACGCTGGATACCCTGCGCGCGGAATTCGGCGAGGAAGTGGCGCTGCTGGTGGACGGCGTGACCAAGCTGGACAAGCTGGATTTCACCAATCGGGAGGAACAGAAGGCCGAGAGCCTGCGCAAGATGATCCTGGCCATGTCCAAGGACATCCGCGTGGTGGTCATCAAGCTGGCAGACCGGCTGCACAACATGCGCACGCTGCGCTTCCAGAGCCCGGAAAGGCAGAAGGCCATCGCCCACGAAACGCTGGATATCTACGCGCCCCTTGCCCACCGGCTGGGCATCAACTCCATCAAGTCCGAGCTGGAGGACCTCAGCTTCAAGTACATCGACCCGGAATCCTTCCACGATATCGCGCAGAAGGTGGGGCTGCGGCGCACCGAGCGCGAGGAGAACATCCGCATGGTGATCTCCGAGCTGAGCGAAAAGCTGGATGCGCAGAACATCTCCTACGAGATGGACGGCCGCCCCAAGCACCTGTATTCCATCTACAAAAAAATGAAGGGGCAGGGCAAGACCTTTGACCAGATCTACGACCTGATCGCCGTGCGCGTGCTGGTGAACACCGTGCAGGACTGCTACACGGTGCTGGGCATCGTGCACACGCTGTGGAACCAGATTCCCGGCCGCTTCAAGGACTACATCAGCGTGCCCAAGGGCAATATGTACCAAAGCCTGCACACCACGGTGATCGGCGGGCGCAAAATGCCCTTCCCGTTTGAGATCCAGATCCGCACCTACGAAATGCACCGCGTGGCGGAATTCGGCGTGGCGGCGCACTGGCGCTACAAGGAAGGCGGCACGACCGGCGGCGATCTGGACAACAAGCTGTACTGGCTGCGCCAGATCCTGGACTGGCAGGGCGAGACCCGCGATTCGCAGGAGTTTATCGATTCGCTCAAGACCGACCTGTTCAGCGAAGAGGTGCTCATCTTCACGCCCAAGGGAGATATCATCAGCATGCCGCGCGGCGCAACGCCCCTTGACTTTGCCTACCGCATCCACTCGGGCGTGGGCAACCAGTGCGTGGGCGCGAAGATCAACGGCCGCATCGTGCCGCTGGAGACCGAGCTGCAAACCGGCGACCGCGTGGAGGTGATCACCTCCGCCGCCTCCAAAGGCCCCAGCACCGACTGGCTGCGCGTGGTCAAGACCCAGCAGGCCAAGGCCAAGATCCGCCAGTTCCTCAAGCGCGAGCTGCGCGGCGAAAATGTGGTCAAGGGCAAGGAAATGCTGGAGCGCGAGGCCAAGCGCCGCGGCAGCACGCTGCCTGCGCTGGCCAAGCCCGAATACTACGAGCCCATCCTCAAGCGCTACGCCTTCTCCGAGCTGGACGATATCTACGGCGCGGTGGGCTACGGCGGCATCGCCAGCGTATATGTCATCAGCCGTCTGCTGGAGGAGCAGCGCAAGACGGAAGCCCCCTCCCTGCCCAAGGTGCAGGAGGTGAGCCATGAGGAAGCACAGAAGCATCTGGGCAAGCCCACCCACGGCGTGTACGTCAAGGGCGAAAGCGGCATGCTGGTGCGCTTTGCCCGCTGCTGCAACCCTGTGCCCGGCGACGAGATCGTGGGCTATATCACCCGTGGACGCGGCGTGACCATCCACAAGGCCGACTGCGTGAACGCCACCAATTCCGAGCAGGAACGCATGGTGGAGGTGAGCTGGGCGGGCGGCGACCAGCTGACGGAGTTCAACGCCTCCGTCAATATCATCGCCTACGACCATGTGAGCCTGCTGGGCGAGCTGGCGCTGTGCATCGGCAACATGGATGTGCCCATCGTGGCCGTGTCGGCCAAGCGCGATGAAAAAAAGAAGACCTGCACGATCATCATGGTCATACAGGTCAAGAGCCGCGAACAGCTGGATCGCGTGCTGACGCAGGTGCGCAAGCGCAGCGATGTGATCGAGATCTACCGCGGCACCACCTGACGGAGAGAGAGCATGCAGAAAAACGAACGGATCCTGTGCCGGATTTGTCTGGCAGTCCTGCTGCTGATGAGCCCCTTTCTGATCTGCGAGACCAGCCCGCTGTATGGGACTCCTAATGCGGACAACGCCATTTTCCTGTCCATGGGCAGGGGCATTGCCGATGGGCTGGTACCGTATGTGGACGCGAGTGAAAACAAGGGCCCGCTGTTCTTTGCGCTGATGGCGATCCCTCAGCTGTGCGTGCAGGGCACATTCGGCGTGTATGTGCTGGAGACGCTGATGCTGCTGGCCTATTGTCGGCTGCTGATGGAGCTGGCCTGCCGACTGATCCCGCAGCGGCGGCACCCGCTGGCGCTGCTGCTGCCGGTGATGTGGTGCGTGTGGCGCTATGGCGGCCAGAATTTCTGCGAGGAATACGACCGGTTCTTCACGCTCATCGGCATGACGGTGATGGTGAGAGCCTGCGTGGGACAGACCAGGGGCGAAAAATGGTACGCCTTTTTGCTGGGCGCATGCACGGCGGCGGTGTTGCTGATCAAAATGAGCGATCTGGTCACGCTGGGCGTGACGGCGCTGTTTTACCTGTGGCATGCGGCGCACAGCGGCAAGAGCGTGCGCCGGGAAGCACTGCGCTTTCTGGGCGGCCTGCTGGCGGTGTGCGTGCCGGTATGTGTATGGCTGGCATGCTGCGGCGCGTTCGGGGCGATGCTGCGGGAGTACTTCCTGAGCAACGTGGTGCATGTGGCCGTGGGCAAGGGCGCGGGCTTCTGGGCGGGCCGCCTGTATCTGCTGGGCACCAGCTACGGCAGACGCAGCCTGCTGCCGCCCGCGATGATGGCGCTGGCACTGCTGGTCAGCCGTGCGCTGGGCGGCAAACGGGACGGGCTGCTGCGCGGCTATGCGGCGGCGGTGGCGCTATCCACCCTGCTGATCGCCTATGTGGCTGCCTCCGGCTTCAGCCAGCACCTGATGCTGGGCCAGCTGACGGAGGTGCTGGCGCTGATGCTGCTGCTGCGCGCCATCGCCCAGCGGCTGGAGAGAAACGGCAGGCTGGCGGCGGCGCTGCGGGGCAGCGGCGTGGCGGCGGGGATCGTCTGCGCGGCGTTCCTGCTGTGCTGGGGCGCGGGTCTGGCTGACGAGCCGTTTGGCTGGACGGAGGAGACGCAAAGCCGTCTGGCTTACCTGACCGAGTTTCAGGAGGATGTGAAGGACAGCGAGAGCGTGTACACCATCGGCGTTACGCCGCAGTGGTACTGGCACAACGGCGTGCAGCCTGCCTACCGCTACTACAACCTGCGAGGCTTCATCGAGGATAATGTGGGCGTGGGGCTGGCGGAGGAATTTGAAGCATGGCTGATGGCCGAGCCTGTGGAGACGTGGGTGATCGCGGGCGATATGGAGGATTACCGCGGCATCCTCACGGATGATACCATCGAATTCCTGTATAACAATTACGAATACTACAGCGAGGACAGCGAGGGCGTTTTCAAGCTGTTCCGGCTGATCTAAGGAGAGAAACGCATGCGTGCAGTGATCCAGCGTGTGACAGAAGCCAATGTGAAGATTGACGGAGAGACCGTCGGCCAGATCGGTCAGGGATTTTTGGTGCTGATCGGCGTGGAGGAAGGCGACGGCGAAAACGACTTCAAGTATATGGCTACCAAGATCCCCAACCTGCGCATTTTTGAGGATGAGAACGGCAAGATGAACCGTTCCCTGATGGACGTGAACGGCCAGATCCTGGCGGTGAGCCAGTTCACCCTGCTGGGCGATGCGCGTTCCAGCCGCCGCCCCAGCTTCATTGCCGCAGCGCGCCCCGAAACGGCCAACCCCATGTATGAGCGGCTGGTGGCTGCGTGGCGCGAGCAGGGCATCCATGTGGAAACGGGCCGCTTCGGCGCGGACATGCAGGTAAGCCTCGTCAATGACGGCCCTGTCACCCTGATGATGGATTCCCACAAGCTGTTCTGACAAAGGAGAAACACATGCCCCGTATTTCCGTGGAGCGGCTGGCGGTGGGCGAGCTGGCCGTGAACTGCTATCTGGTGACCGATCTTGAAACCAACGCCTGTTTTGTGGTGGATCCCGGAGCGGAGGCGCAGCGGCTGATCGAACGGATCGGTCAGCGCAGGCCCGAAGCGGTGCTGCTGACCCATGGCCATTACGACCATATCGGCGCGCTGGACGAGATTTGCCAGCACTATGACATCCCCTGCTACATTCACCGGGCGGATGCGCCCAAACTGACCGATCCGGCGGCCAATGTGTCGGCGATGTTCGGTCGGCCGCTCACCCAGCGCACGCAGCCCCGGCTGCTGGACGGCACGGAAAAGCTGACGCTGGCCGGTATGGAGCTGCAGCTGATGCACACGCCCGGCCACAGCGCGGGCAGCCTTTGCTGTCTGCTGCCGCAGGGACAGGGCGTGCTGACCGGCGATACGCTGTTTGCCCACGGTTATGGCCGCACGGATTTTCCGGACGGCGATTTCAATCAGCTGCACCAGTCGCTGCGCGCGCTGTTCAGGCTCACGCCCAAGATGATCACCTATCCCGGCCACGACGCCTTCGGCGTGGTGGGCCGCGATCCTTTGGGGGAATAATGAATGGAAACGATCCGCGTGGCGCTGCATGCGCCGCTTGAAGGCTTTGCCAATGAATTCTGCGATGTGCTCAAGCTGTTTTACGCGGTGGAGAGCTTTCAGGTGAACCCGCAGGAGGACGGCGGCGGCGAGCCGCTGACGCAAGCCTATGAGGAACAGGCCGGGACCGCCGTGTGCGGCTTCACCTTCCGCGGCCGGAGCGAGCGCCGCGAGGCCGCGCTGCCCAAAGATGCGGATGCGGAGCATTACGCCGTGGCGTACAAGCGCGTGGTCAAGCGCCTGTGCAAGGTGACGCTGTACGAGCTGCTCAAGCAGATCACCGGTCACCGCCCGCCGTGGGGTTCGCTCACCGGCATACGCCCCACCCGGCTGATGTACGAGCGGCTGGAGGCGGGGCTATCGTTGGAGGAGGCGCAGGCCTATGTACAGCGCACCTTTGATGTGAGCCCCGAAAAGGCCGACCTGCTGCGCCGCATCATCGTGGAGCAGCAGAAGCTGCCCCAGCCTTCCGTGCAGGAGGCGGATGTGTATGTGTCCATCCCCTTCTGCCGCACGCGCTGCGCGTACTGCTCCTTCCCCGGCGAGGCCGTGGGCAAGGGCAAGCTGATCCCGCCGTATCTGGACGCCCTGATGGGGGAGATGGAGGCGGGCGCGCGGCTGATGCGCGAAAGCGGGCTGCGGCTGCGCGCACTGTATGTGGGCGGCGGCACGCCGTCAGCACTGGACGAGACGCAGTTTGAAATGCTCATGCAGCACACTATGCGCCTGTTTCCCGGCGCGCGGGAGTACACGGTGGAGGCCGGCCGGCCGGATACCATCACCCGCGGCAAGCTGGAAACGCTCCGCAAGCTGGGCGTTGGGCGGATCAGCATCAACCCTCAGACCATGAACGACGAGACCCTGCGCGTGATCGGCCGCGACCATACCGCGCAGCAGGCGGAGGACGCTTTCCGGCTGGCGCGTGAGATGGGCTTTGAGGACATCAACATGGACGTGATCGCCGGGCTGCCGGGCGAGGGCGCGGCCCACTTTGCCCGCACGATGGAGCGCATCCGCGCGCTGGAGCCGGACAGCCTCACCGTGCACACGCTGGCCATCAAGCGTTCCAGCCGCCTCAATCTGGAAAAGACCCCCCTGCCGGAGGGTGGCGTGGCCGCCGAGATGGTGCGCATGGGCGAAGAAACCGCGCAGGCGCTGGGCTTGACGCCCTACTACCTCTACCGGCAGAAATACATGGCCGGACAGCAGCAGAACGTGGGCTATGCCCGCCCCGGCAAGGCCTGCCTGTATAACATCGATATCATGGAAGAGACCACCTCCATTCTGGCCATGGGCGCAGGCGCTATCAGCAAGCGCGTCTTTCCTGACCGCGAGCTGCGCATCGAACGCGCGCCCAATGTGACCAATGTGACCGTCTATATTGACCGCGTTCAGGAAATGACGCGGCGTAAAGAAGAATTGTTTGGAATCCGCGAAACGAAGGAGGAAAAGCCATGAAGTACCTTGTAGCCTTGGATCAGGGCACCACTTCCAGCCGCGCCATCGTGTTTGACATGAACGGCCGCACGCTGGCGTCGCATGCGATCGAGTTCAAGCAGCACTATCCCCAGCCCGGCTGGGTGGAGCACGATCCCGACGATATCCTCAACACGCAGGTGGAATCCCTGCGCAAGGCGGTGGAGCTGAGCGGCGTGGACGTGTGCGATATCGCCGCCATCGGCATCACCAACCAGCGCGAGACCACCCTGCTGTGGGAAAAGGACACGGGACGCGCGCTCTGCAACGCCATCGTATGGCAATGCCGCCGCACCGCGCCGCTGGTGGAGCGGCTCAAGCGCGATGGATTGGGCAATTTGCTGCGTGATCGCACCGGGCTCGTTCCGGACGCCTATTTTTCCGGCACAAAGCTGCAATGGATGCTGGATA
>CAZDEF010000028.1:0-31750 GCA_964504385.1 uncultured Oscillospiraceae bacterium
GGAAAGTAGATGCCGGCCAGCATGTTCATCAGCGATGTTTTGCCGCTGCCGTTTTCGCCCAGCACCGAGAGGATCTCGCCGCGCAGCACGGTGAGGTCCACGTCCTCGTTGGCCACCACGGAGCCGAAGTGCTTGGTGATGCCGCGCATTTCAATCATGATGTTGGATTCCAATTGATTCCCTCCAATACAACGCAAGAAACGCCCTGCTGCCCCTTGAGGCAGCAGGGCGAAATGTTCGCTGGATTATTCCACCACAGCGGTGATGCCGTCGATGATGATGGCGAAGTAGGGAGCGCTCTGCACGGTAGACTCGTTGAAGCAGCCGTCGTAGACCACTTCGTTGGTGTCGGGCACATAGTCGCCGTTGGTATCGGTGGCGAAGGCGGCGGTCAGTTGGCCGTCAGCGTCCACGGTGTAGCCGGCGCCGGCAGGAGCGGTGAAGGTGGACACGTCAAACACCTTGAGGGAACCATCAGCCAGCTTGGCTTCCACTTCGGCGACCTTCTCGGCAGTGCCGGCGGGAACGGTGGCGGGGTTCAGCTCGGTGATGGCCACAGCGCCATCCACATAACCGGCGGACCAGTCAGCGGGGAAGGTGGTGCCGGCCAGCACGTTCTGCAGCGCGAAGCTGTAGTAAGCAGCCCAGTTCACGGCGGAGGAAGTCAGCGCGGTAGTGGGGGCGGCGGGGATCATGGAGATGTTGTAGCCAACGCAGGGCACGTTCGCGGCTTCACAGGCCGTGGGAGCGCCGGTGGTGTCAGCATGCTGAGAGATGAGCACGCAGCCGTTGGCGATGAGGGCTTCGGCGGTTTCCTTTTCCAGCGCCATGTCGCCCCAGGAATTGGTGTAGCGCACTTCCATGGTCACAGAGGGGCACACGCTGCGGGCGCCCAGATAGAAGGAAGTGTAGCCGGAGATCACCTCGGCGAAGGGGAACGCGCCGACATAGCCCATCTTGGCGGTCTCGGCGGTAATCTTGCCGGATTCGATCATCTCGTTCAGCTTCATGCCGGCCACCACGCCGCTCACATAGCGGGCTTCGTAGATGGCAGCGAAGTAGTTGTGGAAGTTCTCCAGACCGGCGTTCATAGCGCTGGTGCCGGTGGCGTGGCAGAACTCGATTTCCGGATATTCTTCAGCGGCCAGCGCGATGTAGCTTTCATGGCCGAAGGAGTTGGCAAAGATGATGTTGCAGCCCTGCTCAGCCAGGTCGATGGCAGCTTCGTAGGCGGCTTCGGTCTCGGGGATGTTGTACTTGAAGATGACCTGATTCGTGGAAATGCCCAGCGATTCCATCGCCTTGAGCAGGCCGTTGATGTGGTTGGCGGAATAACCTTCGTTTTCATCGCCGATGCAGATCATGCCCACTTTGATATCAGCGGTCGTAGCGGCGTTGGCAGAAACCATGGTCATGCCCAGAACCATGCACAGCATGAGCAGCAGGCTGGCAAACTTTTTCATAGCGCGTTTTCCTCCTAAAATCAGTTCCATAGGGATTGGGTTCGGGATTATCTTACACCATTTTTCGACATTTGTAAATACCAAAGACGAACATTTTAATTTATTTTTTTGATTCTCGTTCGGAAAAACGAATGATGCGACGGATGGTTTGACATTTCTTCCGGGGTATCGTATACTATTAAAGAAGAGATCTGCACCGATAGAACTTCTGCATTATCATACAGGCGCGAAAAAAGGCTGCGCTGGCCATTTGTTCGCGCCGTTTTGACTATCACTCCAAAGGCATCCGGAGAGAAAGAAACAAAGAAAGCGGAGGCACAGGCCATGCACGAAGCAGTACGCACCGCATACGAAGCGGCCCGCAGGGGCGCAGCGCTGATCGACATGAAGCACAAGGGCATGATCCGCCTGTCCGGGCAGGACGCAGGGCGGCTGATCGCCACGCTGCTGTGCGGCGATGTGCGCGCCATTCCCGTGGGCTGTGAGCGGTTCAGCCCCATGCTCAACATGCAGGGCGGCACCATGGACGCGGTGCAGGTGCTGCATCCCGAAGCGGACGTGTACTGGCTGATCATCAACGAGATCAACCGCTCCAAGGTTTTGCGCCACATTCAGCGTCATCTGTCCGGCGATGTGCAGGCAGAGGATCTGCACGATCAGGCGCGGCTGCTGCTGTTGCTGGGGCCGGATGCGTCCGGCCTGCTGGAAAAAGCGCCCCTTGAAGGCGAACTGGCCATTCCCAACCACATCGCTGGCATCGGCTGCATGGCGTGCTGCTTTTCGCGGCTGGGCACGCGTGGGTACTGGGTGGCGGCCGCCGCCGGTCAGGCGGATGCGCTGATCGCAGCGCTGGCGGAGCGTGGCGTTGCCGTGGGCGATCGGGATTGCCTGAACACGCTGATGCTGGAAGCGGGCATGCCCGCCTATGGGCGAGAGCTGGACGATACCATCAACCCGCTGGAAACCCGTCTGCGCCGCCATGTGCAGCTGCATCGTCCCGGCTTTGTGGGGCGCGATGCGCTGGTAGCGGCCGGAGAGCCGCACCGGGTGATGATCGGCCTGAAGCTGGAGGAAGGCGGCGCGCAAAGCGGCATGCCCGTCATCAAGCGCGACAAACAAGTGGGCGTGGTCACCAGTGCGGACTACTGCCCGGGCATCCAGTCCCACGCGGCGCTGGCGCTGGTGGAAATGCCGTATCAGGACGTTGGCAGCCTGTTGAGCGTGGAATGCGGCGAGAGGCTGATCCCCGGCCATGTGGCAACACTGCCTTTCGAACGAGAAGACGAACAAGGAGAAGCTGCTGAAGAATGATTCGACGCACCGCCTGTCTCATCGCACGGGATCGCGACCCGTACCGCAATCTGGCGATCGAAAAGCATCTGATGGATACCCTGCCGGAGGAAACGGCCATCCTGTATCTGTGGCAGAACCGCAGATGCGTGGTCATCGGCCGGGGGCAGAACCCATGGTACGAATGCCCCGTGGACGCGTTCACCCTATCCGGCGGGCTGGTGGCGCGGCGGCTGAGCGGCGGCGGGGCCGTGTATCAGGACGAAGGCTGCCTGAACGCAACGCTGCTGCTGCCCAAGAGCGAATTTGACATTCCGCGCCAGCTGGCCATGCTGGGCATGGCGGCGGGTGCGCTGGGCATTCAGGCGCAGCCGTTTGGGCGGCAGGATCTGGCTGTGAACGGCAGCCGTTTCTGCACCAATACCTTCTATAAAAGCGGTTCAGCCGCCATGCATCAGGCTACGCTGACCGTCAGTGCGGCGCTGGGCACCATGATCCAAACCCTCACCGTGGAGGAAGGGCGCGCACCGGCGAACTATCGTCTGCCGCCGCCCCCAACGGTCAACCTGAGCGACCTGAACCCGGCCATCACCGTGCAGGCGCTGCAGGAGGCGCTGTACTGGGCCTTCGCCCGAGCCTACGGCTGCGAGCCCTCCATGCTGGACGAGCGCATGCTGCATGCGCTTTCCATCGACCGGCTGACGCAGCAGTTCTGCGACCGGGCGTGGATCTTCCCGCAAACGCCGCCATACACCTTCAGCGTGGCGGAGCGCTTTCCATGGGGCGGCGCAGTAGTGCAGCTGCTGGCCGAGGGCGGTGTGATCCGCGCCTGCCGCCTCTACACCGACGCCATGGAATGCGGACTGTTCGAGCAGATCGAGCAGGCCCTGATCGGCGCGCCGTTTTTGATCAGCGCCATCAGCGCGCGCTTTGACCAGAAGCTGCCATGGCTCACCGTGCCGCGTCTGCGCCAGATGGCAGGAGATGTGTGCACCCTGATCTGTGGGCGCATCCGCGCCATGGACCGCAGCGGCGGACAATGAACATTCACCGGAACGGCAGGGTCCGTTCCGGTGTTTTGATACCCAGCCATTCCCTTGATAGGCTGCGCCGCTTCGGAGCACAATAGGCGCGAGGAGGCGAACAGCATTGAAACGAACATGGATTCTTCTGGCGGTTTGCGCAATGAGTCTGGGCCTGTTCACCGGCTGCGCCAGCAACGCCGATGTCTTGCCCCAGACCAGTCCCATGGCCACCAACACCCCAACGGTTTCCGCACGACCGACAGCGCAGCCCACGGCCACCACCGGCCCCACCGTGAGCGTATCCCCCGAAGCCACAGCCGGCGCGGGCGTGCATTCCGTCGAGGATGCGCAGCGCGTGTCTGCGCAGGTGAGCGAAGAGGTGGCCCGCCTGTCGGAGCTGGACTCCGCAGAGGTAGTTGTGGCGGGCAACATCGCGCTGGTGGGTATTTCGTATGATGCCCAGTATCAGGGCGGCCTAACCGACCGGGTGAAGGAAATGGTGACCGAGCGCGTGGAGATGATCGACAAGGCGATCACGTCCGTCCATGTGACGGACGAAGAGGACAGCGTGACGAAGATCTCCCGCCTGTACGAACAGCTGAAGGCCGGCGAAGTGACCTTCGAAGAACTGCAGACGCAGGTGCTCACGCTGGCCAGCGACATTGCAGGCGGCTCCGCGCCCAAGGTCAGCCAGCCTACGAGCGATACCGGTGCATAAGCCAAAAAATCAGCAGCCCCAACCAGACTGCTGATTTTTTTCATTTTCATTGGAGTTTAGAATTCAAAGGGGATGTACTGCCCGCTGCGGAACATCTCCACTATGATGTCATAACGCGGATGCTCGCGCCAGCCGCCGCGCGTGGGTTGACTGACCCACTCGAACGCACAATCCGGATGCTGCCGTTCCATTTCGTTCTGCTGCTCTTTCGAAACAGACGTCTGTCCACACCAGAAGCGTTCCAGCGCAGGCAAAGCATACAGCGGTGACAGATTTTTCAATTTCTTGCTGCAGGACAGGTTAAGATCACGCAGCTCCGTCAGCCCAGCCAGTGCGCTCACATCCGTTGCCTTCGTGCTGAAAAGCTCCAGATATTCAAGATGCGGCAGCGCAGCGATCGGCGTCAGATCAGCCAAGCTGTAATTCGGCGAAAGGATCAGCACCCGCAATTCCGTCAGCCCCGTCAGGAAACTCAGATCTGTCAGCCGGTTGTGTCCCAGATCCAGCGCTTTGAGACGTTTGCAAAGGCGAAGCACAGACAGCACTTCGGAAGTGTGGTAATCATCGTGCTTGTCGGTCAGCTGGCTGTAATGCAGGGTAGAAAAGGCCGTTGCGTCCGTGCGTACCGTATGAATGGAGAAATGGATCGTCCATCCAAAAAACACATTCGGATAGGCCTCGAACAGCCACTCCATGTCCTCGCGCGGCAGAGGGGAGTCATACATGCGCACTTCCTGCAGGTCAGGCAGACGATCCAGTAGCGCCCCCAACGCCTGCGCATCCGTCACCCGAATACCGTTCGCATCAAAATCCAGCACCTGTGTGGTCGGATCCACATCCATGCCAAACGCATCCATCTTTTCGCCCAAGGCCAGCACCGGAAGGCAGATCAACACCAGTACCCACATTCGAAGGCGTTTCCTCATACGCCTTGCCTCCCGACCGTCAGGCCTTGCGCGCATGCGCCCATTCCAACCACAGCTAGCGCCATTGCAACATAGTTCAGGAATGTCGGCCACGGCATTTTGTCAATAGCGTATTCCAAGAATACCACCAGTCCAACACATGACGCAAAGCCAATCCACGAGATCAGCAGTCTTCTGCGGGACGCATGGCGCGAATACGCCAGCATAACAGCGGCGATGATCACCGCGCCCAGCAATTGCTGTACGCGCACAAAGCCCCACTGAATGGATTCGATCCGCAAGCTCTCGCAGAAGATCTGCGATGCGCTCCACCAAATCAAGGCCAGCGGCAGCGCACGTTCGCGTCGGCGCAGTACAAAAGCCAATATGCCCAGTGCAGCCAGCGCCTCCAGATTGAACACAGCAGCGCACCATTCGCCATACATGTTCGCAACAGCAAAGGGGTACCGCTGCAGCAGCGCAAACTCTACCCAATCTCCCCACCCAAAGTCAGAGAGCGCCTCCGCCATACGCAGGGCAGCGACCACCGCCAGTCCGGACGGTACATAGACAGTCCCTGCCTGCGCAAGGGAACAGCGGGTCAGCTTAGCCGTCAGCGCAAGCGCGAGCACATAACCCAGCACGCCGCCGCCAAAGGCATAGAAATAGGGCTCCTGCGGAAAAAGTTCACCAAAGAGACCTGCGCCGGTCAGATCGCATACCAGAATGTAAAAGAAACGCGCACTCAGCAAGCATAGCACCGTTGCGTTCACACACATCAGCGCGCCGCTGCGCCAGCCCATTCGGCAGCGCACTGCAGATGCCAACGTCAGTATTTCCCCCAACGTGCAAGCCAGTAGCACAAGCAGTCCGTAGGTAGACATGAAACGATCACTCCTGATAAGCGCTGGCAAAGTAGACAATATCGCTGATCTTGCGGTGGTGGCGGTTCTGCACAGCGTTGATCTTCTCATCGCGGAAGATGATCGCCGTGGAATTGCCTCCATCCAGATTATAGGCATTTTCCACACCGAGAGTGGATAGGAACGCTGCCCACTCATGCAGGGTCAGTCCGCCGTCCTTGGATTCGCGATTTCCCTCACTGACCGCCAACACATACTCCAGTTCTCCTTTTTTGACCTGTGCGATAGCGGCGCGCTGGTGGCGTTCCCGCGATCCATTGAACATAGCGCGGTAGGAAGCATCCAACGGTTGCCCATCCACAATAAGGCCGGGGCCAAAGCTGAACGTGTTCACCACGGTGGACAGATCAAACGAGTAGAGTTTATCGTAGCTGATGTCCTGCAGGATGTGGAAGTCTCCGTTGCGGTCGATCAGCAGCATATCGCGGCCTTCAGACAAGCGCTCGGAATACACCTTCCCCTGCCGGATCAAATAGCTGCCAACCGTGCTGAGCTGATAGTAGCAGTAATCGCCATTGATAGCGATCACCGCATTCATGCGGCGCGCCATATCCTGCACCGATGCAAGCTGCTTGCGGGTGAAACCGTAGGCAGACGCGCTGCGCAGCTGACTGGCATCGGCAATGGACACACGAGCCACATAGCATATGGTGCTTTCCCATGGATAGGTTTTAATGCTCACCCGTATGCTGGGATCCTCATAGGTCACTTCGTCCAGATAGAACGCCTCATTCACGGCGATACCGCTGCTGTCGTCAATGGGCAGAGGGATGACATCCGCCAATGCAACGTTGGCGCACAGCAGAAGCATCAGCACAAACAAGGCAATTCGTATGCAGGAACCTTTCCGTTGAACCATGTACATCTACCCTTTCAATGCAGGAATGACTCCAAAATCTATTCTACTAATATGGAGTATAGCATTGTCGTTGGGAAAAATCAACAATCCCCTCCGTCTTTGACCATTCCCCCACATCGTCAAAACGCTTGCAAGATATGCGCGAAAGATGTATGATTACTTATCGGTTCGATTGTACGAGCCGCCGTTACAGCGTAGAATAAAGGAGGGGCTTCTCCCTATGAAGAACGTACAGGAATTTCTGAAAGAAATCGGTTTTATTCAAACGTGGGAAGAAATGCAGCCTGTGGAAGAGGCTTTCATTGAGCACATGCAAAAGGGAATGAAGGGCGAGGAAAGCAGCCTGCCCATGCTGCCCGCCTACCTCACAGTGGACGCGCTGCCGGAGGAAAGCCGCGATGTGATCGTGATGGATGCGGGCGGCACCAATCTGCGCGTGTCGCTGCTGCGCATCAAGCCCGGCCAGAAGCCTGAGATCCTGGAGCACCATAAGCAGCCCGTGCCCGGCAAGCCCGGCCCCATCACCCCGGATCAGTTCTTCGAGGCGCTGGCCAAGGCTGTGCTGCCTGTGGCTGATAAGAGCGACCGCATCGGCTTCTGCTTCTCCTTCCCCTGCCGCATCCTGCCCAGCCTGGACGGCGAGATTCTCTATCTGGACAAGGAACTGGACGTGCCCGGCATTGAAGGCGCGCTGGTGGGCGAAGGCCTGAAGAAGGCCCTGCAGAAGTTAGGTGCCAAGCACGATCATCAGATCGTCATCCTGAATGATACCGTGGCGGCGCTTCTGGGCGCGCTGGCCGAGCATTCCGCCAGCCACTACAGCGGCTATATCGGCATGATCCTGGGTACCGGCTTCAACTGCTGCTATTCCGAGCGCAACGAAAGCATCGCCAAGGCGCCGTCGCTCTGCGGCAAGACCGGTCACAGCATCATCAACATGGAAGTCGGCGCTTTCAACGCCTTCGCACAGACCGAGGCAGACGTGCTGCTGCGCGGCCGCGCGCAGGATCCCGACCGTAACCTGCTGGAGAAGACCATGAGCGGCGAATATCAGGGCCCGCTGATGGACTGCCTGCTGGAAAGCGCTGCCGCTCACGGCTGCTTCAGCCCTGAGCTGGCCGCGAAGATCCTCAGCGGCCATCCCGGCATCACGGCCGTGGACGTAAGCCTGTATCAGGCCGCGCCCGCCAAACCCGGCAAGCTGCACGATCTGGCCCCCGACGGCCCGGACTCGCTGGCCGTGTATCAGCTGGTGGACGCGCTGGTGGAGCGCGCCGCCATGATGGCCGTGATGGTGCTCACCACCATCATGCGTCAGACCGGCGCAGGCACCGATCCCCTCATGCCCGTATGCGTGGCCATCGAAGGCACCACCTTCATGAAGAACGAGATCTTCCGCCAGAAGATCCTCAGCCACCTCATCCACTATACCCAGCGCACGCGCGGTTATCATTGCCGCGTGATGAACACCGACGAGGCCAATCTGGTGGGTTCCGCCGTGGCCGCCATGACGGTGTAAGGGGGACGGACGGATGCGCTTTACCAAGATGGAGGGCATCGGCAACGACTATGTCTACATCAACGGCTTTGAAGAGCAGGTGGACGATCCCGCCGCGCTGAGCGTGCGCATGAGCCGTGCACATTTCGGCTGCGGCGCAGACGGGCTGATCCTGATCCTGCCCAGCCAGAAGGCCGACTTCTGCATGCAGATGTACAACAACGACGGCAGCTACAGCGAGATGTGCGGCAACGGCATCCGCTGCGTGGCCAAGTACTGCCACGACCGCGGTCTGACGGACAAGACGGATTTTACCATCGAATCCGGCGGGCAGATCAAGGGCATGCACCTGAACCTTGCGCCGGACGGCAGCACCGAAAGCGTGCGCGTGGACATGGGCGTGCCCCATCTGGACGGCAAAGAGATCCCCAGCCTTGCGAAGGGCTGCCCGGTGACGGATCTGGCACTGGAGGCCAACGGCAGACCGTACCGGGCCACGCTGGTCAGCATGGGCAATCCGCACGCCGTCGTCTTTGTGCCGGATCCGGACAAGGCCCCCGTCGTGGAAGACGGTTCCGTGCTGGAATGCCATCCCGTTTTTCCGCGCAAGGCAAACATTGAGTTCGTGCAGGTGATCGACCGTTCCCATGTGCGCATGCGCGTGTGGGAGCGCGGCACAGGCGAAACGCTGGCCTGCGGCACCGGTGCATGCGCCGTAGCGGTGGCCTGTGCGCTCAACGGCCTCTGCGGCCGCCGCTGCGAAGTGGCGCTGCCCGGCGGCAGCCTGCTGATCGACTGGTGCGAGGAGGATGGCCACGTCTACATGACCGGCCCCGCCACGTTTGTGTACGATGGCGTATGGCTGCAGGACTGAGCATTCGAAAAAAGCTTTCAGCGTTCATTCTTAGCATCATGACCATGTCTTTGATTTCTCGTTTTCACCGATGACTACCGGTCTGCCGCATCACGCGGCAGACCTTTTTCATATGCATGCGTATGGTTGACTTTCCCGCCTCCTGTCAAGTATAATGAAAGGTACGGTACAGGAAAGGGGGACGGCAGATTTGCAGCATGTGGTGATCAAACCCAAGCGTGTGGAATGGAAGGCGCTGTACATCGGGCTGATGATCCTGTGCACCGCCATCATGCTGGCGCCGCCGCTGAGCCTGCCGCTGGCCTTGGCGCTTCCGCTGCTGGCCTGCCCCATGGTGCGCCGCAGCGGCGAACCCGCCGCCTATATTGCGGCGCTTGCGCCCACGCTGTCCGCCCTGTTGGCCGGCTATGACCCGCTTTATGCCGCCAGTCTGGCGCTGATCGGGCCGCTGCCGCTGTTCATCACCCGCTTTCTGCCGGATCAGCAGCGCACGGGAATGGGTGGCATCCTGTGGTATGTGGGCGCGATGTTTGCATCGCTGACCGCCGTGACCGTGTGCGCCACCCGCGCGCTGGGCGCGCCGCTGTGGAAAACGCTGGCGGATGTGCTCGTGCGCATGATCGCCGACCATGAGCGCTCGGAGCAGATCTTGCTGCAGGCAGCGTCTGCCGGGCTGGCCTCCATACCGGATGGGTATCAGAGCGGCAGCCTGTTGGGTATAGCTATGGGCGCAACGTATAAGCAGCAGATGCTCCTGTCGCTGCGGCTGACCATTGAAGCCACGCTGTATAATCAGCTGCCCGGGCTGCTGGTGCAGGCCAGCGTGGTGATCGGGCTGTTCACCCAGCTGCGGCTGCTGCGCTTCAAAGGCACGGTGCTGGTGGTGCAGGCCGTTACGCCCAGCGAGCGCAAAACCACCGTAGCAGTCCCGCTGGGATTTCAGCTGCTGATGCTGCCGCGCAGCGCGCGCCGGCCCATGCTGGTGCTGGCTGTGGCTTCGCTGGTGCTGCTGACCACCTACAGCACCTATGCCCAAACGCTGGGGCAGCTATGCTTCACCCTGTTTGAGCAGGTGTTCACCCTCATCGGCGCAGCAGTGATGATCCACCTGCTCTGCCGCCGTGATCCAGAGCGCAAAACAGCGTGCGGCGTTCTGGCCGCCTTTCTCTACCTGTTTGCGCCCTTTGCCCTGTTTTTGATCGGAGTGATGGATTCGTTCCTTCATTTCCGCACCAAGCGCCCCGGCCATCCGGAGCGTCCCTAAAACCCTGTGTTAACGAAGGAGGAAAACCCATGAAAGTCATTCTGCTTTGCGACGTAAAGGCCATCAACGGCAAGAAGGACGATATTCTCAATGTATCCGACGGATACGCCCGCAACTTCCTGTTCCCCCGCAAGTGGGCGGTGGAAGCCACGCCCGGCGCGGTGAAGGAGATCGAGCGCAAGCGCGCCAATGAAGCCCGGCTGGAAAAGGAACGCCGCGACGCTGCCGAAAAAGTGGCCGCCGAGCTGAAGAACAAGGTGATCACGCTGAAGGTGAAGTGCGGCGCGCAGGGCCGTCTGTACGGCAGCATCACCGGTCAGGAGATCGCCGAGGCGCTCAAGGAGCAGCACGGCGTGGACGTGCACAAGCGCAAGATCACCTGCGATCCCATCCGTCAGGTGGGCGATGTGGAGATCAGCGTGGGCCTGTACACCGGCGTCAAAGCGCCCATGAAGGTGCATGTGGAAGCGCTGACCAAGTAAAGCCAAAACACCGTCAGAAGGAGGGAGCCGCATGGAAAGCGGATTCAACGAGCAGGTGCTGTCCGTTCTGCCGCCCAGCAGCATTGACGCGGAGCGCTCCGTGCTGGGCGCGGTGCTGCAGGATACCGGCGCGGCCACCCTTGCCTTTGAGACCCTGATGCCCACGGACTTTTATTCCGCAGAGCACAAGGAGATCTTCGAGGCGATGCGCGCGCTGCACATTGCCGGCAGCCCCATCGACCTGATGACCGTTGGCAACGAGCTGAGCAAGCGCGGCACGCTGGACAGCGTGGGCGGCGCGGCGTACCTGCTGCAGGCGGTGCGCTTTGTGCCCACCACGGCTAACACCCGCACCTATATCGACATCGTGCTGGAAAAGTCCACCCTGCGCAGGCTCATCGCCGCCAGCCAGCAGATCCAGCAGCAGTGCTATCAGCAGTCCGATTCCCTGCAGGATGTGCTGCACAACGCCGAAAGGCTGATCTTCGACATCGTGATGAAGCGCGGCGGTTCCGACAGTCTGCGCCCCATCAACAGCGTGCTGATGGGCACCTTCGACCAGATTGAGGAGCTCAGCCGCCTGAAAGGCCGTTTGGGCGGCGTGCCGACCGGCCTGTACGATCTGGATCGCATGCTCACCGGCCTGCACGGCGGCGAGCTGATCCTAGTGGGCGCGCGCCCTGCCATGGGTAAAACCTCCATGGCGCTGGGCGTGGCGCAGTTTGCCGCCGTACATGCCAAGCGCTGCGTGGCGATTTTTTCGCTGGAAATGCCCTGCGAGCAGATCGGTCTGCGCATGCTGTGCTCCGCATCCAATATCAACATGCAGCGTGTGCGCAGCGGCATGCTCACCGATGATGAATGGGTCAAGATCGGCGATACCATCAACGAGCTGTCGCTCTGCCGCGTCTATATCGATGACACGCCCAGCCTTACGCCTTCGCAGCTGCGCAGCCGCTGCCGCAGGCTGATGATGGAGCAGGGGCTCGACCTCATCGTCATCGACTATCTGGGCCTGATGGGCACGGACAAGCGCGTAGAAAACCGCCAGCTGGAAGTGTCGGAGATCAGCCGTCAGCTCAAGGCCATCGCCCTTGAGCTCAAGATCCCCGTGCTGGCCTGTGCGCAGCTCAGCCGCGCCAACGCCGCCCGCACCGACAAGCGCCCGCTGCTCAGCGACCTGCGTGATTCGGGCAGCATCGAGCAGGACGCCGATGTGGTCATGTTCCTGCACCGCGAGGGCTACTATGCCAGCGCAGGCTCCGAGGACGGCCCCAAGCCCGACGACAATGAGGGCGAAGTGATCGTTGCCAAGCAGCGCAACGGCCCCGTGGGCACGGTGAATGTGGAATGGCAGGCCGAGTTTGCCCGCTACACCAACCTGCCGGGCACCAAGGTCGCCATGTATGTGGAAGGCTGACCCCCCCAAAAAAACAGCTGTGCCGGTTGCAGCAAAGCAGCGCTGCAACCGGCACAGCTGTTCTTTTTTGTCTTTGTCATCAATCGGCGCGAAACACCTGAATGCACAGCGTGCCTTCGCCGGTGCTTTCGGCCAGAATGCGAATGGGATATTCGCCATCGTTGCGGAAGATGAAGTTCAGCTCGTTGCTGCCGACCGCCGCATCCTGATGCATGGGCAGATACTTTGCACAGCCGGGGCCGTGGGGACGGCGCTTGAGAATGGTCACGCCGGGCACCTGACGCACGGCATTGTACAGGGTGGAGGAGGACTGACAGGTACCGCCGCCATAGCCTAGCTGGCTGCCGCCGTCAATGAGGACAGGCGCGGGATGGTAGCCGTTGGCCTTTTTGTAGGGGCCGACCTGATTGTTGAAATCAAGGCTCTCCCCCACCGCCATCACGCGGGTCATGCTTTCGCAGCTGCGCACGATGTTCAGGCAGCGGCCCTCGTTGCCCTCTTTTCCGGTGCCGAATTCAAAAAAGCTGCAGAACGCCGCAATGGGCGTGTCCTCGCTCAGCGGCTCGTCTCCGGGCGACACCACCACCAGATCGGTGAGTCGGCTGGCTTCGATGTAGCCGTAGCTGCGCCAGTAAAGCACCTTGGCAAAGCCGTCCACAAACTCCAGCACAGCGATCTTGCTGCCCGCATTGGGGTGGATATCGTGCTGCTCCGCCTCCAGCGAAGGCGCTGTGTAAATGGGCGTTTCATCGGTGGTGAGAGTGGCCACATACTGCGAAGGCACCACACCATAGGGCGGGGTATTTTCCGGGTCGATGGGGGTCATGCTCTCGTTCACCCATGTGCGGATGACATAGCCCACGTTGCCGTTGTATTCAGCCAGCACATAGGTGGGATATACCGCGTACACGGTGATGGTCTCCCCCTTGCGGATGGAGCACACCACATCGCTTTCGCCGCTCTGCTGGGCACGCATGCGGATGGACTGGCCGTCCGCCGTGAAGGGCTTGATGACGGTGGTGTACAGCGGCTGTAGACCGGCAATATCGGCCTGCTGCCCAACGGCGTCGGCCTGTACGGTTTCTTCCTCTTCCGCCACGCCCTCCACCTCCACGCCTGCGGGCAGGCTGTCGGGGTTTTCAAACAGGCTGGTTTCTTCCTCGGCCAGTGCGCACAGCGCCGTCATCATCAGCGCCATCACCAGCGCGGCCATTCGAAGCCATTTTTTCATCGGGCTCTTTCCTTTCCTGATGCGTTCCAAATGATTATACCACACCCGGCGCGCGAATGGCAGTGGGCGGGGCTTTTTGCATGTAAATCTTTAGCGGGCGAACCATGCGTCCAGCGCGGCGGTCAGTTTCTGCGCGCAGCTTTCCGCATATCCGGCCCGGGAGGGGCTGAAGGGCAGCTCCACCAGCACGGCGGCTTCCGTGCATTGCGCCAACCACTGCGACAGCTTGCCGCCGCTCTGGTACTGGCTGTAGCCAAACCCGAAGCTGTCCATGAACACTTGCGCCAGTTCTTCATGGCCGTACACCCGGTTGATCCAGCCGTGCACATCCACCGCCCATGTCGGCTGCACCTGCTCCACCAGATCGCGCACGGCCCGTGCCTCGGCGGATGCAAAGGGCGCATCGCCCGTGCGGTTGCGCGTATTGCGGTACGGCTTCCATTCAGCGGGAAAATCGCGGTTGATATCAATGCCGTTGGCATTGGCGCGGCCAAAGCCATCCTTGCTTGTGCCGTCGATCAGGCCGTCCGGGTTGACGCACGGCACAATGTACAGCGCGCAGCCCATCAGGCTGTCCGGGTTTTGTCCGTAATGGTCGATCAACCGGTCAGCGATCTCCACCAGCACCCTTCCATCATGGGCGTATCCATCCTCAAAGCCGTGCACGGCGAAGGTCATCAACAGAGAGCTTTCCGCATCCGCTTCGCCCAGCCGCACGCATTCCAATGCCCGGCCCTGCTCCGAAGCGCCAAAGGAAAAGCGCTCCTCAGCAGCGGCGGCGCAGGGCAGCAGCAGACACAGCAGCAGTACAAGCCATTTACAGCGCATCCTGCACCTCCGGCCTAAACCCCTCGTCCGCAGCGTTCAGCCAGCCCTCGTCGCAGCCATAGGCCAGGAACTCCCAATAATAAAGCTGCCAGTCTTCTCCCAGCATCTCGTTCAGCTCCGGATTGCACAGCAGGATCCAGCTTGGGGTGAAGAAATCATTCGCCGTGTGTCCCTCGTACATGCCTTCGTCGCAGAAGTATTCCAGCACGGTCTCTCGGTCATCGCCGTATTCTTCCAGCAGCCATGGATAGTTGCGCACATAAACATCGTAGTTATACACCAATCCGACGTCATCGCCATAGTAATCAGCCGGACGATAGGAGGGATCCTCGAAGGTAAAGGCGATGCGCAGCGTTCCGTCCGCCTGGCGCTCCCCCTGCAGCAGCGTCCCGTTCAGGCAGACGGTGTCCGCAGCCGCATCCGCGATCACCGCTTCGCCATACCACACGGCGTAGTTTTCTTCATCCGCCTCGCTGATCTGCTCATGCCGGCAGCTCTGCACCGTGCCTGTGCTCCACGGCAGGGTTTGAAAAAGCCATTCGTCATCCACCTGCGCATACATGGCGCGCAGGGTCAGGTTCACGCTTTCGGCGTTCTCCACCGCCGTGCTGTACAGCCATTCGCTGCGTTCGGCGATAAACTGACGCAGCAGCTCCAGTTCGGCTTTTCGGTCGTAGGCATATACGCTGCGGGTGTACTGCTGCTGCGGCCAGAGCCTGTCGTTCATGCGGGCGGCGGCTTCAAGATGCGCCGCATATGCGTCCAGCGATCTCAGGTACTCTCCCTCGCCGTTTCCCAGCAGCACGTCCGTGATCAGCGGGTACAGCGTCTCGGCATACATTTCCCGGAACCGTTCAAAGAAGCCTTCGTCCTGATAAAACTCCGTCATCCAGCCGGACGCATCCTTGATGCCCACGCCATGATCGTTCACGCCATTGCGCCAGTAGCGCCATGTCAGATCAAAATCCCACACCGGGCCGGCCCGGAAGCGCTCCGCGCCTGCGGGCAGCACAAAGAAGGAGGAGGAATAATGGAAGCCGCTGTCTGAATAGCTCAGCTCATACAGCAGCGCGGCACGCACAAAGCTGTCGATATCAAAGTAGCGCTCCATCGGCTCGTCGTTTGCCAGCCCCTGCCGCGCCGCTTCCATCTTCTCGCTCACATAGCGCACCATTGTCTGCGAGGCGTTGTCCGGATTTTTCAGCGCCATGATGGAACCATCGCCCAGCGTGAACCAGCTGCGGTCGCTCAGCGTGCCCGTACCCTCCATCTCCAGCAGGTATGCGCCTGCGGCGGGGTCGTCCGTCTCCACAATATCCTGCACATAGTGGATCTCATTGCCATAGCCGTTTGTGCTCTGCGCCGCTTCCAGCCCGTCCAGATCATACTGGCCGACCTGCTCGTTCCATGTTTTGATCAGCCTATCGTAATCCTGCTCCTCCACGCGTCCCTGCCCGATCTCCACCTTCTCCGCCAGCAGATAGATGCCGCGGTATTCGCCGTCATAATACAGATCCACATGTTCGGAACGGGAGGCCTCCTCCATGCCCAATTCCAGCGCCAGATCCAGCGACAGCTTGTTGCGCAGCAGGGTTTGATCCCACGCATCGGCCAGCAGCACCCATGTGCGGTTCTTTTCGTCTGGGTCGCCGGTGTCCAGCAGATTGGCGCGACTTTCCAGCTTGAACTGATAAGGCTTTTTTTCGTTATACCAAGTGGAGTTGCCCCGTCCGCGCAGCTGGCGCAGATCGTCCGAATGATCCACACGCCCGTCTGCAGCGATCAGCGCCATGTGGCCGGTGGTGCGGTTGCTGTGCTTTTCGCAGTTTTCGATGTAGGCGCGGCCCTCATTCACCGAATCGTCGCTGGTGAGGAAGAGCGCGCGCAGGTTTTCGGACTGCATCACATAGAGCGGCTGCCCGTTCTCATCCTGCGTTTGCCACACGCCGTCCTCCTGCTCTTCGCGCTGCGGAAACAGGGTATCGAGCTGGGCAAATGCGGGCAGGAACAGCCAGCGTTCGCCGTCCAGCTCTGTGACGCGCACCTCCACCGTTCCGCCCGTCACCGGCAGCGCAAACCCTTGCGCCAGCGCCGCGCAGGGCAGCAGGCAGATCCACAGCGCCAGGGTCAGGATCCGTATCGTTCGTTTCACGTTGTCTCACTCTTTCACAGCGCGTCCGTCACATCGGGCCAGAAGCGCTCGTCCATGTTGTACAGCCAGCCTTCCTCAAAGCCGTAGGCGATGAATTCCCAGTAGTACAACTGCCAGTCCTCGCCCAGCATGTCCGCCAGATGCGGATTGTACAGCACCACTTCGCTGGGCTTGAAAAACGGATTGCCACGGTGCCCCAGATACATTCCTTCATCGCAGAAATACTCCATCACCGCCTGCGGATCATCACCGCAGATCTCCAACACCTGCGGTTCGCGCTGAATATAGAAATCGTACTGATAGACCAGCCCGATATCATCGCCGTAATAATCCACGGGGCGATAGGTGGGATCCTCGAATGTGAAGGCGATGCGCAGCGTTCCGTCCGGCTGGCGCTGCGTTTGCAGCTGCTGGCCGTTGACGATCACCACAGGGTCTTCAAAGGCATAGCCTT
Source organism: uncultured Oscillospiraceae bacterium (assembly GCA_964504385.1). Lineage (GTDB taxonomy): Bacteria > Bacillota > Clostridia > Christensenellales > Aristaeellaceae > Limiplasma. Next base: position 17,387 of record CAZDEF010000028.1, read on the forward strand.
CCTCTGGGGCAATGACGGCTTCCACAGCATACACGGCGTACTCCGTTTCGGTCGCTTCGGCGATCTGCTCGCTCTGGAAAGAGAGGACGCTGGCTTCGCTCCACGGCGGCAGCCAGAAATCCAGCTCGCTATCGGCGTAGCCATACATCACCCGCAGCATGATCTCGATGCCGTCCGCTCCCAGCGCTTCATTGGTGACCAGCACACGGTACAGCCAGTCGCCGCGCTCTGAAACGAAGCGTTTGAGCAGGTCGGTATTCTCCTCGTAGCTTTCCGCATACACAAGACTGCTGGCCCGCTTGATGTTCCAGCGTTTCAGGTTCATCCGGTTCGCCTGCTCGATCTCGCTGGTATAGCTGTCGATGGAGCGCAGGTATTCGCCCTGCTGATCGCCCAGCAGCACATCACGGATGAGCGGGTACATCTCCTGCTCATAGATGCGGCTCATCGCATCCGAAAACGCCTTGCACTGGTACAGCTCTGCCAGCCAGCCCGTGCGTTCCTTCAGCCCGCGCCCACCGGCGCGGGATCCGTCCGTAAGATACGACCACGCATTGTCAAAATCCCACGGCGGGCCCGGCTCGAAGCGGGTCTCCCCCGCTGGCAGGATGAACCATGTGGACGACCATGAGAAGCTGTCCAGATTGCAGGAGAGTTCATCGATCAGCGCCAGCCTTGCGAAGGCGTCCACATTGAAATCATCCTCGATCGTCCGCCCGGTTTCAGGGTTGACGCCGCCGTTTTGAAGGGTGCGCCGGGCCTGCGTGAGGCATTCGCTGATGTAGCGCACCATGCTTTCGGAGGCATTTTCCGGATTTTTCAGCGCAATGGTGGAGCCATCGTCCATCTGAAAATAGCAGCGGTCGGACAGCGTGCTGCCGTTGACGCTTTCCATTTCCAGCAGGTAAGCGCCCGCGCTGGTCAGGCTGGCATCCGCCACATTTTCCACATAGGTAAACCGGTTGCCGAAGCAGTTGGTCGCGCTGGCGACCGTGTGCAGATCCAGCTCGCTCTCGTTCCACGCATCCAGCAGCTTGTCGTAATCCACCTGCTCGATCCGCCCCTCGCCAATCTCCACCTTTTCCGCCAGCAGGTACAGCCCGCAGTATTCGCCGTCATAGTACAGATCCACATACTCGCTGCGGCTGCTGGAGCCAATGCCCATCTCCAGCCCCAGATCCAGCGCCAGCTTCGGGCGCAGGGCGGTGATATCCGTCGCCTGCGCCAGCAGCACCCATGTGCGGTTCTTTTCCGAAGGCTCGCCAGTCTTCAGCAGGTCGAGCCGGTTTTCCAGTTTGAACTGATACGGTTTCTTTTCCAGCATCCATGTGCCGTTCCCGCGCCCCCGGAGCTGGCGCAGGGGCTCCACCACGTCCACCCGGCCGTTGGTATCCACCACGGCAATGGTGCCTGTGGTCTCGTTCTGATGCCGTTCGCAGTTTTCAATGTAGGATCGTCCCTGCTGGACCGAATCTTCACTGAAAAGGAAGACCGTGCGCAGATTCTGCGACTGCATCACATGCAGCAAAACGCCGTCCTTCTGCGCGCGGCGCACGCCTTCCTCATCCGCCTGTTCGTCCAGCCATTCCAGCCCCAGCTCGTTCGGGGCGGCAAAGGCGGGCAGAAACAGCCATTCTTCGCCGTCCAGCTCCACCGTGTCGATCTCCACCGTTCCATAGGTGGCCCGCAGCGAAAAGGACAGCGGCTGCGCATGCGCAACGCCCAGACAGAGAAGCCATCCTATCGCCAGCGCAAGCAGGCATTTCCAGCGTTTCATCCGCATCCTTCCTTTCGTTATTCTTCCAGCAGGCTCCACACCTCGGGTTGATACGTCTGGCCCATATTGATCAGCCAGCCGTCATCGTAGCCATAGGAAAGGAACTCCCAGTAATAGTTCTGCCAGTCGGTGCCCAGCATTTCCTCCAGATAGCTGTTGTACAGCAGGATATCCGACGGGCAGAAGAAGGCGTTGCCCTTGTGGTTTTCGTACATGCCTTCATCGCAGAAATAGTCCATCACGGCCTCGGGATCCTCGCCAGCGATCTCCAGCACCTCGGGGTGATTCTGGATGTACACATCGTAGTTATAGATCAGGCCGATATCTTCGCCATAGTAATCCACCGGCCGGTAGGATGGATCCTCAAAGCCGATCAGCAGGCGCATGCGCCCATCCTCCATCCGTTCGGCTTCCATTTCCACGCCGTTGACAATGGCGGTCATGCCTTCAAATGCCATGCCCTCCCGCGGCTCAAAGATCATCTCCACCTGCCAGATGCCGTACGTTTCCTCAGTGGCTTTCTGCCAGACGGCGCTTTCATAGCTGACCAGCTGCACATCGCTCCACGGGATCACGCGGATATCCAGCCCGTTCTGCGGGTGGCCCCAGATGACCTCGAAGCTCAGCTCCACGCCGTCCGCGCCGCTTTCGTGCTCCTGCACGATCACGCGGTGAAGCCATTCGCTGCGTTGGGTGATGAACTGCTCCAGCAGCGCCAGCTCCTCCTCGCGGTCTTCGCCGTACACCAACCGGCCGTCCGGCACGGTGGCCCACAGAAAGCTGTTGAGGTACGCCGACTGCTCGATCTCCTGCGCATACGCACGGATGGGCCGCAGATACTTCCCTTCGTTTTCGCCCAGCAGGATCTGCGTGATCATGGGGTAGAGCTCGTCGCGGTAGATCTCATACATGCGGTCGGAAAACGCTTTGCACCGGTAGAAGTCCGGCAGCCAGCCCGTTTTGTCCTTCACGCCCACGGCGTTGGCGTTCTTGCCGCTGGTCAGGTAGCGCCATGCCAGATCAAAGTCCCACGCGGGGCCGGGTTCAAACCGGTCGGATTCCTGCGGCAGCACAAACCATGTGGATGACCATGCAAAGCCGTCCAGATTGTAGGCCAGCTCATTGATGAGCGCAAGGCGCGCAAACGCGTCCACATTGAAATCATCCTCGATGGATTGCCCGCTGTCCGGGTTCACGCCGCCGTTTTGCAGGGTGGCGCGGGCAGCGGTGAGCTTGTCGGAAATGTAGCGCACCATCGCTTCGCTGGCGTTTTCCGGGTTTTTCAGCGCCACGGTGGATCCATCCCCCATGCGAAACCAGCACCGGTCGCTCAGCGTGCTGCCGTTCGGGCTTTCCATTTCCAGCATGTATGCGCCGGCGTTCAGCCAGTCGCTGTCCTGCAGGCCCTGAATGTAGGTAAACACATTTCCGCTGCTGTTAACAGCATTGCCTACACTCAGTGATCGCAGATCACTGATCCCGGCGTTTTGGTTCCATTCCTCGATCAGGTCATCGTAATCGCGGCCTTCGACCCGGCCCGTGCCGATCTCCACCTTTTCCGCCAGCAGGTAGGTGCCGCGGTAGTCGCCATCGTAGTACAGATCCACAAATTCGCTGTGCGAAGTGTTCTCCATGCCCAGCTCCAGCCCCAGATCCAGCGCCAGCTTGTTGTGCAGCATGGTGCCGTCGGTGGCTTCGGCCAACAAGACCCATGTACGGTTTCTTTCGGCGGTGTCGCCGGTGCCCAGCAGATCCACCTTTTCCTCCAGCTTGATCTGATAGGGGCGCTTGGGGTGATGCCATGTGCCGTTGCCGCGCCCGCGGATCTGCCTGAGATCGCCCGCGTAGCTGAGCGTTCCGTCCTCCGCCACCAGTGCAATGCTGCCAGTGGTACGGTTTTCGTGCTTCTCGCAATTCTCCACATACGCGCGGCCTTCGTTCTCGGGGTCGTCGCTCATCAGGAACAGCGCCCGCAGATTGGCCGACTGCAGGATATAGAGAGGCTCGCCGTTTTCATCCACAACAGCCCATACTCCATCGCCCATGTCCCCCGCGCCGGGGAACAGCGCCGCCCGATCGGCAAAGGCAGGCAGGAACAGCCACTGCTGCTCCCACAGCTCTTTGGTTTCAATGCTCACGCTCCCGCTGCCCACGGGCAACTCCACGGTCTGCGCCTGCGCGGTGCAGGCCAGCGCCAGCAGCAGCGCCAGCGCGGCGATCATCCAGTATCGTTTCAAAGGCGGTTGCCTCCTTTGCGTCATTCAGCCGCATCCACGCATGTCAGCGCGAAGTGCCTGTCCACATTGCGCATCCAGCCTTCCTCCCAGCCGCAGAAGGAAAACTCCCAGTAATACAGATCCCAGTCCGTGCCCAGCACGCCCAGCAGCTCCGGGTTATAGGCCAGCACCTCGCTGGGGCGGAAGAAGGCGTTGCCCATCTGATCCTCATACATGCCATCATCGCAGAAGTACGTCATCAGCCCCTCCGGATCCTCTTCATACTGCGCGGCGATCTCGGGATAATTCTGCGCATACACGTCCGGATCGTAGAACAGACCGATGTCCTCGCCCCAGTAATCCACCGGCCGGTAGGACGGATCTTCAAACACGGCATAGAGATACACCATGCCGTCCTGCGCCACCTGCGCATCCACGGGCGTGCCGTTGAGGGTGACGGTCGGCGCGTCGAACGCATAGCCCGCCTCCGGCTCGAGCCATACCTGAAGCGCCCATGTGGCGTAGTCCTCCTCCGTGGCCTCGGTCAGCTGTTCGCAGGTCGCGGCGTACACGGACACATGGTTCCACGGGCACGCATACACCTTCAGCGTATCCTGCACATGCAGGTATCCGGCATAGGCCCACAGGGTGATCTCGTTTTCGCCGTCTGTCACAGCATCGTAAAGCCAAGCATTGCGCTCCCGGATGAACTGCTCCAGCAGATCGACCTCTTCTGCGGGCGTGTCGCCATAAATATGGTAGGAATAGATCTCGCAGTCCCACAGCACATCGTTCATGGCGCGCGAGACGGCGATCTCATCGGCATATTCCCGCAGGGGACGCAGGTAGGTTCCCTTCTGTCCGCCCAGCAGGATATCCGTAACGATGGGATACAGCTCTTCCTGATAGATGCGCCGCATGGCCGCCATGAATTCCGGGCAGCGGTAGAATTCGGTATGCCAGCCCGTCTGATCCTTCACGCCCATGCCTCCGCCGTTTACCCCCTTCTGAAAATAGCGCCACGCCAGATCAAAGTCCCACGCGGGGCCGGGGCGGAAGCGGGTCTCGCCCGCCGGCAGGATGAACCACGAGGAGGAATAATAGTAACTATCGGTGTTGTAGGCCAGTTCATTGAGCAGCAGCAGCCGCGCGAACGCTTCCACATCGAAATCATCGGAAAGGGTGCGGCCGTTGTCAGGGTTCACGCCGCCATTCTGCAGTGTGCGGCGTGCCTCGATCAGGCGTTCGCTCACATAGCGCATCATGTTTTCGGATGGATTTTCAGGATTCTTTGCGGCGATCACGCTGCCGTCCTCCATGCGCAGGTAGCACCGGTCGCTCAGCGTGTTGCCTTCGTGCTCCATTTCCATCACAAAGGCGCCCACGGCGGGATCCTCCGCTTCAGCCACGCCCTGAATGTAGGTAAAATCCGTGCCGTACTTCGTCTGCGCAACGCCCACCTCCAGCTGTTCCATGTCGGCGATCCCCGCGGATCCGTTCCAGATCTCCATCATCTCGTCGTAATCCGTCACTTCAATGCGTCCTTCGCCCACCTCTACCTTTTCGGTCAGCAGGTAGGCGCCGCGGTATTCGCCGTCGTAATACAGATCCACATGCTCGGAAAACGGTGTTTCGGATATGCCCAGTTCTAGCGCCAGATCCATCGTCACGCGGTTGCGCAGCAGGCTTCCATCGGAGGTTTCCGCCAGCAGCACCCATGTGCGGTTCCGCTCGGATCGGTCGCCGGTCAGCAGCAGATCGGCCTTATCTTCCAGCTTGAACTGATAGGGCTTCTTTTCGCGCTGCCATGTATAGTTGCCGCGTCCGCGCAGCTGGCGCAGTCCTCCGGCGTGATCCACCGTGCCATCCGGGCTGACGATGGTGACAGAGCCGGTGGTGCGGTTGACGTGGCGCTCACAGTTTTCGATATAGGCCCGCCCATGCTCCACCGGATCCGCGCTGAACAGAAACAACGCGCGCACATTGGCGGATCGCATCACCCGCAGGGGCAGCTCCGTTCCGTCCGCACACACGGCCCGACCGCAGACCGCGCCGTTTTCCTGCGCCGCAGGCTGCCACTGCACCGCTTCGCCGTTCAGGCTCAGGTTCAGCTCGTCCGCATCGGCAAAGGCGGGCAGGAACAGCCACAGCGTGCCGTCGATGCTGGTGGCGTACACATCCAGCGTCGCACCTTCTGCCCGCACTTCGGCCTTCAGCGCGGAAACCGCCACCGCGCTTTCCGCTTCTTCCTCCCAAATGGCTTCCTCCGCCGCAGCGGACGCAGCCAGCAGGCACAGCGCCGCCAGCAGCGCAAGAATCTTCCACAGATGCTTCATTGTGCAGCGTTCCTTTCCGTTCACAGCATGCCCGTCACTTCGGGCCAGTAGCACTTGCCCATATACATCAGCCATTTATCGACCTCATAGCCATAGGAGAGGAACTCGCTGTAATACAGCCACCAGTCCTCGCCCAGCACATATTCCATCTCCGGATAGGCCGCCAGCACTTCGCTGGGGCGGAAGAAAGCGTTGCCCATCTGATCCTCATACATGCCCTCATCGCAGAAGTAATCCATCACGGCCTGCGAATCATCCCCGCATTTCTCGGCCACTTCAGGATAATTCTGGATGTACACATCGTAGTTGAAGATCATGCCGATGTCCTCGCCGTAATAATCCACCGGGCGGTAGGAGGGATCCTGAAATGCCGCGCCCACGCAGATACTGCCGTCCTCGATCGCCTGACAGGCCAGTTCCGTGCCGTTGAGCGTGACGACCGGCTGCATGCCCTCCGGGCTTTCCAGCCAGATCCACAGCTGCCACCACGCATATTCCTCCTCCGTGGCTTCGGTCATCTGCTCGTACCACACGTCCGTCACCTTGAGCGCGTTCCACGGCTTCTCCTGCACCAGCAGGCTCTCGCCGGTGTGGCCGTAGGTGGCGCTTGCCCACAGGTCGATGCGGTTTTCATCCGGCTCTGCACGAAACACCTCATACAGCCATTCACTGCGTTCGGTCAGGAAACGGCGCAGCAGCTCAACCTCGCCTGCGTGGTCAAGGGCGTACACATAGCGGTTGAGGGTGCTGCGCGTCCACAGCACGGCGTTCATCTGCCGGGATGCCTCGATCTGCTCCACATAGGCGTCCAGCGGCTGAAGCCAGCGTCCCTCTTTGCTGCCCAGCAGGATCTCGCGCACCATGGGGTACAGCTCGTCGCAGTAGATTTTCCGCGCCGCCTCCACAAAGGCCGGGCACTGGTAGAAGTCATACATCCAGCCGCTGGTCTCCTTGAAACCCACGCCGTTTGCGCACAGGCCGTTGGACAGGTATCGGTAGGCGATATCAAAATCCCACAGCGGGCCGGGGCGGAAGCGGCTCTCGCCCGCCGGCAGCACGAAGAAAGAGGATGAATAGCGGTAGCCATCGTAATTGTAGCTCAATTCCTGAATGAGCAGAGTGCGAGCAAAGGCGTCCACATCGAAGTCCTCCTCGATCGTCCGCCCATTTTCGGGATGAACGCCGCCTGCGGTGAGGGTATCGCGCGCCTCCTGCAGACGGGTGCTGATGTAATCCACCATGGTCTGCGTGGCGCTTTCGGGGTTCTTGAGGGAAAGCATCTGCCCATCGTCAAGCGTAAACCAGCACTTTTCGGACAGGGTGTAGCTGGATTCCATCTCCACCAGATACGCGCCTGCATCCGGCGAGGCGGATTCCACCACGCCTTCCAGATAGGTGTAGGCATTGCCGAAACGGTTCCGGCTCTCCCCCACGGGCAGCCCGCTCAGATCGGTCTGGCCCACCTTGTCGTTCCACTGAGCGATCAGCTTTTCATAGTCCCGCTCGTCCACGCGGCCTTCGCCGATCTCCACCTTCTCGGTCAGCAGATAGGTGCCCCGGTATTCACCATCATAGTACAGATCCACATGTTCGCTGTGCGCGGTTTCAGTCAGCCCCAGTTCCAGCCCCAGATCCAGCGTGATGCGGTTGTGCAGCATCGTCTGGTCGGACGCTTCGGCCAGCAGCACCCATGTGCGCTCCATCTCGTCCGCCAGCCCCGTATCCAGCAGATCCATCGGTTCTTCCAGCTTGAACTGATAGGGCTTTTTCTGTCCGCCCCATGTGCCATTGCCGCGGCCGCGCAGCTTGCGGATCTTGCCTGCGTGATCCACATGGCCATCCGGATCGATGATGGCCATGGAGGCGGTGGTATAGTGCGAATGCCGCTCGCAGTTGTCAATATAGTCCCGTCCCTGCTCCACCGGGTCGTCGCTGAGGAGAAACAGCGTGCGCAGATCGGCCGACTGCATCACCCCGGCTTCGATCTCTCCGGCCGTGAGCGTGCCTTCCTCCAGCTGATACGTCACAGGCTGATCGTTCACATACAGCTGCATCTGCGACACATCGGCAAAGGCGGGCAGCAACAGCCACGTTTCCCCATCCACCACCGACGCGCAGATCTCCACCTCCGTTCCCTGCACGGGTAGCACGGCGCGCAGCGGTGAAAGCGAAATGTCCCTTTCAGCAGCCACCGCCGTCTCCTCGCCCAGTGCAAAGCCGCTCAGGCAGCACAGCGCCAGCGTCAACAGGATCAGCCATCGTTTCATGGGGTTCCTCCTCATTCGGTCACGACCGGCGGGAGGAAGGTCTTGCCGTCCTTCAGCCAGCCTTCCTCGTAGCCGTAGTAGATAAACTCCGTGTAATAATTCCACCAGTCCTCGCCCAGCATTTCCAGCAGGTAGGGGTTCTTGTGCGCGACCTCGGCAGGATCGAAGAAGGCGTTGCCCATCTGGCCTTCGTACATGCCCTCGTCGCAGAAATACTCCAGCAGCAGCTGCGCGTCGTTTTCGCATTCCTCCGCAATGTCTGGATGCTGCGCCGCATAATAATCCGGGTCAAACACCATGCCCATGTCCTCGCCATAATAATCCGCGGGCCGGTAGGACAGATCCATCATGCAGACCGTCACATAGGCCAGCCCGTCCTCCCCCAGCCGGCAGTCCACCGGCACATCGTTCACGGTGATCTGCGGGGCTTCAAAAGCATGCCCCGGCGCGGGACGGATGGCGATATCGATCTGCCAGCGGGCATACGCCTCCTCCGTGGCTTCGGTCAGCTGATGCCGGTCGAACCACGCCACCTCGGCGCGGCTCCACGGATAAGCCTCCACTTCCAGATAATCGCCGAAGGCCATGAATTCGGCCCGCACGCGCAGATCCACCCGTTCCGGATCGACGGTTCGGGTCTGCAGCTGCGTGCCGAACCACTCGCTGCGCTCGGTCAGGTAGCGCTTGAGCAGGCCGATCTCCGCCTCGTAATCCGCGCCGTACACAAGGCGGGTCAGCTCATGCGTGTCCCAGATCACGGCGTTCATCCGCCGCGAAGCCTCGATCCACGCCGCATAGTCGTCGATGGAGCGCAGATAGGTCCCCTGCTTCTCCCCCAGCAGCACATCGCGCACAAGGGGATACAGCTCCTCCTGCCAGATCTCCCCCATCCTTGTCCACACCGCATCCGTGCCATAGAGATCCGGCAGCCAGCCTTCCATCTTCTGCAGCTCGTGCCCATTGGCATTGGCCAGATTGGTGCGGTAGCGCCACGACAGGTCAAAATCCCAGATGGGGCCGCTTTCGAAACGCGTTTCGCCCGCAGGCAGCACAAAGAAGCACGACCGTTCGTAGCTGTCCGGATTATAGGCCAGCTCTTGCAGCAGCGCCGCACGGGCAAAGCCGTCCACGTCAAAGTCCTCCTCCACGGAACGGCCGGTATCCGGGTTCACGCCGCCGTACACAAGGGTATCGCGCGCCTCCTGCAGCCGCTCGCTGATGTAGGCCAGCATTTTCCGGCTGGCGTTTTCAGGGCTCTTTAGCGCATAGGTAGAGCCGTCCGACAGGAAGAACCAGCAGCGGTCGGAGGGCACAGTCCCACCCTCCGTTTCCAGAAAGTAGGCACCGGAGGACGGCAGATCGGCCTCCAGCATGCCCTCCGTGTAGGTTGTCTGATTGCCGAAGCGGTTGAGGGCCTCCGCCGTGGGCAGCGCGTCCAGATCGTTCAGGCCGACCGTGCGGTTGAGGCGCTGCAGCAGCTGATCGTAATCCAGCTCATCCACGCCAAATTCGCCCACTTCAATCTTCTCGCACAGCAGATAGGTGCCGCGGTATTCGCCGTCGTAATACAGATCCACATGCTCTGCGTGGGGCGTGGATGCAATGCCCAGCTCCCGCGCCAGATCCAGCGTCATGAGATTGCGCAGGAGCGTGCCATCGATCGCATCGGCCAGCAGCACCCACTTGCGCGACGGCTGCCCCACATCCAGCAGATCCACCTGCGCATCCAGCTTGAGATGATAGGGCTTCTTCTCCACCGTCCATGTGGAATTGCCGCGTCCGCGCAGCACGTCGATCCCGGCGGCATGAGCCACACGCCCCTGCGCATCCACCAGCACCATGCGCCCCGTCGTCCGGGCGGTGTGCTTTTCGCTTCCGTCAATATAGGCCCGTCCCTGCTCGATTGGATCATCGCTGAACAGGAACAGCGCGCGCAGGTTTTGGGAGATTATCACGCTGATCTCCATCAGGGTCTCGCCCTGCGCGCTCACAACGCTGCTGCCGTCCAGCGTTACCGGCTGTCCGTCCAGCGTCAGCGTAAGGGTATCCGCCGATGCAAACGACGGCAGCAGCAGCCACGTTTCATCCTCCACCGTGCTGGCTGCGATCTCCGCCGCGCCACCGTTCACCGGCACGCGCGCCACCAGCTCCTCCGCACAGCCCAAGCCCCACACGCAGCACAGCGCCGCCGCGATCAGCAGGAACCTTCTCCATTTTTTCATGCAGGGCCTCTCCTTCCGGTGCATATGCATAGCTCACCATCTTTCAGTATACCACACATCGCGCTGTTTGGAAATTGCAGCATGTAAAAACTGAGGCGGAACGTCAAGCAGCCCGCCAGCGCTCGGTGGAGCGTTGACGGGCTGCAGGCAGCATACGGACGTTTATCTCGTTCCCTTGTCGTAGGGGATGCCCTCCGCCTTGGGGGCTCGGCTGGACTTGGAAGTGAAGGCCAGCACGATCAGCGTGATGAGATAGGGCAGCATGCGGTAGAAATTGGTGTTGATGTTCAGGTTCTTCAGCAGATAGATGCCGTCGCCGTTGATATCCAAGCTGGCGTAGCTGGCAGCCACACACTTGAACAGGCCGAACAGCAGCGCCGCACCGGCAATGTTCAGCGGCTTCCAGTTGCCAAAGATCATCACAGCCAGCGCAAGGAAGCCAAAGCCGGCCACATCACCGTTGGCGGAGCAGTTGGCCGTAGTCAGCGCGTACACAAAGCCGCCCATGCCAGCCAGCGCGCCGGAGATGGTGGTGCCCGCATAGCGCATCCGCACCACGTTGATGCCAAGGCTGTCGGAGGCCTGGGGGTTTTCACCGCAGGAGCGCAGGCGCAGACCGAAGCGGGTCTTGTACAGGATGACGGACAGGATCACAAAGACGATGATGCAAATGTAGGTGGCGAAGTACACCTTGTTCAGGAAGGTATCGGCCATGAAACCGATGGGATCGGTGCGGCCATAGCCGAACATGCTCTTTTTGACCATGAACCAGCTGGCGGAGTCGCCGGTGAACATCTGCAGGGTGTTTTGGTTGGCGATCATGCGCACAAGGAACAGCACCAGCGCGGGAGCCATCAGGTTCAGCGCCGTGCCGCCGATGGTCTGGTCTGCCCGCAGGTTGATGGCCGCAAAAGCCAGCAGCAGCGAAAACAGCGCTCCCAGCGCCGCCGCTACCAGCATGGCCAGCACCATGAAGCCCTGCAAGGCCATCCAGTCTCCGGCAGCCTTGGCTGCATCAAACCAACCCCACTGCTGCACCAGCCGCACAAACAGCACGCCCGCAAACGCGCCAAAGATCATGATGCCTTCCAGCGCCAGATTGATGATGCCGCTGCGTTCGGCAAACACGCCTGCCAGCGCCACGATCATCAGAGGAACCGCATAGATCAGGGTCTGTCGAATCAGAAAACTCATTTCAGCGCCCCCTTTCCGGACTTCTTGCGTCGACCGTTCAGCAGCATCTTGATCACCAGCGAGAACGCGCTCAGGTACACGATCACGGCGATGATGACGTCCGTGATGTATTCGTTGTAAGCGGTCAGGTTGGTCAGCTGCAGGCCGGAGATATCCAGCATGGACATGAACAGGCCCGCAAAGATGACGCCGATGGGGTTGTTGGAGGCCAGCAGCGCAACGGGAATGCCGTTGAAGCCTACAGCGGGCAGCTGCTGATAGGTGGACCAGAAGAACTCGGTATTGCCGCTGAGGTAATACAGCGAACCGGCCGCACCGGCCATCGCGCCTGCGATCGCCATGGAGTACACGATGTTGCGCTTATCCTTGATACCGGCATAGCGCGCGGCAAAGCGGTTGGAGCCGCAGGCCTTGAGCTGATAGCCGAACGTGGTGCGTGTGAGCAGGATGTACACCAGCACCGCCAGCACGATGGCGATGAGGATGCCGCCGTTCACCTGCGAACCGGGGAACAGCCTGTCCAGCCCCATTTTGGAGGTGGATACGCTGTTGGCGGTGGTCTTGTAAATATAGGACGTTTTGGTGTTTTCGATGATGTTCTTGAAGCTGGACACGTCAAACACCCACGTCACCAGATTGGCTGCGATCCAGTTGGTCATGATGCAGGCGATGACCTCGTTGATGTTCAGCAGCGACTTGAGCAAGCCGGGGATCGAACCCCACACAGCGCCCGCCAGCATGCCGCCCGCAAACGCCAGCACCCACACCAGCCATGCGGGGAAATACAGCACCGGTTCAGCCATGCCCTGCGCGAGCTGGAACGTGACCAGCGCGCTGTCCTTCACCGGCAGGCTGAGGGCAATGAGCAGCGTGGCCGCCGTACCGGCCAAGTACTGGCCCGGAGCGCCAATGTTGAACAGGCCGGTCTTGTTGGCCACTGCCACGGACAAGCCGGTCAGGATCACCGGCGTTGCACGGAACAGCAGGTTGCCCACGCTTGCGGGGTTAAAGCCGAAGGTCAGCGCGCCAGCCGCGCTGCGGCCCGTGGACAGCAGACCGAGGAACACCAGCCGGATGCCGTCCATGGCGCTCTTGAAGCCGAGCGTCGGGTTGCACAGACCCACCACAAGGATCAGCACGCTGCCCGCCGCCAGACCGATGATGATGGACAGCAGCGACGCCATCACCGAGCGGGTGCCATCCTTGTGCCAGAATTGCCTGAGCTTTTCGTTCATGCCTTTGCCACCTCCTGACGCTTCGCGCCCGCCATGTACAGGCCCAGTTCTTCCACCGTGACCTGTTTGGGATCGAATTCGCCCACGATCTCGCCCTCGTACATCACCAGAATGCGGTCGGACAGGTTCATCACCTCATCCAGTTCGAGGGAGACCAGCAGCACGGCCTTGCCTTCGTCGCGCTGCTTCACCAGCTGACCATGGATGTATTCGATCGCGCCCACGTCCAAGCCGCGGGTGGGCTGCACCGCCACGATGAGCGGCAGGTCGCGGTCGATCTCACGGGCAACGATCGCCTTCTGCTGGTTGCCGCCGGACATGCTGCGCACTGTGGTCACCGCGCCCTGACCGCTGCGCACATCGTACTGCTCGATCAGCTGATCGGCATAGGCGCGCACCGCATCAAAACGGATGAAACCTTTCTGCTGGAAGCGGGGCTCCTGAAAGCGCTGCAGCACCATGTTCTGTTCCAGCGTAAAGTCCAAGATCAAGCCATGCTTGTGGCGATCCTCCGGAATATGGCTCATGCCGCTGCGGCTGTGCTCCAGCACAGGCAGCGTGGTCACGTTCCTGCCGCAGAGGTTCACTTGGCCGCTGGAGGGCTTCTCCAGCCCGGTCAGCGCATAGACCAGATTGGTCTGGCCGTTGCCGTCAATACCGGCGATGCACACGATCTCGCCCTCGCGCACATGGAAGGATACATCGTGCACCGCATCGCGCTTGTACAGCTTGGACGGCACGCACAGGTGCTCCACCGTCAGCACGTCGCTGCCGGGCTGGGCGTCCTGCTTTTCCACCACCAGCTGCACAGGGCGGCCCACCATCATGCGGCTGAGCTCCGCCTGGGTGGTGGAGGCGGTGTCCACCGTGCCTACATAGCGGCCCTTGCGCAGCACCGTTACGCGGTCGGAAACCGCCATGATCTCGTTGAGCTTGTGCGAAATGAACAGGATGCTCTTGCCCTCGCGGGTGAGGCCGCGCATGATCTCCATCAGCTCGTCGATCTCCTGCGGGGTCAGCACGGCGGTGGGTTCATCGAAAATGAGCACTTCATTGTCGCGGTAGAGCATTTTGAGGATCTCCACGCGCTGCTGCATGCCCACGGTGATATCCTCCA